>JAISAW010000004.1 GCA_031266515.1 Eubacteriales Family XIII. Incertae Sedis bacterium
TCAATGAAGCAGTCAGGTACACAGCCAATGTGCTTCTGAATCCGGACGCTGCAGGCCGGCTTCTCGACGCAGTTGATGAAAAGGTCAGATTATTGGCTTCGGGCAACTGGAAAGGGCAGTCTCTTAAGAACCATTCGAGCGGGTTGTTTAAGGACATCGATATGAACTGGTGCAATGTGAAGAACTATTATTTGTTCTTTCGCTTCAATGATGCGGACATGCACTTGAGGATATATTTCTTATCTCACAGGCTTCAGGGGCTGGGCCATATCCTCAAGGAGTTCAAGTAAACCAAGAAGTCATTTTTGTTCCGGCACCATATATCTTTTGTTGGAATTTATGATTATTACGACTATGCGGGGAAGCAAAAAAGATATTTGCATATTACTGTTTGCCTTATGGTAAAGTGGGTATACCATCAGCGATGCATGGCAATAGACTGAAAAGCGTCGTGGCGGATTATAACGGCAAACAAAAGCATATATGAATGAGTTGAAGGTATAGCAGGAGCAGGCAAGGAGAGGACCAATGCGAACGGTTGAAACAGTGAAATCCGTAGTACGGGGGGGGGCAATCCTGTAATTTAGGCCCGGGCAGCGTCGCGGAAGGATATAACGAAAAAAACGCAGGCACGGATATTCCTCACGTGTCTTTTTTGCGCGACTTCAGCCGCAGTGCAAAACAGGACAGCGAAGCGAGCGCAAGGCGAGCGGAGGAGAGGGCAAAGCGAACGATGTCTTTTTTGCGCTTCGGGGCTGCTTCTGCGCAGAAGCCACGAGTTGCTATTGCCCCGCTATCACGCCTTTCACGTTGCCGTAAGGGCTTTACTCTCGTCGAAGTCATAGTGGTCATCGTCATCATAGCGATACTCGCGGCGATAGGAGTGCCCGCGCTGACGGGGTATATCGGCAAGGCGCATGAAAAGGAGCTCATTGCTGTGGCCAATACTTCCGCGAAAGCCCTCCAGGCGTGGGCGACCGAGCAGTACGCCTACGGGAATATTGGCAATGAGAAGCTTATGGATATGGCGGCGGATTCTTTTTCCCTGGCTGGTTATACAGGTGAACCGGGGCGGTTTGGCCCGAATGGCAGCGCGGGCGGCAGTATAGTGACGGCGGAGTATCATCCGGGTTCAGGGGATGGGGTTATGGACAAGGCGGAGTCTGATGAAGAGGGTTTCCTATTTGCGGCTTTGAATCCAGGAGATGTTTATCACGACGGTGGCGTAACTCTCACATACCATTTTAAAGGCAAAGATGGGAAAACCACGACAGAAACGGTTCAATACAGTATTATCGGATATTTTGAGCTGCCTTCTATGATCGCCTATGCGGATGTCGCGTGTGGACAGCCAGGCACTAAATATATCAAGACTCCGCCAGCCTTGCCCGAAGGCTATCGTGCGAGGGCAGATACGCAAAAATTGATAGACGACAAGGTTGATTTGCCTTATGAAGATTGGGACTACGACTACGATGGCTACGCTCCTTATTGGGAGGGAATGTGGTATGGCGACCTATACTACGAAGCCTCCGAGGAAGAAATTGAAGATGAAAACGGGAAAAACGAAGATGGAAACGAAGGCGGAAATGAAGGTGAAGAGGCCTCTTCCGGCTGGATCAGCATCGTTGACCTCTTCGCCTCGACAGGGTACGGATCCGAGGGCTATGTGATCACGGATGTGGAGTTTTCAGATCAAAACCTGCTCACCCATATGAGGCTGACTGCCCCCGGCGGGGATTTCGTAGTCTACGCGGACGAAACATACCACCACAACCTTGACCCCGCTATGGGTTCCTCCACATAGACGGGGGCGTGGCGCATCGGAGGACGACTTGAAACCACTGAAAAAGGCAAGGGGAGAAGAAGACAAGGAATAAGGCGCATGGATTATGACAGCCAATCGAGCCGTTGTATGCTGGTGACGGGAATGTAAAGTTTCTGGTGGTACTTATTCTTCGACTCGATGCTATTCTTCTATTCTTCTTTTTTCCATTTTTTGGTGACATGGATTTAGCTACCCGCGCAATATAGTGCTATAACCTGTCTTTTTCAGTTAGAATAGCAATATAACAGTTTGCATACGGCAAAAACATTGAAACCGCAAATAATTTGCGGTTTTCTTGCGACTTTGCTCGACGTAATGCTACAGTTGTGCTATAATAGTCGTATACTTATCTTTCATCGAAACGAGGTGATGCGACATGATCAAACGGGACAAAAAAACATATGCGGACGGAACGGTCAAGACTCAGATAAGGGTTGTCGAAGCGTATCGTCCGGGACCCGGCTTGCCGCCCAAGCAGAGAACAATCAAGGATTTCGGATATCTTGAGGACAAGGAAGATCCCAAGGCGTTTATGGCCGAGGCGGAGGAATTCAATGCCCGGTACAAAACGGAAAATCCGCCGGGGCGAATAGAAGCTCCCGGCACCGAGAAAATGTACGGCGAATCAAACAGACGTTTTAATTACGGCTTTAAGTTTCTCGAGGCGATTTACACGAGCCTCGATATCGACGGGTTCATAAAACAATACGAAAGGTCGCATCGTTTCCGCGGCGATTACTCTCTTTCGGACATTTTCAAATTCCTTGTGGTCCTCAGACTGTTGTCGCCGGATTCGAAGAGGGCCACGTGTCAATTGAAGAACAATTTTTACAACATGCGTACGGATTTTACGCTTCAAGAGGTATACAGGTCTTTGGATTACTGTGCGGATTTCGATACGGAACTGCAACGGCATCTGAACGAGCGCGTAAAACAACTCATCGGTCGCGACTTGACATACGCCTTCTACGATGTCACGAATTATTTTTTCGAAATCGATTTTCCCGAAGACGATGACGACATACGGCAAAAGGGCGTTTCGAAAGAACACAGATGCGACCCGATCGCGGCCATGGGGCTTTTCATGGATGCAAACGGCCTGCCCGTTAGCATGTCGATATTCCCGGGCAACACGGGCGAAACGACGACGCTGCGGCCCGTTATGAAAGACGTCAAAGAGTCATACGGTCTCGGCCGCATTATCGTCGTGGCGGATAAAGGGCTCAATTCGTCGAAGAACATCGACGCCATCGTAAACAACAAAGACGGCTTCATCTTCTCGCAGGCACTCAGAGGGAAAAAGGGACAACGATACGAGACCGAATTGTTTGACGAAAACGGATGGGTCATCCGAAGCGATCGTTACAAATACAAACTCTTCGACGAGGAATACACAGGACATGACGAGAACGGAAAGAAGGTTTCGCGCAAACGAAGGATCCTTCTTTATTGGGACAAGGCGGACGCCGAGAGGGCAAGGCGCAAGCGCGAGGAGAAGTTGCGCAAGGCCGAAAAAGCGCTCAAGAACAACGCGTACGCGATCAAACACGGTTACGAAGAATACACCAAAGAAGAGCTTGTTGACAAGGAGAGCGGCGAATACCTCGAAAACGTTGCGAAAGTGCGCAGCGTGAACAGGGAGAAGGCGGAAAAGGACGCAAAGTACGACGGATATTTCTGTATCATAACGAGCGAGCTTGATATGGACGAGAGGGACATTCGCAAAGCGTACAAAGGCCTTTGGCGCATAGAAGAATCGTTTCGCGTCATGAAATCCGATCTGTACGCAAGACCCGTGTTCGTCAGAAACAACGATCATATACGCGCGCATTTCCTTATCTGTTTTGTCGCCCTCCTGGTCATAAGGGTCCTTCAACGCAAAATGGGCGAAAAGCCTCTGTCCGCAGAGCGGATTGCAAGAGCTTTAAAGGCCGCGACATGCCGCATAAGCAAAAACGGCATCGTTTGGTTGGATGACGTGGGCGGTATGATCGCATTCCGAAAGACCGTAAACGAAAAAGGCGAAACCGTCGATACTTTGCAATTCTCGAATGAAGATGAAATCGCGCTCGATTACAGGCGAATTCAAGAAACCTTCGGTACGGATTTCTATGATGTTTTCCCGAAACAGGAGGTGTTCAACAAATTCCTGAAAAACATCACTGTAGCATAACAATCCCCCGGCGCTTTTGAACCCCCGCCGGGCTCACAGTTTCAACGGCTGCGGGCCTTTTGCCTTTTTGTAACTGAAAAAGACAGGTTATAGCACATCATTCGGATTGGGGGATCGACGCCTGTGCTTCCATCTCACGAAGCCTCTTATAAGCGGTTGACTTGGACACGGGAGGGTCGAAGAGTTTTGCCAACTCGTTCAGGCTGGCTTCGGGGTAGCGGATGCGCAGTTTCGCGGCCTCCCGGGCGCGGGGTGGCGCGCCAGATGCCGCCGAAGGGTTTCCAAGAAGGCTTTCGGCTGCGGCGATCTGTTTTTTCACGGAAGCGACCAGTCTGCCGATGTTTGCCCCGTCGAGATTGCTGAGCCTGTTTGCCTGCCCTCTCAACTCCCTCATCATCCGCGATTCTTCGAACTTGAGGAGCGAGGCGTGCGCGCCCATGATGCCCAGCATGTCCCTTATCTGCTCGGCCTGCTTGATATAGACCACAAACTTATCGCCCCGCCGGACCACCTGCGCCTTGATATCGGTGAAAGCGCCGAGCACACGCCGCAAATCCCCCGCGAGGACATCGTCCCTTACGCTTATCTCAAAGTGATATCCTCTTTCAGGGTTTGTCACCGTGCCTGAGCCGAGGAAAAATCCGGCGACGAGGCTTTTTCGGCAACATTTCGTATGGGTCAGCGAAGGATCTATAGCCGTTCCTATCCTTGCAAGCCCGTCCTCCTGCGTGACGATCCCGGTTTCGCGCAAAAGCGACATAGCGGCGTCCGAAGAGTCGAGCCTGACCTCATATCTGTTTTTCGTATACCTGCCAGGCGCTTTCGTCGTGTAGACCATTGGATTTTCCCGCGTGGCTTCCGATAATATGCGCTTCATATGCCTGGCGACAAACGGGTACGAAGTGGAGAGCGAAACCCCGAGACGGCCTTCCCCTTCAGGCCTGATGGAGCCGGCGGACCTGAGCAGGCCCGCAAGCTCGGCAGTCATGCAGCAGCGTTTTTCCGGAGTGATCCTCGATATCTCATTTTTCACTTCAGATGAGAATGACATCTGTGGCGGCTATAGCTCCTTGTGCCTGAGCTTGACTGATTCTCCTGCAAATTTCAGCCTTTCCGCTATGAGGTTTGCCATCGCTACAGAGCGGTGCTGCCCGCCTGTGCAGCCAAACGCAAGCGTCATGTAGGGCTTGCCCTGCTTTATGAAATAGGGCTTCAGCTTCAATGTCATTGCGAGCATATTTTCAGCAAACGCCCTTGCTTCTTCATGGGAAAAAACGAAGTCCGCCACTTCGCTGTCATTGCCGGTCTTGTCCCTGAGCTCGTCCACGTAATAGGGGTTTGGGATGAAGCGCATATCGAAGACGCAGTCGACTTCGCTCGGAAGGCCAAACTTGTAGCCGAACGACTTTATGGTGAAACGAAACCGGCTGTATTCGGAGTCGCTCTGCACGAATTCCCTGAGTTCGGCTGCGAGCTCTGAGGTTTTGAGTTCGCTGGTATCGATGATGAGGTCGGCTATATCCCTTATCGGCTCGAGGATCCCTTCTTCCTTGTCGATCGCCTCCTCGATGGTGAGCCCTATCGCGAGAGGATGCACCCTTCTCGTCTGCGTGAAGCGCCTGAGCAATTCAGGCTTTGACGCCTCAAGGAAAATCAGCTTGTGGTCTATCTTTTTGTCTTTCAGGAGATTCTTGTAGTGGAGCAGGCCGTCCAGGAAATCCCGCCCCCGGATATCCATCACGAGCGCAATCTTCGTGACCTTGGTCTTGTTTTTGCTGATGAGTTTGATAAAATCCTTTATCAGGTTGGGAGGCATGTTGTCTATACAGTAATACCCCATGTCCTCAAAACTGTTGATCGCCTGGCTTTTACCCGCACCCGACAGCCCGGATAATATGACGACTTCCATGACTTTCCGCTCCTTTCACTCCACTTTTATATTGACGACCCTTTCAGGATCTATCCCCGATTCACATATAAGGTCGACCGCTCCTGTAAAATGCCCTATCCTGTCAGGGCTGTGCGCGTCGCTGCCCACTATGAAACCTATATCGGCTATCGCCATAGTGGCGATGTCGTCCGCCGAAAGCGATCTGTGTTTCATATTGATCTCCACAAGCGTCCCCCTTCGTGCGCAGGCTGCCGCGACCTCAAGCAGGTCGACCGACGCCTTGTCCCCCGGATGCGTTAAAAAGAGTATATCGTTTTTTTCGATGGCTTTCACGACGCTGTTTGTATTTGACCTTATTATAGCCTTTGCAGTCCTGCCGGAGGCTGTGGAAATAAGGTTTCCCGCCTCTTTGAACAGCCCAAAGGGCGTGCCTCCGCCGAGTGTGCCATAATGATAGCCCGCCCCCACGAAATCAAAATACTCCGAGTCGCGCGGGACGACATCAATCACCCCTTTGCCGCCTTCGATGTTTGCCTCCACTCCCAGCAATATCTCCATGTCGGGGTATTCGGCCCTGACTTCCTCTATATCAGCCTTCATGCGCGCATACATCCTTCTTTTGATACCGTAAAACAGGTGTCCGGGGCCGTGGTCGGCTATACCGATCTTCATGATGCCTCGGGCACGGGCAGCTTCGACATTTTCCCTGATGCTTCCCGTCCCATGCGAATATGTAGTGTGCGTGTGAAGATCGCTGAGCAGTGTATAGCGCCTGCCTCCGACCTCATAGGCCGTTTTGATCCCAGGATCGATCATGACAACCCCTCCCTTATGTCCTCACCGATGATGACCGGCTCCGCTTCGAGGGCTACGCCCGACTTCGCTTCAACTTCTCTCCTCACAGCGTCCGCCACTGCAAGCACGTCTGCCGTCGTCGCCCCTCCGGTATTCACGATGAAGCCCGCGTGTTTTGGCGAGACTTCCGCTGCTCCAGATGAAAACCCTTTCATCCCCGCCTCTTCTATCAGCTTGCCCGCATAGTGTCCTTCCGGCCTTTTGAAAAAGCTGCCCGACGACGGGAGCTCAACGGGCTGTCTGGCGTTTCGCCTCTCAAAAAGCTCCCTGGTCTTTCGGTCTATTTCTTCGCGTACGCCGCAGCGCAGGGCAAAGGCTGCTTCAAGGATGATGTATTCCCCGCTCTTGAATATACTCGTGCGGTATCCGAGCCGCGCGTCTTCGGCGCTTAGGACGACTTGCCCGCCCGAATCCCGCCTGAAGCACCTGACTTCCGTGAGGCAATCCTTTATTTCTCCGCCGTAGGCACCTGCATTCATATACACCGCGCCGCCCACACTGCCCGGGATCCCCGCCGCGAACTCAAGCCCTGTAAGCGAAGCGGCTGCGGCTGCGGCCGCGAGTTTGGAGAGAGGCTCTCCGGCACCCGCCTTCATGACAGCCGCCCCATCCTGTGCGGGTGAGGCTTCGATACCTGTGAGAGCGGGGACAAGGGAAATCACAGCGCCCCGGTATCCGCCGTCTTTTACAATTATATTTGAGCAGTTCCCCACAGCGATCCAGGGGATATTTTTCGAATTCAGCGCCTCGGCCGCGGCGATCAGGGCTTCTTCGGAGCAGGGTTCGAGGAAGATGTCCGCAGGGCCGCCGGTCCGCATGGTCGCGTGAAGAGACATGGGTTCGCCGAGGGATACTTTGATCCCCTGCACCCGATCCAGCCTGTCGATGAGGCCTCTGTATTTTTCTTTCAAGCCTGATTTGTAATCCATTTTTTCAGTATATACCATGAAACGCGCAAGTTGGGCTAACAAGTGCGTTTCTTTGTTGTTAAATTGGGGGAAAAATGAGGGGACGTTGTTATTCAGATGTAAACAGGGATTTTGATATACAAAGCCAAAAAGACGGCGTCGCCGCCGTCTCTTCGGTGTGTGTAGACTGGCTCCCATGAGCCGGAATCTTGCTTTGAAATCACCGGTGCGTTTAGAACGAGGGGACGACAGCCCCTTCGTAGGTTTCCTCTATGAACGCCCTTATTTTTTCGGACTGCAATGCTTTGACAAGAGCCTGTACTTCCGGCTTGTCTTTATCGCCCGCCCTTACTACGACGTAGTTCGCAAAGGTCTCCGCAGCAAGCGAATCCTTTTCTTCCTTGACGAGCGCGTCGGTAGCGGCGTTCAGCCCGGCTTCAAGCGCATAGTTGCCGTTGATGACAGCGAAGTCCACATCCTGGAGGGACTTGGCTATCTGCGCAGCGTCTATCTCCGTGATGGTCAGCTTGCCTTTGGGATACTCCGTGATATCGAGCACGGTCGCTTCAAGGCCGATGCCTTCCTTCAGCACGACAAGACCGTTCGCCTCAAGCAAGAGGAGGGCACGGGCTTCGTTCGTCGCGTCATTGGGGACCAGTATCTCCGTACCTTCTTTCACTTCGTCGAGGCTTGTCGACTTTCCGGGATAAAGCGCGAGGGGTTCGTAGTGAATCGACGCCACGCCTACGAGGTCAGTGCCGTTTTCCTCGTTGAACTGGTCAAGGTAAGGAAGGTGCTGAAAGTAATTCGCCGCGAGGTCGCCATCGCTCAGCGCGGTGTTCGGAAGCACGTAGTCGGTGAACTCAGTGATTTGGAGGGTGTAGCCTTCCGCTTCGAGGTCGCTGACGACCTGCTCCAGGATTTCCGCATGCGGAACCGGAGTCGCGCCCACGATCAACGTGACGGCTTCTCCCGAATCCGAATCATCAGAGGAGTCCGGCGACGATGCGCAAGCCGAGAAAACTCCCAAAACCAATACAAATACCAATAATAACCCGATCAGACTTTTCCTTTTCATTTTTCACTACTCCTTTTATTCAAAACTATAATTTCTTCTATACTCACCGCGATCTCCATGCCCGCAGGATCAGTATCGGTTTGCGTTCTCCCGCTCAATGCTTTGTGTGCCTTCCTGTCTCTTTGTTCTAATTCGCCTGTTTCTTCGTGCTCATTCGCTCGCCTGTTTCTTCGTGCTCGCTCGCCTGGCTCTTTGTACTCTTTCGCCTTCGCCTGCACCTTTGCACTCATTCGCCTGCCCATGGTGCTCGTCCAAGCCCAAACAGCCCGCGCCCTGCGACGAGCTTCAACCTCTTGTCTGAACCTTTGGCCCAGCGTTCGCCTATCGCCTGTATGATCTGTACGATCACGACGAGTTCGATGACCGTCAAAAACATGATGTCCGTTTCATACCTGTGATAGCCGTACCGGATAGCTATGTCGCCGAGCCCGCCGCCGCCGACTATGCCGGACATCGCGGAGTAGCTCAGGATGGTTGTGACCGCTATGGCGGCGCCGTTTATCAGGGAAGGGAGCGCTTCGGGGATGAGCACCTTGTATATGATCTGGAAAGGCGTCGAACCCATTGACCACGCAGCTTCTATCACGCCCTCATTCACTTCTATGAGAGACGCTTCCACGAGCCTCGCCACAAACGGGAAGGAGGCTATGAACAGCGGGACGACTGTCGCCTTAGTGCCGATGGTCGTGCCGATGATGGCGCGGGTCAAAGGCAATACGGCGATAAGCAGTATCAGGAAAGGCACTGAGCGAAGGATGTTCACGATGAATCCGAGCAGTTTGTTCAGCCATACTATCGGGTGGACGCCGACCTTTGAGGTCACCACAAGGAGCACCCCGAGAGGCAGGCCTGCCACATACGCGAGCAGGGACGACAGGAATGTGATATAGATCGTCGCAAGGGTGCCTTCCCAAAGCATAGGCAGCGTATTTTCGTTAACGTGCTCAAAGAAGCTGATAAAATTATCCACGAATCCTCCTAAACTCCGGTTTGACAAAGCTTTTCCCTGTTTCTGATTGCGGATTTTTCAAAATCGAGAGCACAGGGCCCTCTTCCACAACTCTGCTGTCGTCGAGAATGGCCACGCGGTCGCAAATGTATTCGATCACGCTCATCTCGTGCGTGATGATGACGATGGTGATGCCGTACTTCCGATTGATCTCGTTCAGCAAATCGAGTACACCCTTGGTCGTCTCGGGGTCGAGCGCACTGGTCGCCTCGTCGCACAGGAGGACTTTCGGGTTCAGTGCTATGGCACGCGCGATAGCCACCCTTTGCCTCTGCCCGCCCGAAAGCTGCGACGGGTAGCTTTTTTTCTTGTCGCCCATGTTCACGAGTTCAAGCAGTTCTTCCGCACGGGCGTCCGCGTCTTTTTTCGACCACCCGGCGATCTCCATCGGATACCTCACATTTTTGAGCGCAGTCCGCTGCTCAAGCAGATTGAATTGCTGGAAGATCATCCCCATCGACTGTCTCGTCTTATAGAGGCCCGCCTTCGGAAGCGCCGACATAGCCTTCCCTTCAAAATAGACTTCGCCGCCGGTCGGCCTTTCCAAAAAGTTTATGCACCTCACCAAAGTGCTTTTGCCTGCACCGCTTCGCCCGATGATCCCGTAGGTCTCTCCCTGCTCGATTGAAATATTGATGTCGTCGAGCACACAGCTATCCTGTCCGGACGTCGCTTCCGGAAAAGTTTTTTTCAAATGTTCTGTTCTCAGTATATTCATATGGCCTTTCCATCAAACACATAAAAAAACGGGCACAGCATTTCGCCTGTGCCCGTTTGCTAACGCTTTTTCTTCTCTCTGTTAAGTCGGAATTCGTTTGCAGGCACAGTCGAATATGCGCATCATCATGCACATACCGGATGAAGCGTTCATCATCATATTCCTGCTAATAACGTTTCCTTTAATCACTTTCCGTCCCGTTCTTAACTTCGCTCTAACAAAACATGTTGATTATTTAACCACAAAGAAATCCCTGCGTCAAGCGGCGCGCGTTTCGAATTTTGATTCCTGAGGTGCCATAAGGCACCAAAGTTTCTGTTCCGAAATACGCAGGAGATGTGCAGCCCGCTTTTATTACCCCGGCAACAAATAGCAGGAATAAAGTGCCGAGGATTTCAGCTAATATGCGCGGCGGCGAAACCGCGCATACAGCTGCGAGCGAAGTGAGTCTCATCCTAAGCGGGTAGTATGTAAGGATTTCGCCAACAAAGCAGATTAGCGGAAAGACCGGCGCGACTTCCTGCTATTTGCTGCCGGGGTAATAACAGCAGCGCTTTATATCCTTGTATCCCATTTGCCGACAAACGCGTCGACCGGGCTTTTGCCTTTGAATTCCGATTTGCCCAGAAGCTTGTCAATGAGCGCGTCAAGGACCACGTCGCCCACGCCAAAGGTGTTTGACCCGAATGTGTTGATGTATGTTTTGATCCTTGGCACATCGATCAAATGGTAGGGGTTTTCGAGGGAAACAAAGATCGAAGGGATGGCGTTGATAAACATCGGGACATTCGCGCCCATTGGCTGCGCCCATTCGATCCGCACCGCTGTCTGGTTTGACTTCGTGGCAAGGGCCGCCGAATATATGAGCAGGTCATACCTCTCTTCCATGTCGGAATATTTGCTGAAATTGCCTTCAAACGTAAGAGTGGGGACAAATTCTTCCACATCAAAGCCCCTCGCCCGCAGCTTTTCGATGAAAACCTTGTTTATCGAAATGGCCTCGCCCGTGAAAAAGCTTACGCCTGTCGGATCGATGGGGAAAAACAAAACCCTTTTGTGTTTTTCCGGGCTTATCGGCAACACGTCCTGGATATTTTTTTCAAGCGTAATGCTCATATCAGCTACTTCCTTTGCCATCGCCCTATGCGCCGCGCAGCCCACTGTTTTTGCCGCATCCTCCGCGCTTCGGATACCCTTGTCCCTGTGCAGCCCTATCGCCGCTTTTGTGGCCAGTATCCTCGTCACCGCCTCATCGAAGCGCTCCTGCGTGATGACGCCGCTTCTGATGCCTTCGCGCATATAATCGAAATCTTCCTCCAGATTTTTGACAAAGAGGAACATGTCGCACCCGGCGGCTATAGCAAGGGGGACGGCTTTCGAGCGTTTCATCGGTATGAGCATGCCGTTCATGCTGGAAGCGTCGGTGACTATCATGCCGTTGAAGCCCAATTTTTCGCGGAGCAGGCCATTCAGCAATTCGTGCGACAGCGAGCCGGGAAGGATTTCTTCATCCTTCAGCTCAGGATTCAGCGCTTTTGACCAGGCCGGCTGCATGATGTGCCCGACCATCAAAGTCAAAGCCCCCGCCTCTATTGACGCCCTGTACACCTCGCCGTAAGTACTGTCCCAATCCTCGCAGCTGAGGCCGTTTACGCTTGTCACCAAATGCTGGTCACGCTCATCGTGCCCATCGCCGGGGAAGTGCTTTATCGAAACAGCGACATCGTGCTTTTGGCAGGCTTTCGTGAACTCCGCGCCACACCGCTTCACCATATCCGGGTTTGAGCCGTAGGTGCGGGTATTGGTAATCGGGTTGCGGAAATTCATATCGATGTCGATAACGGGGGCAAAGGCCCAGTTGCCGCCCACCGCGTGTGACTCGGCACCGACAACATCGCCGAGAACGCCGGCGTATTTGGGGTCGCCTGTCGCAGCTATCTGCATCTGGGACCCTACAGTCGTGCCTTCCATCGTAAAGCCCGTGCCGCCTGACTCGACATTCGCGGCGATAAGCATGGGGATTTTTGAATTTTCCTGCAAGGTATTGATGACGGAAACAGCCTCGCCGTTCGTGGGCATGGGGCGGCACATAAGCCCGCCCGCATTCAGGCCTTTCGCAAAATACCTGAGCATCTCTGGATTGTCGTCGTATGCAACAAGGCAAAATATCTGCCCCAATTTTTCTTCTTCTGTCATATTGGCAAGGGTATCCTGCACCCAATTTATGCCGTCTTCGTCCAAGCAAAACGGCTTTGCCGTTAAATCGATTTTCATATTTTGCCTCATTTCTTTTAGCGCATTGGATGTGAGTCGTTTCACTCCCAGCTGCATGGGATGTGAGTCGTTTCACTCCCAGCTGCATGGGATGTGAGTCGTTTCACTCCC
>JAISAW010000036.1 GCA_031266515.1 Eubacteriales Family XIII. Incertae Sedis bacterium
GGTATGGCGGGAGATGAAAAAATCTCTGGAAATAACTGAAACCGCCTCACATGCAGACATGAAGGCGGTTTCATTCTATCGAACTCACTCTCTCGGCACCGCTACCGACGAACGCTGGGCATAGTGTACGGGGATATATACAAACTGTGTCAATAGCGTCCGTCGGCAGCTCCGTCGAGAAGGGGCTGAAGATCGACCCGAGAAGCATATGCGATCATCGCCTCGCCCTGAAAGCTTCCCGGTATCCGAGGGCCTGGGCGAAACCATATCGGCGGGAAAAGGCGATGGACGCGCAGTGTCCTTGCAAAGTTTGTTGTTGCGCGACACAACACATCTCATGTTCAAGTGTCTGCCATAGCTTGTCAGGGGGAGAGAAATTCGCGTCAGCGCCTTTTCTTATATGTAGTGTATTGGTTAAACAAGCTTGAAGGTCAAGCGTTTTTTATAAAAAAAATATTTTCCTCTTCAGGAGGAATGCTATATAATTTTTGGCGAAACAAAACCCTGTCATTTCAACGCTCCACGAGGGATCGCCGCCATTTGCCAAACAGGGAAAGCGACAAACTTTCCTTGCGCTTTGCGGCCGGAACGCATAGATTAAGTAGATAAACCTTTAACCTGCTTCAGGGTTTTACAAGTTTTGTGACAGAGTTGTGACAAGTCCTAAGGAGAGGAGAAAGCCCGCTTTGAAAGAAACCGATCTGCTTTCCATGAAAAAGTTCTCGGAATTTTCGGGAATCAGCCAATCGACGCTCAGGTACTATGACCGCATAGGCCTGTTTTCCCCTATAGCGCGGGGCGAAAACGACTACAGGCTCTACTCCCCGAGGCAGATCATACTGATCAACCTGATCAACGTGTTGACAGACCTTGGAGTGCCGCTGAAAACCATACACGGGGTCGTAAACGACCGGACTCCTGAGAAAATCCTTGAGACACTGGCGGTGCAGGAGCGACTACTTGACGCGCAGCTGCACCACATACAGGAGGCTTATTCGACCATCCATACCCTTCGTGAGACCATTTGGCTCGGGAACGCATCGAACGAATTCGAGATCAGCGATGTGATGTTTGACGAACTCCCTCTCATTGAAGGCGCCCTGAACGACTTTGAAAACGAGAGTGAATTTTACAAGCCTTTCATGCGGTTTTGCAAAGAGGCAAAAAACATGGGCGTGAACCTGAACTACCCTATTGGAGGCTATTTCGAAAATATGGAAGCCTTTGTCACAGCCCCTTCCCAGCCCACCCGTTTTTTCTCCCTCGACCCGCAGGGGCGCCAAAGCAGGGTCGCCGGACGCTATATCGTCGGCTACGTGCGCGGCTACTACGGGGAAATGGGGGATACCGGCAAAAGACTGGTCGAATATGCCAAGGCAAACAAGCTTGCGTTTACGGGGCCTCTATATGTCATATACCTCCACGACGAGATCAGCATCAAGGACACGGAAAAATACCTGGCGCAGATTTCCGTATCCGTAAAACCTCTGGGCAAAGGATGAGCGCCTGAGACAATGGATACAAACAGTACAAACAGCAAATCCCCCGATACAAAAGTCGTGCTGAACGTATTGTTCGCGGCTTTCGCGTTCTCCACGATGGAGGTCACGCTCAAAATCGCGGGCGCAAATATAGACTCATTCCAAATGACGTTTATCAGGTTTTTTATCGGCGGCATCGTGCTTATCCCCTTCGCCGTTTCCGAGCGCAAACGCCGCGCTGAGGGGCTGCACACGCGCGACGTTCTGTACACGGCGCTGCTCGGTATCGTATGCGTCCCCGTCAGCATGCTCCTGTTCCAGCTTGGCATCATGCATTCAAACGCGTCGACAGCCGCAGTCCTCATCTCGACCAATCCGGTCTTTACAATAATTTTTGCGCACTTCATGACTGCGGACGACCGCATCAACAGGCGCAAAGCTCTGTCCCTCGCCATCGCCATACCGGGCATCGTCCTCATGGTGAGGCCATGGGATATACAGGCGGGCAACACTGCGGCCGGCGCCATCCTGTCGATCCTGAGCGCACTGACGTTCGCTTTGTACACGGTGATGGGTGCGAGAAGCGTTGCAAGGATCGGCACATTCACACAGACCGTACTCTCCTTCGCCTTCGGGTGCGCAGCCCTCTTCATCATAATGCTGTTTCTTGGAAAACCTGTATTCTCCGGCCTCGCCGCCAACCTGCCGGTCGTCCTCTACATAGGCGTCGTCGTCACAGGCCTGGGATACGTATTCATGTTTACCGCCATCAAATACTCCAATGCGACGACAGGCTCTTACATTTTTTTCATCAAGCCCGGCCTCGCCGCCGCGATAGCCATCATCGTGCTGCATGAGACAGTGCTGTGGAACACTTTCGTCGGAGTGGCCCTCGTCCTTTTGGCTTCGTGGATAAACCTGGCTGGCAGGAAAACCAACCCGAAGCAACCGCCGGGAAATGCAGACAGCCTGCGCCGATAATTCACCGCACGAAAGACGCGCACAAAGGGGACGGAGGCTTTTGTGTTATGTGTGCGGTGCAATTCGTGTCCGCCCATTCGACATTCCGACAACAATCCGACAGCCTGAGCCGATAATCCAGAGTACGCCCCGAACGGGCCTTCGCTGTGTTATACTTACGCCTGTCGCTGTATTTGCATTGACAAAACAAGCGTGTGCGGGCTTCCGCTTCGCGCAGTCGATGAATTTAGGATTTGCGGTACAATGGCAATTGAAAAATTGCACGTTATTGTTCGACAAGTCCTTAGCAAAGGAGTTTCCTGATTATGAACAACACAGCCGATTACCGGATCAAAGATATTGCCCTCAAGACCCTCGGGCGCAATGAGATTTCCATTTCCGAAAAAGAGATGCCGGGGCTTATGGCCCTGCGCGCCAAATACAGAGAAGAAAAGCCTTTGGACGGGGTGCGCATCACGGGGTCGCTTCATATGACCATACAGACCGCCGTGCTGATCGAGACCCTCAAAGACCTCGGTGCCGACGTCCGCTGGTGCAGCTCAAACATCTTCAGCACCCAGGACCACGCCGCCGCCGCCATTGCCGATGCCGGCATACCGGTATTTGCGTGGAAAGGGGAAACCCTTGAGGAATATTGGCAGTGTGTGCTCGACGCCCTGTCCTTCCCCGGAGGCCTTGGCCCTCAGCTCATAGTAGACGACGGAGGGGATGCCACGCTGCTTGTGCACAAAGGCTATGAATACGAAAACGGCGACGAGTGGGCGAACACGCAATCCGGCAGCGCAGAAGAGGAAGTCCTGAAAAGCCTTGTCAGAAGCATGCCAGAGCAAAACTTCTGGCACCGCACAGTCAACGAACTCGCAGGGGTTTCCGAAGAGACCACTACAGGCGTACACCGCCTCTATCAATTCATGCAGGCAGGCAGCCTGCTCTTCCCCGCCATCAATGTCAACGACAGCGTCACAAAATCAAAGTTTGACAACCTGTACGGCTGCCGCGAGTCCCTCGCCGACGGCATCAAGCGCGCGACTGACGTCATGATCGCGGGAAAGGTCGCCGTCGTCTGCGGCTACGGCGATGTCGGCAAAGGCTGCGCCCGTTCGATGCGAGGTTTTGGCGCACGGGTCATCGTGACTGAAATCGACCCCATCTGCGCCCTTCAGGCTTCAATGGAAGGCTTCGAAGTGAGACGCATCGAAAGCGTCCTGGGCGAAGGCGACATATATGTCACCACCACCGGCAACACGGATATCATCACGCTTGAGCATCTGTACGGGATGAAGGACCAGGCGATAGTCTGCAACATCGGGCATTTTGACGACGAAATACAGGTCGCGCGCCTGAACGCCGACGGCTCGATAGAGAAGGCCAATATAAAGGAAGGCGTCGACAGATACTCCTTCCCTGACGGGCACGCCATCTACCTTCTCGCCGAAGGCCGCCTTGTAAACCTCGGCTGCGCTACAGGGCATCCGTCTTTCGTCATGAGCAATTCCTTCACAAACCAGGTCATCGCTCAAATCGAGCTCTGGCAAGGGAACTATGAGACAGGGGTATACCGCCTGCCAAAACACCTTGACGAAGAAGTCGCGCGGCTACACCTCGGGCACGTAGGCGCCGAGCTTACAACGCTTACCGAAAAACAGGCGGAATACATCAGCGTAACGGTCGATGGCCCGTACAAACCGGACCACTATCGCTACTGACACAGAGGAGTGCAAAAGAACACAAAGGGGGACGGAGGTTTTTGTGTCAGCTGATACAGAAGACACAGAGGACGGTTCTTTTTGTCCTTTCTTGCCTTGTCGGCTACCCTTCCCGCGCAGCCGAGCGCACGGGTATGCGAACGATGAAGGAGGCACCCTCGCCCGGCTCGCTTTCCGCCCACACATTGCCACCGTGCAGCGCGACTATCTTTTTGACAAGCGCAAGCCCGAGCCCGTTCCCGCCGAGCGCACGGTCACGAGCCTTGTCCGCCTTGTAAAAGCGCTCGAAAATATGTACGATATCTTCCTTCGGGATGCCACAGCCGAAATCCTGTATTTCGCATATGATGTTCGCCTCGTCGGCAAAAAGCGCGATCCTGATCTCGCCTTTCTCCTTTGAAAATTTCAGGGCGTTGTGGATGAGGTTGATCCAAACCTGGTTCAGCAGCTCTTCATCGCCCTCTATCACCGCTTCTTCGAGGTCGAGCGAAAACAAGATATCCTTTTGCGCATAGTGAGGTTCGAGCATCAGGACAGCCCCCTCGATTTGCTTGTCAAGCCTGTAATCGCTGAGGCTCGACAGTTTTTCGTCTGTCTCAAGTTCGGACAGTCTGAGAAGATTGTCGCTGAGCCTCGAAAGGCGCGCACTCTCCGTCTCAATTATGTTCAGGTATTTTTCCTTGTCTTCAGCGCTCAGCCGGTCGTCTTTCAACAATGCAGCAAAGCCGCCGATGGAGGTCAGCGGCGACTGTATCTCGTGTGAGACATTGCTGATGAACTCCTGCCTGTGCTGCTCCATGTTCCCGAGCTCCTTCGCCATATGATTGACACTGTCAACGATATCCGAATACGGATTGTGCCTCTCGTCCTTGATGAACACGTCGAAATCGCCCTGCGACAACCTTTCAAGGGTCTTCAGCAGTTCCTGCCTGATGCTGAACGGATATCCCCCGATGAATTTGGAGATTCCGCTGAAAAGCATGCTCACCAACAGGAACAGAAGGAACCCTGTACTCAAGCGTATGAGAAAAGTGGTGAAGTCCCTCGGAAGCCCGATGAAACGAAAAAGCAGGCCTGCCAGGCAGTAGCCAAGCGAAAATACGCCGAACAGTATCAATGGCGCGACCCACAAAAAATGAAGCCCCCCCCCTCCATACTCCAGTTTCTTGCCGTCTCTGCACATCAGAGTTCCTCCAGCCGATATCCAAGCCCGCGGACGGTCACTATCTTGAACCCGTATTTTTCTTCGGGAAAACGCTCCCTCAGCCTGCCAATGTGGACGTCGAGCGTACGCTCATTTCCATCAAAATCGAACCCCCATATATCCTCTATCAGCCTGTCTCTCGAAAGCGTCTTGCCTTTCGCAGCGCCGAGTTCAAAAAGCAGTTCGAACTCCTTCATCGGTATTTCAAACCTCTCTTCGCCATCCCGCACCGCAAGGCTGTCTCTGTCGAGCATTATACGGCCGACGTCAATCTGCATCGCCGATACAGCATTGTATCTCCGAAGCAGGGCTTTGACCCTTGCGATGAACTCTTGCTGTTCGAACGGTTTGACGAGGTAATCATCGGCTCCGAGCATCAGCCCCTGGACTTTGCTCGCAGTCTCGCTCTTTGCGGTCAGCATCAAAATCGGCATGTCCGGATAGTACCTCTGCGCGGCCTTGCAAAACTCGAACCCATCCATCCCCGGCATCATCACATCGAGAATGCACATGGCGATTTTTTCCACTCCGAGCTTTGCGAGCGCGTCCCTGCCGTCTTCTGCCTCGCGGGTTTCAAACCCTTC
>JAISAW010000107.1 GCA_031266515.1 Eubacteriales Family XIII. Incertae Sedis bacterium
TTTCGCACAATATGGACGACGTGGCGAGGTTTGCCGGCCGCATCATGGTGATGTCCGACGGAAAGCTCATAGCCGACGGCACACCGGCGGAAGTCTTCGCAGACGTAGCCATGATAGAGTCAGCGGGGCTTGACCTGCCACAGGCGGCGGCGTTCGCGGAGAGGCTCAAAAAACGGGGAGCTGCGCTGTCTGGCGGTATACTGACATTTGAAGGATTGGTACAAAAAGTGACGGAGGAGGCGGGGCTATGATCAGGGATATCACCCTCGGCCAGTATTACCCCGAGTACAGCGTCATCCACAAACTGGACACGCGCGTGAAAATCATTTTCACAATCGCCTACATGGTTTCGATCTTTGTGATTTCCGATTTTATCGGCTACCTGTTTATCGCACTGTGCCTTGCTGTCGTCATAAGCATGAGCAAAGTGCCGGCAGCCTTTATTTTCAGAGGGGTGAAGCCTATCCTTTTCATATTGGCTTTCACGTTTTTGCTGAATATGTTCATGACAAGAGGCGACCCTCTTGTGAGTTTTTGGATATTCAAGATTTCCCGCCAGGGGCTGTACAACGCTATCTACATGGTGCTCAGGATCACTTTCCTCATAATCGGCTCGTCGCTGCTCACCTTCACGACAAAACCTGTGAAGCTGACCGACGGCATCGAAAGCCTGCTCAGCCCGTTTAACAGATTTGGGCTGCCGTCACACGAGCTCGCTATGATGATGTCGATAGCGCTCAGGTTCATCCCCACCCTTCTCGACGAGACAGACAAGATAATGAAGGCACAGGCGGCGAGAGGCGCGAACTTCGAGACCGGGAAGCTGATACAGAGGGCGAAAAACCTGCTGCCCATTTTTGTCCCTCTCCTTGTCGGCGCGTTCCGCATGGCCGGCGACCTCGCGCTCGCAATGGAAGCCAGATGCTATCGCGGCGGCGAAGGGCGTACGAAGATGCACGAGTTCAGGATCAGGAAAAGGGATGCGATCGCTATAGCCTTGTTCTCGCTCTATATGGGGCTGTGCATATGCGACCGTGTTTTCGGAGTACAGGATCTGTTGACGGGCCTTGCCTTCGGTGGAAAAATATGGTAATATATTGTGCGAGCCGGAAGCCTCTGGTATTATTACCCCGGCAACAAATAGCAGGAAGTCGCGCCGGGGTTTCCGCCAATCTGCTTTGTTGGCGAAATCCTTACATACCACCAGTATGCGCGGTTTCGCCGCCGCGCATATTAGCTGAAACCCTCGGCACTTTGTTCCTGCTATTTGTTGCCGGGGTAATATCATTGTTGTTGCTGCGGCAATATTTGCCGGGGTAATAAATCAAGAGTCGGAGAACAGGATGAAACAATACTACGTTGAAAATTTATACGGGCTTGACGATATCACTGATTTTTTCAGGGTGATCAGATCGGACATCAAAACCGATTCACGTGGAAAGCAGTACCTGGATGTGCTGCTCGGCGACAAGACAGGCGAGATCACGGCAAAGAAATGGGACGTCGAGCCCGTTGAGGAAGAAACCCTCCGAGTGAAAGTGAGGCCCGGCGTCATCGTCAAAGTGAGGGCTTCCGTAGGGGAGTGGATGGGTGCCGCACAGCTGAAAATCAAGAGGATCAGGCCTCTGGCCGAAAGCGACGTCATCGATATGGAGGATTTCGTCAAGGCCGCGCCCGAACCCCCGCAGGAGATGTTCGACTATATCAGTGCGAGGGCGGAGAGCATGACGGACGAAGATTACCGCAAAGTGGCTCTCTACCTGCTTGATGAAAACAAAGAAGCCCTGCTTTACTACCCGGCGGCAAAGAGCAACCACCATGCCATCAGAAGCGGGCTGCTTTGGCATATCAAACGCATGCTTGCCCTCGGGGAGAAATGCTGCGAAGTCTACGAATGGCTGGAACGCGATTTGCTCATCTGCGGGGTCATCATCCACGACATCGAAAAACTGCGGGAAATGGACGCTGACGAAATGGGGCTTGTCGCCGAATACACCTTCGAAGGGCAGTTGCTCGGGCATCTGGTGATGGGGGTGCGGACTATCGACCGCCTTGCGGCAGAGCTTGGGATACCCGGGGAAAAGGCGGTGATGCTCGAGCACATGGTCCTAAGCCATCACTATGAGCCGGAGTTTGGCAGCCCCAAAAAGCCTATGTTCCCGGAGGCGGAGGTGCTGCACCATCTTGATATGATTGACGCGAGGCTTTACGATTTCGAGGACACGCTGAAAAGCATACAGCCCGGTTCGTTTTCTGATTGGGTCAGGGCGCTCGACGGGAGGCGCGTTTACAAACCCGAGTACAAGGAATAGGCGGTAGCATAATTGATCGAGTTGAAATGCACGGTTGAGCATATCACTTTTCGGAATGATAGTAACGGCTTCACTGTGTTTTCGGTTCGTGAAGGCCGCAGGAAGACCACTGCGGTCGGCAATATAGCGGAAGTCCACAGAGGCATGCAGCTCACCCTTAATGGCGAGTTCGTGATGAACCCCAGGTTTGGCGAACAGTTCCGCGTGGCAGGGTATTCCGTGCGCGTACCGACCGGCAGTGAGGAGATAGTGGACTTCCTCGGCTCCGGAGTCATCGCCGGGATCGGCCCCAAAACTGCAGTTGATATAGAAAGCCGGTTCGGGGCGGATTCCCTTCGGATGATCGAGGAAGAGCCCGAGCGGCTGCTTGAAATTTCCGGTATAGGAAAGAAAAAACTTGAGACCATAAAAAACTCATTTGCACTGCAGAAAGACATGGTGGAGACATCGCTGTTCCTGTCTTCGCTCGGGCTGTCCGCTTCAGCTTCGGCAAAAGTCCAAAAGGAGTACGGCGCCGATACGAAAAAACTCATTGAGGCAAATCCGTACCGGCTCGTCCGCGCAGTGCGAGGCGTCAGTTTCAGGGAGGTCGATGCCATCGCCGCAAGGATCGGGATCGTCGAAGACAGCGAGGAGAGGATCAAGGCCGGGGTCCTCTATGTGCTGGAAGGCGCTGTGAACGAAGGCAGTACTTTCCTTCCCGAAGAGGAATTCATGGACAAAGTAAACTCTCTCATCGGCGTCATGCGTGAGCAGGTAGAGGATATATTTTTTGATCTCATTCTGGAAGGGTTTGCGGAAAAGGCTGAGGTTGACGGGGCGATGGGCTATTTCCTCGCGGATTATTTCCTTGCGGAAAAATCCGTGGCAAACGATCTGCGCCGGCTTTCCGAAGCCGAGCTGAAACCTCTCGGCTCCGATATAGAAAGCCTTATCGCCTCCGTGGAGCGCGAGTCGGGGCTGATCTTTTCCGCGGAACAGAAAAACGCCATCGCTGCGGCGACGTCGGGCGGGGTGTTTGTAGTCACCGGCGGCCCCGGGACGGGAAAGACCACCATCATACAGGCGATAGCCGATGTGCTCACAAGCCATGGCCTCGTCCTGGAAATAGTGGCGCCCACCGGCAGGGCTGCCAAGCGCATCACTGAAAAGACAGGCTATGAGGCCAAGACCATACACAGGCTGCTCGAATACAGCGCAGATCCCGAAAGCGATGAAATGTATTTCGGCCGTGACGCTTCAAACCCTGTGGAGGCCGATGCGCTGATCGTGGACGAGGCTTCAATGATAGATGTGCTTCTCATGGAGGCTCTGCTCGATGCGCTGAAAACCGGAGTCAGGCTCGTCGTGGTGGGCGACTCCGACCAGCTTCCTCCAGTCGGGGCGGGGAATGTGCTCAGGGATATCCTCGCCAGCGAGAGGATGGACTACGCGAAGCTGACTGAGATATACAGGCAGGCCACCGAGAGCCTGATAGTGATGAACGCCCACAGGATCAACCGTGGCGAAAACCCTGTGCTGAACGAGGACGGCGGAAATTTTTTCTTCAACAGGAAGCCTGACGAGCAGAGCGCACTGAATACCATACTTGACCTGTGTGCCGAAAGGCTGCCGGCTTATCTGGGCGCTGAAAGCGGAGGCACCGGTGGCATACAGGTGATAACGCCTGTGAAAAGAGGGCGTCTCGGCAGCATAAACCTGAACGAGGAGCTTCAGGCCCGCTTGAACCCGGAGGACGAATTCAAAGAGGAGATGACTGCCGGCGGCGTTATGTTCAGAGAGGGCGACCGCGTCATGCAGACGAAAAACGACTACGAGGCGAAGTGGGTGAATATCCTGGGCCAATCCGAGGGGCGTGGCATTTTCAACGGCGACCTCGGCGTGATCGAAGCCATCGATGAGAACAAAGGCGGGCTCAGCGTCATCTTTGACGGGGAGAGGAAAGTCCGCTATTCAAGAGAAGCTGCAGAGGATCTGGATCTCGCCTATGCCGTCACCGTGCACAAAAGCCAAGGGAGCGAATATCCGGCGGTAGTGATGCCGATGATGTTCGTGCCTCCGATGCTCGCTACGAGAAACCTGCTTTATACCGCTGTGACGAGAGGGCGGGAACTGGTCGTGCTCGTGGGCGGCGAGAGGTATATGCTGGACATGATAGAACGGGTGGGCAGCCGTGACCGGTACTCGGCGCTCGCGGGGTTTTTGAGGGCTTTGCCTTGAACCTGTTTTTCCCCGGTACGATATATTGTGCCGCTTGTGGTGGCCTGCTCAGCGGCGGCAAAGGCCTGGCGCTGTGCGAGGCTTGTGCGGAGGAGCTTCGTTTCCCCGAAGGGCGTGTGTGCGCCAAATGCGGGAAACCGCTCAGGGCCGAAAGCGAGGCGGACTGTTGCGGCGACTGCGAGTCACTGGGGCACATATTCTCACAGGGCTTTGCCGCTACCTGCTACTCGGGCTTTGCCATGGCTCTCGTGAGGGATATGAAGTACAGGGACCGGCCTTACTACGCGCCCGTGATCACTGAGCTCATGTCCGAAAGGTGGCGCTCCTTCGTGGATCCGGAGACAGGGGAAACCCCTCAGTTCGATATCCTCACGAATGTGCCCGTCAGCCCGAAGAAAAAGAAATACAGGGGTTTTGACCAGGCGGAGCTGGTGGCGTCAGCACTTGCCGGGAAGATCGGGACCCCTTTTGCCCCGGGGCTGCTCAGGAGGGTCAGGGACACGGCTGTCCAGAGTTCGCTCTCCATCGGCGAGCGCCGCGCAAACCTGAAAGGGGCCTTTGCTGTCAGCGTAGCGTCAAGGGGCGAAGTGGCGGGAAAGAG
>JAISAW010000131.1 GCA_031266515.1 Eubacteriales Family XIII. Incertae Sedis bacterium
AAGCCCGCTTCCACCTTTGCGTGCGCGTGCTTCATCGTCCCCGGCTTCGCGCCGAAGCTCTTGTCGGCAGTGCCCGGCCCAAACATGTCCGCGCCGGTAGCGCAGAGATTGTGCCACCACGCCATGGCAAACTTAAGATGGCTTTTCATCGGCTTGCCGTTTATCAGCCTGTCGGCGTCATAGTATTTGAACGCAAGCGGGTTCATGCTGTCTGGGCCCTCGAACTTTATAACAGGAATTCCTTTGAAAATCTCAGTCATGCTTTACCTCCGCTATTTTGATTTCTTGCCTCGTTTCTGCTTGGCGCGACGAGTGAATCGCCGCTTGCAGAAACAAATTTATTATTATTAAAAATTTTCCTACACTATTATAACGTTTTCACTGCCTGATACCAGACCCCTATTGAGGCAAGAACAATCAAACTGCCTCCGGCGGCGTGTGAAAAGTTTTTCACACTTTTCTCATATTACTTAGACTAATTTGTTTCAATAATTTGTCTCGACCTGTTTTATTTTTCTTCCGGGCCGGATGAACCCGTTTCGGACGCCGATGCAGTCGATATCCTGCGCCCTCTTGATTCGAGAAGCTTCGGCAGCAACTGGATGAATATCGCCACGATAAGGATGGCGCCTTTCACGGTATCGTTCAGCAAAACCGGCCAGCCTATCGCAGTGATGATCTTTTCTATCATCGTAAACGACATGGACCCAAAGATGACGCCGAGCATCTGGCCGCGCCCTCCCTGCATGCTTATGCCGCCGATGACCACGCCTGCAATGGCGTAGAGTTCGTAGTTCTTTCCGCTCGTCGCCGGGTCGACAGAGCCGTTGTACGCGACATAGATGAAAGCGGCGATACCAAACAGCAGGCCGGCCATCCCGAAAAGCAGCACCCTCGTGATATTCGTATTGATGCCCGTCAGCTTTGCAGCCTTCTCGTTCGAGCCGATCGCATAAAGCTTTTTGCCGAACTTCGTGCTCGTCGTCATGTAGACGACAGCTGCGACCACGACGATAAGCACGAGGACTATGATCGGTATCACCGTCACCGAGTTATTGCCAAATTTAAAGAGGGGCATCCAGCTTGACGACCTCGCGTCGAGCTGATAGATGGTCCACCCGTTTTTGTTCATTACCGTCTGCGCTATAGACCTGAACATAAGCATGGTCGCAAGCGTCACGATGAAAGCCGGCATGCCGAGAAGCCCCACGAGCACACCGTTGAAAAGGCTGAGCGCCACACCAAGGCAAAGCGCGAATACGAGTGATATCAGTATGTTGTTGGTGACGTTGAAGACCATGACCGTAAGCCCGCCGATAAGCGCAAGCGCCGAGCCGACCGACAGGTCGATGTCGCCGATCAATATGATAAGCCCCATCCCGAGGGCGATGATGCCTATCACCGTCGAATGCCGGGGGATATTCATAAGCGTGTTGATGTTCGTCGCCTTGCCGTTCACCACGAGGTAGACGATGAAAATCGCTATGAATATAAAGATGAAGTTATATCTGTGCCAAACAGTACTCAGAAACCGTTGGCCGATATTCTTCTCCCTTGGTTTGTTAATTTCTCTCACTGCTTCTTTTTCGCTCATACCATGCTCCTGCAAAATTCTGTCCGGTTATATCCAATTTGCCCTGTAGCCCTCTGCTGCCTCCGCCGTATCTGGCGCCGTGCCTGTCGCTACCGGTATCACTGCGGCCGTCCGCCGTCCGCCGCCGCAGTATGTCAGCCTGCCGCGGCCCTTTGCGCGGCTTTGGTATTGGTCGCATACATCATGACTTCGTGCTCATCTATCTTCTCGCGGGGGAGGGTCGCGTGTATCCTTCCGCCGTAAAACACTATGCACCTGTCAGCGACTTTCTGTATCTCTGGTATTTCAAGCGTACTGATGATGATGGTGATGCCCTGCCGGGCAAGCTCCACTATCAATTTATAAATCTCGGCTTTCGCACCGACGTCAATGCCCTGAGTGGGATTGTCGAGGATCAAAATTTTGGCGTCGGTATTGATCCACCGCCCCACGATCACTTTCTGTTGGTTCCCTCCTGAGAGGCTGAGCAGCATGTCGTCGGGGCTGTTCGCTTTTATGTTCAACAGGTTTTTCAGGTTGTCGTATTTCGCCAATTCCCTGCGCCTGCTTATGTGCTGGTTTTTCATGGAAAGGCAATGCTCCGCGGAGTACACGTTTTCAAGTATGGTCATGTCCGGGATGACAGAGTTTTCTTTCCTGTTTGCAGGGAGCATCGCGATGTGGTGACGCATGGCCCTGATGATGCTGCCTGTCTTTACCGGCTGCCCCCAGACTTTCATAGTCCCCGACGTCACGTGGGCGGCGCCGAAGATGCCCTGGAGGAGTTCGCTCGAACCAGACCCTTTCAGCCCTGTCAGCCCCACCACTTCACCCCTCTTCACTTTGAGATCGATATCATAAAACCCGTCGCCCGAAAAATTTTCTATCTCCAGCACAGGCTCTCCGAGCTCGTGCTCCATATACACTTCCTCATTGATGTAGCCCTCGCCGACCATCAGCTTCGTAGCCTCTTCGGGCGTCGTATCCGCTATCCGCCCGGTGGATATAAGGCTGCCGTTCCTGAATACGGTGTACCTGTCGGCGATCTCGAAGATCTCCGGCATCTTGTGCGAGATGAAAATGAAGGTATTGCCCTGCGCCTTCAAATTCCTGACGAGGCTGAACAGGTGCGCGATTTCCTCATTGTTCAGGGCGGTGGTCGGCTCATCGAGGATGTACAGCTTTGCGTCGCTGTGGAACGCCTTTGATATTTCGAGCAACTGCTTTCTGCCTGAGTCAAGGTTCCCTACATATTCATTTGGATCTATATCCACTCCCAGGCTGTTGAAAAGCTCCTGCGCCTGTTTGATCATTTCCTTTTTGTTCAGGGTCCCGAGCCTGTTTGCGATCTCCTTGTTGAGAAACATATTCTCATAGACCCTCAGGTCGTTGATGACGTTCAGTTCCTGATGGACGAAAGCTATGCCTGCTTTTGTCGCCGCCTGGACCGTCACATTTTCCATCGCATTCCCGTTGAATTCCACATTGCCGGAGTCCTTCGTGTAGACTCCGCCGAGGATGTTCATGAGCGTCGATTTGCCGGCTCCGTTTTCGCCGAGCAGTGCGTGGACTTCCCCTTCTTCCGCTTCAAAATTCACATCGTGAAGCACTTCGACGCCGAAGAAGCTCTTTGAGATATTTGTCATTTGAAGAATTTTCATATAGTTACCGTACGGGCACGATGCCCGCCTGCCACCCTGCCGCTCCCCCGCCAGCCCGAAAGCCGGCGAGGGGTTTGCGTACAGAGTCTTGAGTTTTGTAGATCAGTTACCTTCAGTTGGCTGATTAGAAGCCCTGGTATTCTGTTACGTTCGTGCTGTCCACTACATCGACAGAAATCGTGTGGTCCTTGGCAATCTCTTCACCACCGAGGTGTTTGACCATATCTTCGATAGCGGTCTTCACCATGCCGGGGTCATATGTGACCGAGAAGAGGTCGAAGTTTTGCACGATATCCGGATAAGCGCTGTTTGCATGCTCGCCTTTCAGCACTTCGTAGATCTCGTTGAGGCCCGAAGATGTGCCGATGGAAACCACGTTGGTAAGGAATGCATCCTTCTTGGCGGCATCGATATCGCTTCCGGCAAGAGCCTCGAGGATACCCATCGCGATCTCGTCGTCATGTGTGAAGATGTAGTGATAGGTAGCGATCTCGTCGCCTGTCTTGCCATTGAGCCAGTCGATGAATATCTGCTTGCCTTCGCTGCGGCTCCAGCCTGTCGCCTTGCTGAACTCAAGTGTCGCGATCTGGTCGTCGGTCCACCCTAAGGTTTTAAGCTCATCTTTGAAGCCCTGGTTTCTCATCTCGGGGACAGAGGATGTGTCGCCTATCATGACATACACTTTGTCGCCGGCCACCATGCCGTCTTTGTCCGCGAAACGGTCTGCGGTCGCAATTCCTATGCCTTCATTGTCGCCCTTGACGTTTGCGACAACTTTTTCCTGTACGGCTTCAGCGTCGATGATACGGTCATACATGATGAACGGGATATCGGACTGAGCCACTTTTGTCATTGCCGACTCAAGGGTGTTGTCATACGGGAGTATGACTATCCCCGCTGGCGGGGTGCTTGACGCGAGCATGTCGTCAATCTGCTGGGCCTGCTCTTTTGCGTCGGTAGCGGCGTACACTTTGATGGTGTAGTCGCTTGTATTGTCGGCAGCATATTCCTCGGCGTAGTTGAGAACAGCGCCCGTCCAGCCGTGGTCCGCACTGGGGACGAGAACCGCTATTTCGCCGCCTCCGGAAGCTTCACCGCCTCCGCTGTCGCCGCTGCTGCAAGCTGCGAATGCGAAGACCATGATGGCTGCCATGAGAATCGCAAATAACTTTTTCTTCATGCCTGTTTCCTCCTTTTTCGATAACAACCTACAAACTCTATATAACAACGCATCCTGCGAATGTTACCT
>JAISAW010000029.1 GCA_031266515.1 Eubacteriales Family XIII. Incertae Sedis bacterium
ATCCCCGGCGCACAGTTTGCAGTGAGCGGCACGAAGGCATCAGGCGGGACGTACACGGACGTGCAGACGTCAGATAAAGACGGGCACGTGCTCTTTGAATACATCCCGCCCGGCAGCTACACGCTGTCAGAGTCGCAGAAAGTCCCGGGGTACTTCACAAACGATACAGAGTACACGTTCACGGTTGACGAAAAGGGTGCCATATCGGGCTTGCCGGCTGAAAAAATAATATTCTACAACGACCCGACGGTGCTCGAACTGGACAAGGTGGACAGCTTTACGGGCGGGCCGCTCGCAAACGCAGAGTTTACTGTCACAGCGGCAGATGGGCGCGAGGTCAATGAGGCGGGTGTAAGAAGCTCGCTGAATAGCCTTGGCGTAAGTGCCGCAGCCATAAACACCCTTATCGCAGATATGACAGCAAAAGGCAGCACATTTGATACTCGGACATTTGACGTGGGCGGCACAAAGGTGACGGTAGCCCTTAGAGGCGGGGCATCGGTAAATATCACGACGACAACGGGCGAAGGCAGCACTGTCACAGGGCTTGGCGACGCGCCATTCACGCTTACATCTGCCACCGATGAAAACGGACACACCGTATTCAAGTACATCCCGGAGGGGGAGTATACCCTCACGGAAACGGGCAACCCCGATACATACCTTCTCGAAGATATCAGGTACGACTTTGAAGTTACTGCCCGTGGGGATATAGTGGGCATTGAAGGCAGCCTGTATATAGAAAATGCGCCTACAGCCATCGAAGTGGACAAAATAGACAGCCTCAGCATGACGCCTCTTCCGGGAGTGGAGTTCGCCCTTTCCGGCACGACTTTTGCGGGCGAGCCTTATGAGGATGTCGGCTTCTCAGATGCCGATGGCCACGTAGTGTTCAGGTATATCCCGACAGGCGACTATTCGCTTGTCGAGACAGACAGCCCTGAAGGGTATTTCAACGACGGGAAATCCTATGAATTCCGCGTCAACGGCAAAGGCGAGGCCATCGGCCTGAAGAAGGGCCTTGTCATCGAAAACGTCCCCTCCGTCATAGAGTTCGACAAAGTGGACGGGCTTACGGGCCTCCCTCTTCCCGGAGCGGAGTTCACTGTTTCCGGTACCACCCTTTCAGGAAAGCCATACGATGTCAAATCCGTATCGCAAGAGGATGGGCACGTAAGGTTTATGTATATCCCGGCGGGCAAGTATACGCTCAGAGAGACTGCGGTCCCCGACGGGTACGTACTGTCCGGCATCGGCTATGATTTCGAAATTGATATCCGGGGGAATATAACAGGCATACCAGAAGATGCGGGCGTAATAAAAAACGCGCCGACTGCTGTGGAGTTCGACAAAACAGATGGGAATACCGGCAGGCCTCTTGAAGGCGCGGAGTTCACCATCGCCGGGACCACGGCTTCCGGCGAGCCTTACGAAGCGGTCGGTTTTTCTGACAGCGAGGGGCATGTCAGATTTGACTATGTGCCAAGGGGCAGCTTCACGCTTGTCGAAACCGCAAACCCTGACGGCTATCTCCTGGAGGATATCTCTTACGGGTTTATCGTGAACCCCTGTGGCGAAGTGGAAGGTTTGCCGGAAGGGCTTGTCATAGAAAACAATCCCACCGTGCTGGAATTTGACAAAGCAGACGGCCTCACAGGGAAACCTTTGAGAGGCGCGACATTCATGGTTTCCGGCACGACACAGTCAGGCAGATCCTATGAAGTGAAAGCCAAATCAAATAGAACGGGACACGTGAGGTTTGATTACATCCCGGAGGGGGATTATACCCTGAGCGAGACTGCAAACCCGGACGGCTATCTGCTGAAAGATGTTTCCTTTGACTTCAGAGTGAATTCCGACGGCGAATTGATTGGCTTGCCGCAAGGGATGGCCATAGACAATTTCCCTACAACGGTGGAGCTGGACAAGACAGATATGCTTACAGGCCAGCCTCTGCCCGGCGTAGAGTTCACCGTCGCCGGCACTACGCGCGCAGGCAAGCCCTGGGAGATGAAAGCGCTCTCGGACAGCGCGGGAAAAGTCGTGTTCCGCTACATCCCTTCGGGGCGATACACCTTGAGCGAGACGGCAAATCCTGATGGCTACCTGCTGGGGGATATCTCCTGCGATTTCACCGTAAACGCCAGAGGCGCAGTAGTGGGGCTTCCTGAAGGGATGTTCGTGGAAAATCTTCCCACTATAGTATTGATGGAAAAAATAGACGGATATACCGGAGACCTTCTTCCCGGTGCGGAGTTCGTGATCACAGGCAGAAGGGCCGTAGACATGGAAGGCGTGAAAACCGCGCTCGAAGATATCGGGATCGTGGCAGAAAATATAGACGCCCTGTTGGCCGGGCTGTCCGGCGTGGACGGCGAGTCCGGAGAAATTTCGCTTGCCGGCCACGGGGACGAAGGCGAAGACGAAAACGGAGAAGAGGGCGAAGACAGAGATTCAACGAAAGTGAGCCTCTTTGTGAGCGAGGAAAAGGACGTGGCCATAAGCGTTCCTGAAAAGGATGCAATCGTCATCCCCGGCCTTGGGAACCCGGATTTTTCGATCTCGTCTGTCACCGGCGAGTCGGGGCCGACGGCCTTCACGAATATCCCCGAAGGCTACTATTCGATTGCGGAGAAAGCCAGCCCTGACGGGTATGTCCTCGGCGATACCCTCTACGATTTTGAGGTCAACGGCCGGGGCGAAGTGGAAGGGCTGCCCGAGATAATTGTTTTTGAAAACATGCCGACGACCATCGAAATCTATAAAAAAGACAGATTCACAGAGCAGCCTGTGGAAGGCGTGGAATTTGCCATCACAGGCGTGGAAGCCTCCGGCGAGCCGTATGAAGCGGCAGAGCTGACGGACAGCGGCGGCCACATAGCTTTCATGTTCATACCCGAAGGTGCCTACACACTCAGAGAGACGATGAAGGTGGAGGGCTACATGGATGAAGGGATCAGCTACGAATTTGCGGTGGACGCGGACGGGAAAGTCTTCGGATTTGAAGATATCGACAAAGGCGTCGAAAACACGCAGCTCATTTTTTACAATACTCCCACGACGGTGAGCGTACGCAAGCTTGATTTCTCGGACGGCACACAGGTCGAAGGCGCGCAGCTTGAGCTCTACAGGGAGGGCGACGAGTATCCTGCAGCGATCTGGACTACCACCGGAGAATCGTATGAAATCTGCTATCTACCTGCCGGTGAGTACACCCTGCACGAGGCAAAAGCCCCGCCGGGATACACGAAAGCGGACGACGTGAAATTTACTTTATCGGACAGGATAGAAAGGAATTCGGAAACCGGGGAACCGAAATATATCAAGCATGTCTTGATGTACGACAAGAAGGAGCCTCCGGTACTCAGCGCGGATACGGCCGATACGGGAAGCAGGATATGGCTTTTGCTGCTGCCGATGGCTTTGCTTGGGACGGTGCTTTGTGCTTCGGCTTTGCATAAACAGAAAAGGGCAGTAAAAATACATGGGTGAATGGCCGGGCTTTTTCAGAAGAAGCTGTCTTTGCAGAATTTTCTAATCAATTGCCCATGGCATTGTACGGGCTTTTCATTCGTGATATATTACGAGCGAAAAATACTCGAGCTGCGTTTTCGCGCGGGCGTATTTCAAAACATAATACCGTTTCGAGAGGAGGATTTAATTTAATGAATCGAGTTTCCAGTGTGCCGTTCGAGGGCACAAAAGAGCAGGAAAGCGAACTCAGGGACTGGCTGGAGGAACACAAAGAAGTCAGAGGGATCGCTATGAACGCTCTTCAGAAAGCGCAGGAGATATACGGCTATCTACCTGTTGAAGTTCAAAAAATGATATCCGAGGAGATCGACGTACCGTTGGCTGAAATTTACGGTATCGCGACTTTCTATGCGCAGTTTGCGCTTTCCCCGAAAGGCAAGCACAAGATCCAGGTCTGCCTGGGTACGGCCTGCTATGTCAAGGGGAACGGAGATATTTTCGAGAAGATCGAAAATAAGCTCGGAATCAAAGACGGCGAACGCACGGCGGACGGCAAATTCAGCCTCGACTCCTGCCGCTGCATCGGCGCTTGCGGACTCGCCCCGGTCCTGGTGATAGGGGACGATGTATACGGCAGGCTGTCCGGAAAGGACAGCGAGATCGACGAAATACTCGCAAAATATTGACACGGGCGACCGCAGGGCAATATCAACTCAGGGAATACACCGGTGGAGGACAGACTCCACAGACCGAAGGGGACATTTGATCGTTTCACCCCTCGGGAAACGGGGATAAACGGTCGCGGCAGATATAGTGGCACGGAAATTTTTTTCACGGCGTCGTGAAAAAGCTTTCCGCAGACGGCGATAAAGCGTTTAACCAATATGGTTTGCTCCGCAAACCGCAGGCGCGCGAAAGAGGAGAGGGTTCCAAACAAGCTGGACCACAGCGGGATCCGTCGCCGTCGTATGATATAGTAGAAATGAGGCAAAAAAGATGAAGACAAGTCAAGATCTGGCTGCCATCCGAGAGGGCATGAAACAGTTAGTCGCCCTCAGGACTGTCGATGGCTTTAAACCGGACGCCGCCGCACAGGATTACAGCGGCAAATACCACATCATGCTTTGCGCGGGGCCCGGCTGCGAGACCTCCAATTCGCTTGCTATAGCCAGGGCTCTGGAGGAAGGCATTAAAGCAAACAACCTTGAAGACGAAATTCGCGTGGTGAGGACCGGATGTTTGGGACTATGCGAAATGGCGCCGATCATGGTTACCAAGCCTGACGGCGTTTTTTATTGCAAGGTCACCCCCGAGGACGCGGAAGAAATCATAAAGGAGCACCTGATCGGCGGTAGGCCGGTCAAGAGGCTCCAGTACGACGAGAGCGAAGGCGCTGACCCGGATGGCATCAATGTCCCGATGGGCGAGACTTCGTTTTATAAGAAGCAGATGCGCCTGACCATGAAAAACTGCGGAAGGATCAACCCCGAAGAGATCGACGAGTACATAGCTTTTGACGGATACAAAGCGCTCGAAAAAGCGCTCACCACGATGACTCCCGACGGCGTCGTCGATGTGGTGCTCGCTTCAGGCCTTCGCGGGCGCGGAGGCGCAGGGTTCCCGACCGGCAGGAAATGGTCTGCGGCCACGAGGAACAGGGGCGAAATCCAGAAGTATGTGGTCTGCAACGCCGATGAAGGCGACCCGGGCGCATTCATGGACCGCTCGGTGCTCGAAGGGGATCCTCACGCGGTCCTCGAGGCAATGGCCATCGCAGGCTATGCCATCGGTTCGGACAAAGGCTACGTGTATGTACGCGCCGAATATCCGACTGCGGTCAAGAGGCTGACCATCGCGCTGATGCAGGCGAGGGAGTACGGCCTTATAGGCAAGAATATACTCGGGACGGGGTTTGATTTCGATGTGGATATCAAGCTTGGGGCCGGCGCGTTCGTCTGCGGCGAGTCCTCAGCCCTCATGAAGTCGATCGAAGGGCACAGAGGCGAGCCTCGCCCGCGTCCGCCGTCATCCGCAGTCAAAGGCCTTTACGGGCAGCCCACCCTGCTGAACAATGTCGAGACATTTGCTTCCATCCCCCAGATCATACTGAACGGCGCCGAGTGGTACAGCTCCATCGGTACTGAGAAGAGCAAGGGCACGAAAGTATTTTCGATCGTCGGCAAGATCAAAAATGTGGGACTCGCCGAAGTCCCGATGGGGACCACTTTGCGCGAGCTCATCGAAGAGATCGGCGGAGGCATCCCGAATGGCGGCAAGTTCAAAGCTGCACAGACCGGAGGCCCTTCGGGCGGCTGCATACCGCCGCAGCACCTCGACACCCCTATAGACTTCGACAACCTCATCGAGATCGGCTCGATGATGGGTTCGGGCGGGCTGATCGTGCTCGACGAGGATACCTGCATGGTGGACACCGCACGCTTCTTCCTCGACTTCACCGTGGACGAGTCCTGCGGCAAATGTACGCCATGCCGTGTCGGGACGCGCCGTATGCTTGAGATCCTCGACAAGATCACCGCTGGCAAAGCCACGCTTGAGGATCTTGACAACATCGAAGAGCTTGCGCACTTCATCTCCACGAACAGCTTCTGCGGGCTTGGGCAGACAGCCCCGAACCCCGTCCTCTCGACCCTGCGCTACTTCAGGGAAGAGTACGAAGAGCATATCGTGAACAAGAAATGCCCGGCGGGTATATGCAAGGCTCTCCTCACGTACAGCATCGATCCCGAAAAATGCGTAGGCTGCACGCTCTGCGCGCGCAACTGCCCGACCGGCGCGATCAGCGGCGAAGTCAAGCAGCCTCACGTCATCGATACCGAGAAGTGCATCAAGTGCGGAGTCTGCATCGACAATTGTAAGTTCGACGCAGTCAAGCGCGGTTAAGGAGGAGAATAGCAATGGAACAGATAACAATCAAAGTGAATGGGGTTGACTATCAGGTCGACGGCGGACAATCGGTTCTGGACGCCTGTCACTCCATCGGTATCCATATACCCACCCTTTGCTGGATGCGCGGCCTCAACGAAATAGGCGCTTGCCGCATGTGCGTGGTCGAGCTCAAAGGCGCGAAGCGCCTCATCACCGCCTGCGTCTACCCGGTGAAGGACGGGATGGAACTCACGACGAACTCGCTTGTCGTACAGAAAGCGAGGAAGATGAACCTGGAGCTGCTGCTCAGCAGCCATGACCAAAACTGCCTGTCATGCTCGAGGAGTACGGACTGCGAACTTCAGGCTCTCTGCAAAGAGTACGATGTGGACGGAATGAAATTCATCGGGACGAAGGAGCACTTTGAAAAAGAGACGAGCACTCTCCACCTCGTCCGCGACAACAATAAATGCATACTGTGCAGGCGCTGCGTGTCAGCCTGCCAGCATCAGTATGTCGGAGTGATCAGCCCGGCTGACCGTGGTTTTGAGACACATATAGCTTGTGCGTTTGAAGCCCCCCTCGCTGAGACCGGCTGCGTATCTTGCGGCCAGTGCATAGTGAACTGCCCGACCGGCGCCCTCATGGAGAAGGACGACACCGACAAGGTATTGGATGCGATCAATGATCCCGAAAAGACCGTCGTAGTGCAGACAGCGCCTTCGATCCGCGCCACCATCGGCGAAGCCTTCGGTTTCCCGATCGGCACGAATACTGAAGGGAAGATGGTCGCCGCGCTCAGAAGGCTCGGCTTCGACCAGGTCTTCGATACGGACACTGCAGCGGATATCACCATTTGGGAAGAGGCGAACGAATTTATCGAAAGGGTCAAAAACAACGGCACTCTGCCGCTGCTCACCTCGTGCTGCCCCGGCTGGACGAAGTTCCTCGAGATGTATCACCCCGAGTTCTTCAACAACATTTCAAGCTGCAAGAGCCCCCAGGGCATGATGGGAGGCCTCATCAAGACTTACTGGGCGGAGAAAAACGAAGTTGATACGAAAAACCTTGTCGTCGTCAGCATTATGCCTTGTACAGCCAAGAAGTTTGAACTCGACCGCTACGATATGCACGCTGCGGGAGAAGGCATCCAGGACAACGATATTTCGCTTACCACAAGGGAGCTTGTCAAGCTGATCCGCAGAGCGGGCCTTGATTTTGCGAACCTGCCCGATGAGAAGTTTGACGAAGCGCTCGGCGACAGCTCAGGCGCGTCGGTCATCTTCGGCGCTTCGGGCGGCGTACTCGAGGCTGCACTCCGTACGGCGGCGTCATGGATCAGCGGCGAAGAGCTTGCAAATCCCGAGTTCGTGGAAGTCCGCGGCGAGGAAGGGATCAAGGAAGCCACCTACAACGTGGCGGGAATAGACGTCAACGTCTGCTCGGTTTCCGGCCTCGAAGGTGTCGAGAAAGTCCTGCGCCAGGTCAGAGACGGTGAGAAGAGCTATCACATCATCGAGATCATGGCCTGCCCCGGAGGCTGTGTCAACGGAGGCGGGCAGCCTTCGCAGCCGGCAAAGGTCAGGAACTTCATAGACCTCAAGGAGCTCAGGGCAAAAGCGCTCTACGACGAAGATGTGGCGAAGGCCGTCAGAGTCAGCCATAAAAACGAGCTCGTGATGAAGCTCTATGACGAGTACCTGGAGAAGCCCGGAAGCCACAAGGCCCACGATATCCTCCACACGACCTACCAGCTGCGCCAGCGCAACTATTAGTCCGCGATCTGAAGCTGCGGGGCGGTATTGCCTCGCAGGGTGCGGATAGTTCAAAGTGTACAGGGGCTGCCTCAAACAAGGGGCGGCCCCTTGTGACAATAATGGGAAATGTTCAGATATACGCCGGAGCGGGACATCCACACCTCGCTTGCTGCAACGTTCGTTTCGCTCACTCCTCCGCTCGCATTGCTCGCTTCGCTGTCCGTTTTGCCAGCCGAAGCAGAGCTCCGGGCAAAAAGGCGACTCCGCTTCGTGCAGCTGTGAGGTAGCGCCGAGAGCCGGGCTGCGGAGCAGCATCCATACAAAGCGTTCTTCCAATGCGTTGACATAATAAAGAAAGAATCGATACAAAAAGTGATATACTAAATAAATTACCCCTCACGCAAAAGCAGAGGGTAAAAGGCGTCGCTGCAGACGCAGCGGCAGTACTGTTACAGGAGGGCGTCATGTCACAGAAAACATTCTATATCTCAACTCCGATTTACTATCCGAGTTCGAACTTGCACATTGGACATACCTATTGCACGGTCATGGCCGACGCTATGGCACGGTTCAAGCGAATGGCAGGCTATGATGTGATGTTCCTTACAGGCACGGACGAGCACGGCCAAAAGATCCAGAGAGTCGCCGAAGAGGAGGGCATGGAGCCCCAGGCCTTTGTTGACAAAATAGTCGAGGGCATCATCGACCTGTGGGCTACGATGGAAATCAGCTACGACGATTTTATCAGGACGACCGAGCCGAGGCACATGAAGAGGGTACAGGAGATCTTCAAGCGCGTCTACGACAGCGGCGACATATACAAAGACGTGTATGAAGACTGGTATTGTACGCCCTGCGAATCATACTGGACGGAAAAGCAGCTCGTCGACGGGAAGTGTCCCGACTGCGGCAGGCCTGTGGAAAAAGTGCAGGAGGAATCCTACTTCTTCAAGCTTTCAAAGTACGCGGACAAAATCCTCGAGCTGTATGAGACAAACCCTTCTTTCCTCGAACCTGAGACGAGAAGGAACGAGATGAAGGCGTTCATCAAGCAGGGGCTTGAAGACCTCTCTGTGTCAAGATCTACGTTTGACTGGGGAGTGCCGGTGCCAAACGACGAAGGGCATGTCATCTATGTGTGGATAGACGCGCTTTCAAACTATATCACGGCGCTTGGCTACCCCGAGGTCGACGATGGTATCACGCCGGAAAAATACGACAAATACTGGCCCGCCGACGTCCATCTTGTTGGCAAGGAGATCGTCCGTTTCCACGCCGTCATCTGGCCGGCGCTTCTCATGAGCGCAGGTATCCCGATTCCGAAATCGGTGCGGGGGCACGGCTGGCTGCTGCTCGGCTCGGACAAGACGAAAAGCGGCGGCAAGATGAGCAAATCAAAAGGGAATATAGTCGACCCGGTGAAGCTGATAGACCGCTACGGGGTGGACGCCCTCAAGTACTTCCTGCTCCGCGAATACACCTTTGGGCAGGACGGGCTCTACACCAACGAGACCATGATAAACCGTATCAACGGCGACCTTGCGAACGATCTTGGAAACCTCGTCTCAAGGACAACCGGTATGGTGGAAAAATATTTTGGAGGAAAACTCTCAAAGCCTGCTTCCGCGCCGGAAGACGAAGTGCTGAAGGCCCTCGACGAGAACTACAAAGAGCTTGCTGTTTCCAGAAGGGCATTGGTCGAAGAGCATGCTGAGGACTTCGGGTTCAACCATGCCCTTGAAGAGCTTTGGAAACTCGTGACCGGCAGCAACAAGTACGTCGACGCAAACGAGCCGTGGAAGCTTGCGAAGGATGAAGCCAACAGGGAAAGGCTCGAAACGGTCCTTTACAATATGACGGAAGCCATCCGCATCATTTCCATACTCATATATCCGTTCATGCACCACACCGCATCCGAAATCAGGAAGCAGCTCGGGCTCGATCCTGAGGTCACCCCTGCGGATTGGGACGATGCCGTGAAGTTCGGTGCAGTCGAAGCCTACAGCGTGACAAAGGGCGAAGCGCTCTTCCCGAGGATAGATGTGGAAAAAGAGATTGAGGAGCTTGACAGGCTTGGCGGCTGACGGCCGGGCGGGGACACTATGCTTTTCGATTCGCACGCCCATATTAATTCGGAGGGGCTGACTGCCGAAGGCAGGAAAGAGCTTATCCGTCGGATAGAAGATTCAGACTTGGCCTACGTAGCCGATATCGGCTGCGATATGCCGAGTTCGAGGCTCGCTGTCGCCGATGCGCACGTAAGCGAAAAAATTTTCGCCACCGTCGGCATACACCCTCACGAGGCGGCTACCGCTACCGATGAAGCACTCCGTGAACTCGCCACCCTGGCTGAGGATCCGAGGGTCGTGGCGATAGGGGAGATCGGCCTTGACTATTTCCGCGACCTCTCGCCGAGGGAGACGCAGCGGGACGCGTTCAGAAGGCAGCTCAGGCTTGCCATGAAGCTTGCAATGCCGATCACGATCCATGACAGGGACAGCGGCGGGGATATGAAAGAAATCCTCATGGATGAAGGCATCTTTTCCGATGAGCGGAAGGGCCGTTTCGCCCCGAACCCCGAAACGGGAGAGAAGGACGCCAGGCTGCTGATGCACTGCTTTTCCGGAAGCCTTGAGCAGGCACTTGATTACATCGGGCTTGGCGCGACGATATCCATCGCGGGGCCTGTGACTTTCAAAAACAACAAAAAGACAGTGAGGGTGGCGGCAGGCATCCCTCTCGGCCATATGCTTATTGAAACTGATTCCCCTTATCTCACCCCGGAGCCGTTTCGCGGCACGGAAAACGTCCCGATGAACGTCAGGTACGTGGCGGAAAAGATCGCGGAAGCCAGAGGGGCCTCCTATGAGGAAGTCGCCTCCGCCACGCTCGAAAACGCACGGAGGTTTTACGGTATCTGATGATGAGTATCCAGGATCTGCGGGACAAGGTGGCGGAGCGTATCTCCGAGGACGGCCTCATACCCGAAAATTGCGTAGTCATCCTGGGGCTGTCCGGCGGCCCTGACTCGGTCTGCCTCCTTCATTTGCTTGCATCGATGAGAGAAAGCCTGGGGATAGAGCTGGTGTGCGCGCACGTCAACCACATGCTCAGGGCAGGGGAGTCATTCGAGGACGAACACTTTGTCAGGAAGCTGTGCCTCAAACTCGGAGTGGCTCTCGAAACGGTACGGACGGATGTGGCGCTGGCTGCGAAGAAGTCCGGCGTGAGCATCGAGGAAGCGGGCAGGGCTGTACGCTATGCGTTTTTCGATGAAATCGCGGAGAGGTATGACGATGGCGGGCGCGAATGCCCGCCTGTGATAGCCCTTGCCCACAATGCGGACGACAATGCGGAGACCCTGTTGCTCAGGATCGTCAGAGGGACTGGGCTTGGCGGCCTGGCGGGCATCCCGGCCCACAGGAAATCGGAAGCGGGGTATACGGTGGCAAGGCCTCTCCTCGGTGTCATGAAAGACGAAATACTGGAAGCCCTCGACTCGGGCAGGAAGGCCTACAGGACAGACAGCACCAACGCGCAGTCTATGTATATCCGGAACAAGGTCAGGAATGAATTGATCCCCGCTATCGACAAAGCGCTTGAATCCAATATAAAAAAATCTTTGCTGAGGCTTGCGGAAAATGCGGCTGAAGACAAAAGCTATTTCGATTCGGTCATTGACGGGATACTGGACGAAGAAGCGTTCCGGGGGCTTCCAGAGGGAAAGGGCAGCCTCTCCGGGCGGACATCTTTCCCATTGGAATTGATGGACGGGATGCACCCTGCCCTGAGGCATCGGCTGGTGGTGAGGGCCCTGGCTGAAACAGGCCTTGACAACGACATTGCATCCAGGCACATCAAAGCGATAGACGGGCTGATAAAAAGGGGTGAGACCGGAAAGAAGACGGAGCTGCCGCACGGGTATGAAGCCGGGATCGAGTACGGACAGGTTTACTTCAGGCATCGTGAGGACGTGATTCAGGAAAGGGCCGCCGGTGTTGGGGAGTCCGAGGTAAGGCTTGAAGAGATCGGCAAAAATCCGAAAGAGGTTGTTTTCCCGATAAGAGCCTGTTGGAAATATACCTTTCGTTTTTCGGTCATCGAGTGCGGGGCGGATCTCGCTGCGGGGGGCGGGGAAGCTTCGGTGGGTTTTGGCAGCAAGAAGGAAATTTTTCTCGACTACGACAGGCTCGCGGAGGAATGCGACGCCTTGGTCATCAGGACGAGGAAAGATGGCGACAGGATCAGCCCTGCCGGCATGAACGGGACCAAAAAATTGCAGGACTTGATGGTGGATATGAAGATCCCGCGCACGGAAAGGGAGTTGATCCCGCTTCTCGCCTTTGGCTCCGAAGTGCTGTGGATCCCCGGGATCAGGAAGAGCGGCAAATACTCCGCGGGCAGCCATACAGGCAGGATAATAAGGGTCAGCTGCGGCGAGTAGTTGCGGTAAATGAGAGCAATAACACAGTATTTTCGTTTACACGAAATTTATACTCGTCAAATATAATGTGGTAACATATATGCTTGAGTGCATAACCATCAGGAGAGGGCATAGGATTTGTCGGACAATAACAAGTGAAAAATTTCATGTTATTATTCGGCAAGCCCCTAATACTAACAGTCACTAAAGGAAAGTAGAAAATTGATATTAAAGAATCCAAAAAGAAGCATAGTGTGGATATCGGTGATGCTCGCCTTCATCGTCGTCCTTGTATTGGCGCGGTCCATGGCGGCCTCAGCCGATATTGAAGAGGTCAATTTTTCGGATATCGCAAGGGAGCTGCGAAAGGAAAACGTCAGGACCTATGAAGTGACCGGCACGAAAATAAGCGTCGAGCTGAAAACAGGCAGCAAGCAGGTCGCTTACGCCTCAAATATATATGAGCTGAGCTGGCTTGAAGAAGAGTATGTCTTCGACCAAATGTCGAAAGGCAAGATCAGGTCGGTCTCAAGCCCGAAGCCGCGAAGCGGCGCTTTGCTGTCGACACTGCTTCCGACACTGCTTCTCGTCGTGATGATGATCGCCGTGATGTATTTCATCATGAACAGCGGCGCGGGCGGCGGCGGCAAAGTCATGCAGTTCGGCCGGAGCCGCGCCAGACTGCACAAAGGTGATCAGGGGCAAAAAGTGAAATACGAAGATGTCGCGGGGCTTGACGAGGAAAAGGAAGAGCTTTCCGAAGTCGTCGACTTCCTGCGAAATCCCGTCAAATACAATGAGCTCGGCGCGCGTATCCCGAAGGGCATACTTCTCGTAGGGCCTCCGGGGACGGGCAAGACCTACCTGTCGAGAGCCACTGCAGGGGAAGCGGAGGTGCCTTTCTTCGTCATAAGCGGCTCTGATTTCGTCGAGATGTTCGTGGGCGTCGGCGCGTCAAGGGTGAGGGACCTGTTCGAGCAGGCAAAGAAAAATTCCCCGTGCATAGTATTCATCGATGAGATCGACGCCGTGGGGCGCAGGAGGGGCGCAGGCCTCGGTGGCGGCCACGATGAGAGGGAGCAGACCCTGAACCAACTCCTGGTGGAGATGGACGGGTTTGGCGAAAACAGCGGCGTCATCATCCTGGCGGCGACAAACAGGCCGGACATCCTTGACCCAGCGCTGCTCAGGCCGGGGCGGTTTGACCGCCAGGTCCTGATCGGCATACCGGACATCAAAGGCAGGGAAGCCATTTTCAGGATTCATTCAAGAAACAAGCCGCTGGCGGAAGAGGTGGATCCGAGGGTGCTCGCACGCAGGACCCCGGGCTTCACGCCAGCGGATATAGAGAACATGCTGAACGAGGCGGCGCTTCTGACCGCCCGCAGGAACGGCCGCAAGATCAGGATGGAAGAGATGGAAGAAGCCATCACAAAGATCATAGCCGGGCCTGAGAAAAAGAGCCGCGTCATAAGCGAGAAGGAAAGGAAGCTCACTGCTTATCACGAAGCGGGACACGCTATCGTAGCTTCCGGGCTTCCAAATACGGATCCCGTGCACCAGATCACCATAGTGCCGAGAGGGCGGGCTGGCGGATTCACCATGATCCTTCCCAAGGAGGAAAAATACTACGGCACGAAGACGGAGATGCAGGAACAGATAATCCACCTTCTCGGGGGAAGGGTCGCGGAAAAGCTCATCCTGAAAGAGATCAGCACCGGCGCGAGCAACGACATAATGAGGGCTACGGAGATAGCGCGCGATATGGTGACGAAATACGGGTTTTCCGATCGCCTCGGGCCTGTGAACTACAGCCAGGAGGATGAGGTCTTCCTCGGCAAGGATTTCACAACCCACAAAAATTATTCAGAAGAAGTAGCGTCCGCGATCGACGAGGAAATAAAAAATATCATAGAGCAGGCTTTTAAGGCGGCGGAGGAAATATTGGCTGCGAATATGCAAAAGCTGGCCCTCATTGCCGAAGCCCTGCTTGAGGTCGAGACTCTGGACGGCGAACAGTTCGCGGCCCTCTATAATGGGGAAATGGGCCTTGAAGAGCTGAAGGACAGGATCAGGCAGGAAGATGAAGAACTGAACGTCCGAAATGCTGTGGAAGCCGAAGAGACCGCCCATATAATCAAAAAGAGGAAAGAAGAAGAGGAATCGGCGTCAGGCCAGAGCCCCGACTACTACGAGGAACCCGGATACAGGGGCTACCTTGAAAACAATGATGATCCGGACGGGCATGGCGGCCCCGGCGGACCGAATGGCCCCGGTGGGCAGGGCGGACCCGGCGGGCAGAATGGCCCCGGCGGACCGAATGGCCCCGGAAGGCAGGGCGGACCCGGCGGACAGAATGGATACGGTGGACCTGATGGTCCTTCTGGACCGAATGGCCCCGGCGGACAGGGCGGATCCGGCGGACAGGGATGAAGATGACCGTAGACATGGCTGCTATGGATAAGAAATCAGGCAAAAACCTGTTGCTGGCATTCGATGTTGGTAATACGAATATCGTGCTTGGCGTCTTTTACAAGGACAAGCTGCTGTTCAACTGGCGCCTGGAAACCCTCACAGGCAGGAGCGCCGACGAATACGGCATGATAGTCAATGAATTGTTCAGGTATGAAGGGATAGGCTTTGAGGATATCGGGGACTGCATCATCTCGACGGTAGTGCCGTCCATCCTGTACACTCTGCAGCACATGTCGCTCAAGTACATAGGCAAGCGCTCGCTGACGGTGGGGCCGGGCATCAAAACGGGGCTGAAGATACTGTATGACGACCCTACCCAGGTCGGGGCGGACCGGATCGTGAATTCGGTGGCGGCGCTTTCAAAATACGGCGGGCCGCTCGTCGTCATCGATACCGGGACAGCCACGACATTTTGCGCGGTCACTTCGGACTGGACTTACCTCGGCGGCTCCATTGCGCCCGGCATCAAGATCTCATCGGACGCTCTGTTTGAGAAAACAGCCAAGCTGCCGAGGGTGGAGCTTGAAGAGCCGAGAAAGGCTATAGCGAAAAACACCAGCGAAAGCATGCAGTCCGGTTTGGTATACGGCCACCGCGGCATGGTGGCCTATTTGACAGATCTCATAAAAAAGGAGCTGGCGGCGCTTGACGGGAGCGGCAGGGAAGTCCGCGTCGTCGCCACTGGCGGCATGGCTTCGCTCATAGCTGAAGGGACGGACTGCATAGACGTGGTCGACAAGATGCTCACGCTGGAAGGCCTCAACTACATCTACAATAAAAACAGAAATGCGGATAGGAAATCTGACTCTTAGCAGTCCCTTTCTGCTCGCCCCTCTCGCCGGGGTATCCGACAAAAGCTTCAGGAAGCTGTGCCTTGATGCAGGCGCGGCTTTGGTTTTTACTGAAATGGTGAGTGCAAAGGCGCTTCACTACCGTGACAAGAAAACCGAAGCCATGCTCGATACGGGAAAGGACGAAAAAGCGGTCGGCTACCAGCTTTTCGGAGATGAGCCGGGAATGCTGCGTGAGGCGGCGGAGATGCTCGATGCAAGGCCAAATTCCGTGCTCGACCTGAACATGGGCTGCCCTGTCCCAAAGGTCGTAAAGAACGGCGAGGGTTCCGCTCTGATGAAAGACCCGGAAAAGGCTGCGAAGCTGATCGAAGCGATGATCGTCGGATCAGGCACCGGCAAGCCCGTGACCGCGAAAATACGCCTCGGATGGGACGCAGGCCATATCAACGCTGTAGAGACGGCGAGGCTGCTTGAGGCGGCGGGCGCCTCTGCGATCACTGTGCACGGCAGGACGAGGGAGCAATTCTACTCGGGGCGCGCCGACTGGCGCATGATAGCGGAAGTAAAGAGAGCCGTGAATATCCCTGTCACAGGTAATGGGGATATATACACAGGCGAAGACGCAGTGCGCCTCATGCGCGAGTCCGGGGCAGACGGCGTGATGATCGCCCGCGGCGCCCTCGGAAACCCGTGGATATTTGAAGAGGCCCTCGCGGCCCTGAGCGGCGACGAATACGTCCCGCCTGCACCTGCAGAGAAGATAGATATGTGTATACGCCATGCGAAACTCGTAGCTGCGGACAAGGGCGAGCGGTCCGCCGTGCTTGAGATGCGAAAGCACGTGGCGTGGTACACGAAGGGCCTCCCCGGCGCAGCCCGCCTCCGCTCTGAAGTGAACGGCTTGCCAAAGCTCGCAGACGTGCTGGGCGAGCTTGAGTCATACAGGGCGCAGTTCTGACGGAGTCAGGCAATAACAGACAGTGAAGAGGCGTTGGTGTTGCACGAAAGTATTCTATTGTGGTATATTAGGATATATTGAAAGGAG
>JAISAW010000079.1 GCA_031266515.1 Eubacteriales Family XIII. Incertae Sedis bacterium
CTTGACCGTTCCGTCCGCATATGTTTTTTTGTCCCGTTTGATCATGTCGCATCACCTCGTTTCGATGAAAGATAAGTATACGACTATTATAGCACAACTGTAGCATTACGTCGAACAAAATCGCAAGAAAACCGCAAATTATTTGCGGTTTCAATGTTTTTGCCGTATGCAAACTGTTATATTGCTATTCTAACTGAAAAAGACAGGTCTCGACGGGGCAAATATCGGCAGGCTGGTCGCTTCCGTGAAAAAGCAGATCGCCGCAGCCGAAAGCCTTCTTGGAAACCCTTCGGCGGCATCTGGCGCGCCATCCCGCGCCCGGGAGGCCGCGAAACTGCGCATCCGCTACCCCGAAGCAAGCCTGAACGAGTTGGCAAAACTCTTCGACCCGCCCGTGTCCAAGTCAACCGCTTACAAGAGGCTTCGTGAGATGGAGGCACAGGCGTCGATTCCCCAATCCGAATGATGTGCTATAATGCTATGGCATCTATTCAATTATTAAGGGCTTAATTTATTCACGCGTATTAACGCATAAGGCTTGCGCAGGAGAAAGGCAGAAATGAGGCACTCGCCGCGTCAGGCAGAAATGAGGCAAAATATGTCAGAAGTATATGGGTTTTCGAACGAGGAGGAAAGGGATGCTTTCAGGCATACGACTTCTCATATCATGGCGATGGCAGTAAAGGAATTGTGGCCTGACGCGGAACTTGCGATAGGGCCGGCGATCGAAAACGGGTACTACTATGATTTCGATTTGGAGCACAGGTTTTCGGAAGAGGATCTGGAGGCTATCGAAAAGGAAATGAAGAAGATCGTCAAGGCGAACTACAAGCTCGTGCAGTACGACCTTCCGAGAGCGGAGGCTCTTGCCTGGGCTGACAAAGATGGCGGCCCCTACAAGCGCGAGCTTATTGAAGGCCTCGAGGGCGAGGAGGCTTTGTCCTTCTACAAGATGGGGGACTTTGCAGATCTCTGCAAGGGGCCCCACATTGATTTCACCGGAAGAGTCAAGGCGATAAAGCTCATGAGCGTCGCGGGGGCGTACTGGCGCGGCGATGAAAAAAATAAAATGCTTCAGCGCATTTACGGTACGTGCTTCAAAAATAGGACGGATCTCGACGCTTACCTGGCCAAACTCGAAGAGGCGAAGAAGCGCGATCACCGCAAGATCGGCCGGGAGATGGATCTGTTCATGATCGTAGACGAGGGGCCGGGTTTTCCGTTTTTCCTTCCAAATGGCATGATCCTCAGGAACGAACTCGAAAACTTCTGGCGGCAGGAACACGAGAAACGAGGCTATACGGAGATCAAGTCGCCGATACTTCTGTCGGACGACCTGTGGCACAAGTCGGGGCACTGGGACCACTACAAGGACAATATGTACTTTACGACCATTGACGACGACGGCTATGCGATAAAGCCGATGAACTGCCCGGGCGCCATGCTCACGTACAAGAGGGCGCTCTACTCGTACAGGGATTTCCCGCTCAAGATCGCAGAGATGGGCCAAGTGCACCGGCACGAGCTTTCCGGCGCCCTGCACGGTTTGATGAGGGTCAGGACTTTCACGCAGGACGACGCCCATATCTTCATGCTTCCCGAGCAGGTCGACGAGGAGATAAAGGGCGTGGTCCGCTTTATCGACGATGTTTACAAAATGTTTGAATTCCCCTATCACGTCGAGCTGTCGACAAAGCCCGAAGACGCGATGGGCAGCGACGAGGAATGGGAGTTTGCGACAAATGCGCTCAAGGATGCGATAGAGTCCATGGGCATCCCATATGTCATAAACGAAGGCGACGGGGCTTTTTACGGGCCGAAAATCGATTTTCATATCGAAGACAGCATAGGCCGGACGTGGCAGTGCGGTACCGTGCAGCTCGATTTCCAGATGCCTCAGCGTTTTGAGCTCGAGTATGTGGGGGCTGACGGCGAAAGGCATATCCCGATAATGATACACAGGGTCATCTTCGGGAGCATCGAACGGTTCATCGCTATTTTGACGGAACATTTTGCAGGGAAATTCCCCCTTTGGCTCGCTCCCGTGCAGATGAAATTCCTCACGGTCACGGACGCTGCGGCGGACTACGCGAGTTCGCTGACAGAGCAGTTCATGGGCGCGGGCATAAGGGCGAAAGCGGACCTCAGAAACGAGAAGATCGGATACAAGATAAGGGAAGCGAGGAATGCGCGGGACTCATACATAGCCGTAATCGGAGAAAAGGAAGCCGCGGGAGGCAAACTCCCGATCCGTTCATCGAAAAAAGGCGAGCTCGGCGAGATGACGGCCGACGAGCTGAAAGAGCTGCTGCTTGAAGAAATAAGGACAAAGACAGTATGAACGGAAACAACCAAAACCCTTATTACAGGCCGCCGAGAGGCCCCTCCGGGCCGGGCGGCATGGACAGCGACGCGAGGCGGGAACGGAGCAACAGGCGGATCATACGAAACACCATCATAATCTGCGTCGCCATAGCGCTTCTGTCCGTCCCCGGGATAGTATCGCTGTTCAAAAACGCCACGGGAGCCGTCTCGGGCGGTGGGAAAGACGGCTCATATCACGGGCCGTCACAGAACTATTTGGCCAGAGTCCCCATAGTCGGCGAATTGACATCGACGGAAGATCCGTACGCCTCTTCGGAGAGCAGCTATCACCATACGTGGACATTGAACCTGATAGACGACCTCATCGCGGATGACAACAACGTCGGTCTGTACCTCTATGTGGACACTCCGGGCGGCGGTGTTTATGAGTCCGACGAACTCTATTACAAGATCATGGACTACAAGGAGCTGACAGGGCGCCCCGTATTCGTGTATATGGGTTCGATGGCGGCGTCCGGCGGATACTACATAGCCGCACCCGCCGACGCGATCTACGCCAACAGGAATACATGGACAGGATCGATCGGTGTGGTAATAGGGACGTTGTTCGATGTCTCAGGCTTCCTCGAACAGCACGGGGTCAAGGCGACCAATATAGTATCAGGGCCGAACAAGGCCATGGGAGACTATTTCACGCCGATGACCGAAGAGCAGAGGGCTATCATGCAGGGCCTGGTCGACGAGGCGTACATGCAGTTTGTCGCTGTGGTGGCAGAAGGCAGGGATCTCCCGGCCGAAGAGGTCGTAAGGATAGCGGACGGGAGGATATACTCAGCGCAGCAGGCACTCGACGCAGGGCTTATCGATGGTATTGAAAGGCAGGAGGACGCCGAGGACTACATGCTCGCGGAGCTGCCTTCGGATACAGTCATAGAATACCCGTCTTATGAACACGAAACGCAGCTCTTTGGGGGCCTTTTCGGAGAAAACGGGCTGGGGCGGCTGACTGCCGCGATCGAAAATGTGAACAGCGGCGAAGTCTCGGCCTTGATCGAGATGCTGAAGGCCCAAAAAGCGGAAAACGGCGAAGTCCCGCTTAAGTATATGTACGAAGGATAGGTGGAAAGTCGCGTTACCTATGAGTTCAGAGGGTGTAGTTTCATCCAAGGGCACTGAAAATACGCGTGAACCCCGATTGTAACACCATGACGCCCTGTCAAGAAAAACGCTTGACAGGGTATTTGCATTATATTAGTATGTGTCTGTCAATGGAATTGGTTGACAGCCATATACTATGATGGAGAAAAGCGCTACGGACGTAAAAAGTGAAAGGATGAGCCTTCTGGCGGATTTCTACGGAAGCCTGCTCCCGGAAAGACAGGCTGAAGTTTTCAGGCGCTACTATGAGGAAAATTTCTCGCTGACCGAGATTGCCGAGGAGTTTGCCGTATCGAAGCAGGCGATTTCGGGAATGCTGAAAAAAGCGAGAAGTACGCTCGAAAACTATGAGAAAGAGCTGAGGCTCATCACAAAGCACAGGCAATACGACGAGATACTCGACAGTATCGAAGACAGGATTTCGTCGGAGAAGGGACGTGGCGATACAGCTTCGAAGCTTGCGGTCAAAGAGCTTACGGAAGTGAAGAGGCTCGTCGCGCGATTGGAGTTATGATATGGCTTTTGAAGGGCTTCAGGAAAAACTGCAAAGCATTTTTAAAAACCTGAGGGGCAAAGGAGTCCTCTCTGAAGCGGACATTGACGGCGCGATGCGCGAGATCAAGCTTGCGCTGCTTGAGGCCGATGTGAATTTCAAGGTCGTAAAGGACTTCATCGCTTCGGTCAAGGAAAAAGCCCTGGGTACGGATATCCACGCGGGTCTGAACCCCGGGCAGCAGGTCATCAAGATCGTGCAGGACGAGCTGGTGTCGCTGATGGGAGGGGCGTCAAGCAAACTGACGTATTCTCCAAGCGGCTTCACAGCCATCATGATGGTGGGGCTTCAAGGTACAGGCAAGACTACCACCTGCGCCAAGCTTGCTGCGTATCTGAAGAAAAACGGCAAAGCCCCGATGCTTGCAGCTTGCGACGTATACAGGCCGGCTGCCATAGACCAGCTTGAAATCGTAGGGAAATCGGTAGACGTACCTGTCTATGCGGAGAGGCCCGACAGCGAAGGGCATGCCCCAGACCCGGTGGCCATCGCCGAACACGCCATAGCCGAAGCGCGCAGGCTCGGGCGAAACGTCCTCATCATAGATACTGCAGGGCGGCTACAGATAGACGAGGCGCTCATGGAAGAGCTCCGGCGGCTTAAGGCTGCGGTGAAGCCTCACGAGATACTGCTGGTCGTGGACTCCCTCATGGGGCAGGATGCCGTGAGTTCTGCCGAAGGCTTCGCCTCAGGGCTGGGCGTCGACGGCATCATCATGACAAAGCTCGATGGCGACTCAAGAGGCGGGGCCGCGCTCTCGACAAAGAGCGTCACCGGCAAGCCTATCAAATTCATAGGCGCGGGCGAAAAGCTTGACGCGCTTGAGGCTTTCCATCCGGACCGCATGGCTTCGAGGATCCTGGGCATGGGCGATGTCCTGACCCTGGTCGACAAGCTCCAGGAGGAGTACGACGAAGCGAAAGCGGAAGAGCTGGAACGCAAGATGAGAAAAAATGCGTTTACGCTCGAAGATTTTCTTGAGCAAATGGCGCAGATCAAAAAAATGGGCGGGCTCACTTCCCTCATCGGCATGCTGCCGGGAATGGGTGCCGGACGTATCTCTGACGAACAGATGGCTGAAAGCGAGAAGGAGCTTGTCAGGATGGAGGCGGTCATGCTCTCGATGACAAGGGCGGAGCGGAACGACCCGTCAGTGCTTGACGCCAGCAGGAGGAAGCGGATAGCGGCGGGAAGCGGACAGAGCGTCGCGCAGGTGAACCAACTCGTAAAGAAGTACGGGGAAGCAAAAAAAATGATGAAGGGCATGATGAAGCCGGGCCGCGGGATGCGCGGGTTTCCGGGCATGTTCCAATAGATGTTAATGTTATATGTTATATGCGCTGACAGACCGTAACTGTTCGGGCATACGCAGGATTTTTTCCAGATAGCGAGTGCTGTCCGGGAAAAAGGCCGGGAGTGCCTGAGCGGTCACAATACGTCAACCAAAGGAGGAAGTATCAATGGCTGTAAAGATCAGACTTAAGAGGATGGGTGCGAAGAAGAAGCCTTTTTACAGGGTGGTCGTCGCTGATAGCCGAAGCCCCAGAGACGGTCGCTTCATCGAGGAGATCGGCTACTACGACCCGCTCAAGGACCCAGTGGTCATCAAGATCGACGGGGAAAAGGCTAAAGATTGGATTGCCAAAGGAGCGCAGCCCACAGAAACGGTGAGGGCTCTCCTGAAGAAAAACGAAGCGCTTGCCGAAGCAGGCGCGCAGAAATGAGGCAAAAGTGTGAAAAACCTTTCACACGCCGCCGGAGGCAATTCAATCATTTTTGCCTCATGCGGAAATATAGTGCAAAGACCTAAAAACGCTACTGTATGGCAGAAACATTTTTCATGGGAAATTTGTTTCTGCAAGCAGCGATTCACTCGCTGCGTTAGCAGAAATGAGGCAAATAATGGAAGAACTCGTGAAATCAATAGCTATGTCGCTCGTAGACGACCCTGATGCTGTGAGCGTGGCCACTGTCGAGAAAGACGGGGAGCAGGTCATTGAGCTGAGGGTCGCCGAAGGGGATATGGGCAAAGTGATCGGAAAGCAGGGGCGCATTGCCAAAGCCATAAGGATGTTGGTGAAAGCTGCGGCCTCAAAGGAAAACAAGTATTACGCAGTGGAGATATTACAGTAGTGACAGACAGGGCAAGGCTCCTGATAGGAAAGATATCGGGGGCTTTCGGCGTCAAAGGCGAACTGAAGCTCTATCACTATTCGGGCGACAGCGAACGTCTTGAAAACCTCCGCGAGGCAAGATGCCTGATCAAAAATCGTGAATGCGATTTCAAGGTCCTCTCCGTCAGGATGCAGAAAAAGACGCCGATCATAAGGCTTGAGGGGATCGAAGACAGGAACGCCGCCGAAAGCCTTGTCGGCGCTGAAGTATTTGCGTACAGGGACGAACTCGCGCCGGCTGACGGCGAAGGGTTTTTTGTGGAGGAGATAATGGGCGCGGTGTTCACCGACAGAGGGCGTGATATAGGCGTGGTATCCGGCTTCGTGGACAATCCTGCGCACGGTATACTTGAAGTGGAAACGCATGCGGGAGAAAAACTCCTGATACCTCTGGTGGACAGCTTCATCAGAGTGCTGTCAGTCGAGGAGAAGAAGGTCGAAGCCGACTTGACGGATATGGGGCTGATGTCGTGAGAAGGGCGCTCATAATGACATGCGTGACGGTCTTTCTCGTCGTTGTGGCGATCCTCTGTGTGCTCGTCTACGGTTTGCCATGGAGCGGGAAAGCCCTGATAAAGACTGAGCTGCTGGATGAAGAGGGGCTTTTGATCAGCGACGAGCAGGAAGCCCTGTTTGTCCGCGAGGAAACGCTTTACCTCGCATGGGCGGATGGCGCGCCGGGGTATCCCGTAAAGGAAGGGACGAAGATCAGGCAGGGCATGCAGGTCTATTCCATAAATACGGAAGCGCCCGTGCCCGAGGAGTACGGGAAAGCAAAAGCCGACGCCGCCAAAAAAGATGAAGAGGCAAGCAGCGAAACGTCCGATGAGGATCCCATACAGGACAGGTTTTCCGCGATACTGGGCAAATCTGCGGGGTCGGCGGTGGTTTCGCCCGGCGGCGTCTCTGAGATGACCGCGATCATCAGCTACTATGCCGACGGTTTTGAAAAACAGATATCCCCACAGACCATCGATTCGCTTGACCAGGGCATACTTGAGGAGATTCCCGCCGAAACAGAATCTCTCGAAAGAAGCTACGTCTTTTCGGGTGAGCCGATTTACAGGATAGTCGATAATAACGAGTGGTATATAATAGTCTGGGCGGCAAAAGACGAGTACCAAAGCGAAAACTACGCTGAGGGAAAGCAGGTCCGCATTGATCTTGGAAGCACTGAGGTGAAGGCTGTGATCGACCGAGTGGCCGATCGCGGCGATACGTACATGGTGGTCATCAAGTCGGATATGTACTACAAAGACCTGAGCAAATTCCGCAGGAAAAAGGTCAACGTGGTCTTTGAGGAATATGCAGGCCCGCTGGTGGGCGAAAAGGCGATCATCAAACAGGACGGCGCGGACGGCGTGTACGCGAAGCAGAAGGATGGTTCGTTCAAATGGGTCCCGGTGAAAATCGTCCGTTCCTATGGCGGCGAGGCCTTGATCGCCGAGGATTACTACTACGACGAAGACGGCCAAAGGGTCGAAACCGTCGTGTATTACGATGAGATCATGAGCGATCCCGCAGGCGAAGGCTACAAGGCTGACTGATTTGGCCGGCGGGGCAGTGAAGCGACAGGGAGGCGGCACTATGGGTATACAGGCAAATATAACTGCGGTTGAAAATGAGATTGCCGAAGCGGCGGACAGTGTGGGGCGCAATCCGTCTGAGGTGAAGCTTATAGCCGTATCGAAGACGAGGCCGGCGGAAGATGTGGCGGAAGCCCTGCTTGCAGGCACCTTTGAGTTCGGCGAAAACCGTGTCCGGGAATTGCTCGACAAACAGAGGGATATTCAAGATATTGATAGGGCGATAGATAAAATACCCAACATAAGGTGGAATTTGATTGGACATCTTCAGAGAAACAAGGTAAAATCGATTATTAACAAAATAGCGCTTTTGCACTCGCTCGACAGCCACAGGCTTGCCCGGGAAATCGAGTTGAGAGCAGCAGCTGAGGGTGCCTCTATGGATGTTCTCATACAGGTGAACGCGGGCGGCGAGGCGCAAAAGACAGGAATTGCCCCGGATGAGTGCGGGAAGTTTCTGTCGTTGGTCATTGCGGAGTGCCCGCATATAAGAGTGAGAGGCCTGATGGCAGTCGTGCCTTTCGTGAGCGACCCTGAAGACGTGAGAGGCCTTTTCAGGCAGACACGGGCGCTGTACGACAGGCTGAAAGACGAATATGCCGGCAAGGGAGCGGACTTCACAGAGCTTTCGATGGGCATGACAGGCGATTACAAGGTGGCTGTCGAAGAAGGTGCCACAATGGTGAGGGTGGGGACGGCCATCTTCGGTGAAAGAGTGTATTGACATATCGGCGTACAAAGGTAGCTGCCCGGAAGAAAGACAGGGATGCCCGGATGGCGGCAGATAGAGTTCGAAGAGAGACAAGGAGGACATAAAAGGTGGGTATTCTGGATAAGTTCAAGGATTTCATAACTGTCGAAGACGATGAATATGATGAGGAAGACGAATATGAAGACGACTACGATGATTATTCATCCGGAGACAAACCCTACAAAGAACCGGCGGCGCCCATAAGGTCGTCGACCACGCCTCCTCCTTTTTCATCCCCCAGGTATACGTCCCCGTCGTCGTCATCGGCGAGTGGGTACAAGTCTTACAGGGCGGCGGCCCAGGCGGCGGCCCAGGACGATACGCTTTCTTCAAGGGGCGGGGGATATGGCAGGGAGAATGTGATAGCAATGCCAAACAGCAGGACAGATATGGTGCAGCGCATCACACAGAGGTTCAAGATAGTTGTGATAGACCCAAAAGGTTTTGAAGACTGCCCGCAGCTTGTCGACAGCTTGAAGTCAAAGAAACCCGTCATCATCAACCTCGAAGCGCTTGAGACCGACAAAGCGAGGAAAATATTCGATTTCCTCTCCGGGGCGACTTATGCGCTTTCAGGGAACGTACAGAAAATAGCGGCGAATATTTTCATATTCATGCCGGCAAACGTGGATATCTCATCGCCTCTGGAAGAGCGCGGGTCGAAGATGAACTATTCACACAGCCCCGACAAATCACCGTTCGCGTAAAGGAGAAAAACCAGAATTGTTCAGTCTTGCAGGTATTCTTATCTGGATCGTAAATGTTGTCCTTCAGCTTCTAAGCCTTTCACTCGTGGTCAGAGCCGTGCTCAGCTGGTTTGTCTACAGCGGCGCGCTCAGGGCCCCGAATATCCTGAAGCTGTACAATGTGCTGACCGCAGTGACGGAGCCGATAGTAAAGCCTTTCCGAAAACTGCTCGGAGGGGTTGGCAGCTCGGGCGTCGACTTCGCGCCGTTGCTCGCGCTTCTCGCAATATATGTCGTGAGGCGGCTGCTTGTCTCAGGGCTGTTGTTTCTGCTCGCGTAGGGCGGTCGGCAGTATAAGGGGGACGCATGATAAAACCGAGCGAGCTCATCAGGGCGGATTTCACGAAAGCCGTAAGGGGCTATAAGGAAGATGAAGTAGACGAATTCCTTGAGGAAGTCGCCGCTGATTTGGAAGCTCTTCTCCGCGAAAATGAAAGCCTCAGGGAAAGCCTGAAAGTCGCATCGGCGGAAATCGAAAGATACAGGGGATCGGAAAACGCCATATTCACCACCCTCGAATCTGCAAAAGCCTTGATGACGGACATAAGCGCAAGCGCGGAAAACAGGGCGGAAATCGTTCTGAAAAACGCCGAGCTCGACGCCGAAAGGATAAGGCAGGAAGCCAGGGGAGACGTCGAAAGGCTGACTGACGACGCCCTCGCCCTGTCGAGAAGGTGGGTGCTTTTTTCTGCCAGGTTCAAAAACCTGCTTGAAACCGAGCTTGAACGTTTTGACAGCTTTGCCGCCGAATTGATGCCGGAAGAGGGCGTCCCGGGCGGCCCCGGGGCCGTAGTGGACGAAGGCGGCGGCCATACCGTAGTATTGCGTAATCCTTCAAATACCATTAAAACCAGAAAATAGTGAATACCCCGAACAGGAAGAGAAGCGGCAGGGCTGCGTATATCGCTGTGTTTGCAGGCTTGATCGCTGTAGACCAAGCCATAAAATACCTGGTGGCTTCACACATGAAGCTTGGGGAGAGCATTGCGGTGATTGGGGATTTCCTTCACATACGCTATCTGGTCAACTATGGTATTTCCTTCAGCCTCTTTGAAGGGCACCCGAGCCTTGTGATCGCTATTCAGACGGCCATATTTGTGGTCCTGGGCATAACATTCATCGTCCTGTACCGCGGGATGGCGGCCGCTGTGCAGATCCTGGTTGGGTTTGCCATAACGCTCGCAGGCGGCGTAGGAAATTTGATCGACAGATATGTCCACGGCTATGTGATCGACTATATTTCTGTGTTGTCCTTTCCCGTGTGGAACTTTGCGGATATGTGCATCATCGGGGGGTGTGTCCTCATAGCCCTTTGTCTCATCCTGGATTCTATCGAAAGTACACGGCGAAGCAATGACAGCTGAAACGAAAGAAAAGGCGCGCGGCGAGTCGATGGCAGCTTTGGAAAAAGCGGAGACGCGCGACACAACTACGGCGACTCTGTCGAAAGCGGAGACGCGCGACAAAACTACGGCGACTCTGTCGAAAGCGGAGACGCGCGACAAAACCATGGGTGATTCATCGGAAGTGAAGACGCGCGGAAAAACCGTTGAGACCGAGCCCGGGAGGATACTCGTGTGCAGCGATGAAGCCGATATGAGGTCTTATGTTGTTCAGTCTGAGGACGTAGGCGTACGGGTGGACGTATTGCTTTCCCGCGTATTCGGCGATTTGAGCCGGTCGAGGGTGCAGCAAATGCTCACCGAGGGCGGAGTGACGCTTCTCACTCCGGACGGTGATACCCGCGCGGGTTCGAAATATGGCCCCTGTATCGTCTCCAAGAGCTACAAGGTGAAAGATGGCGACAGGCTCAGCCTTGAGGTCTACGACCTCGTCCCCATCGACGCGGCGCCTGAGGATATTCCGATAGATATAGTGTATGAAGACGAAGACCTCGTAGTGGTGGACAAGCCGCAGGGGATGGTCGTGCATCC
>JAISAW010000111.1 GCA_031266515.1 Eubacteriales Family XIII. Incertae Sedis bacterium
TGTCCGTACCCATGTATTTTACGAGCGCTTCGGGGACGCGCACCGTTCCGTCAGCCTGCTGGTAGTTTTCAAGTATCGCCGCCACAGTCCTGCCGACCGCAAGCCCCGACCCATTCAGGGTATGCACGAATTCCGGGCGGCCACCGTCCTTCCTTCTGAACCTGATCTTGGCCCGTCTCGCCTGGTAGTCCACAAAATTGCTGCATGAGCTTATCTCGACATACCTGCCGTAGCTCGGCATCCATACCTCTATGTCGTAGGTGATCGCCGAGGAAAACCCGAGGTCGCCGGTCGAAAGGACGACCACTCTGTACGGCAGCCCCAGGATGCGAAGCACATCCTCAGCGGCGTCTGTAAGGGTCTCAAGCTCGGCATAGCTCTGTTCGGGAGAGGTGAATTTGACAAGCTCCACCTTGTCGAACTGGTGTACGCGGATGAGCCCTCTCGTATCCCTGCCCGCGGAGCCGGCCTCCTTCCTGAAGCAAGGCGTGTAAGCCGTGTAGTAGATGGGAAGCTGCTCTTCCTCAAGTATCTCGTCCATGAACAGGTTCGTCACCGGGACTTCCGCAGTCGGGATCAGGAAGAAGTCTTTGGCGGGAACGTGAAACATATCGTCCTCGAACTTGGGAAGCTGCCCTGTCCCCGTCATAGCGGCCCTGTTCACCATGAACGGAGGCAGTATCTCCGTGAATCCGTGCTGCTCCGTGTGAAGGTCGAGCATGAAATTTATGACCGAACGCTCAAGCCTGGAACCCAGCCCTTTGTAGACCGTGAACCTGCTGCCCGCTATCTTTGCGGCCCTGTCAAAGTCCAGGATATCAAGGCTCGTCCCGATATCCCAATGCGCCTGGGGCTCGTAATCGAACTCTGTCGGCTCCCCGTACTTCCTGATCTCAACATTGTCGCTGTCGTCTGTGCCAACGGGCACTTTTTCGGACGGCGTGTTCGGTATTTCGAGAAGCAGCGCCTCCAGCTTTCCTTCAAGCTCTGACAGCCCGGCGTCACGCTCCTTGATACTCTCCGAGAGTTCCTTCATCTCCGCCATCACGGCGGCGACGTCCTCCCCTTTTTTCTTCAGCTCGGGGATCTGCTTCGAGACTGCGTTTTGGCGCGCTTTCATCTGCTCTGTCTCGCCGATGAGCACCCTTCTCTTCTGGTCGAGCCCGAGCGCTTCGGACAGGCCATAGTCTCCCTGCCCTCTTCTTTCGACCGCTGCCTTTACAGCTTCGTAGTCCTCTCTTATCCTTTTGATATCCAGCATTATGGCCTCATTTCTGTTAACATGGCATACGCAAGATTGAACGGCTTTTCGCGATCACACATCTGTACGCCTATTCCCCGTCCGCTGTCGCCAATTGGTTCAAATACCCTTTCAGGCTTTCAAGATGCTCTCCATAAGCGGCCCAGTCGCCATTTTTCTGCGCGTTTTCTGCTGCGGAAAGTTCATCGTTGGCTGCAGATATAAGCTCGCTTTGGCTAAGCTGTGGTGAGCTGCCGCCGCCGCTTCCCTCTTCGGGCGGCGGCGCAGTATCCTCCACATTCTCATCGGTCGGGAGCGAAGCCGTCGCCTCTCCCGTACCCTTTCCGAACATCTCGTCCAGCGCAGCAGCCAGCGTCAGCCCATAAGCTATGCGGTCGTCGTAGTATATGATGACCCGCTTCACCTCAGGCAGGCTCGAATTGGCGGCCTTGAGGTAGATGGGCTCGATGTACATGATGCTCTCTTCGATGGGGATGACAAACATATTGCCCCGGCTGTAGGTCGACCCGCTGTTTTCCCAGAGGGCGAAGTCCTGAGAGATCTCTGTATCCTGCGCTATCTGCGCATCGATCTGGCTCGGGCCCATGACGATCTGCCCTTTCGGGAGCTGGTAGAGTATCAACTCCCCGTAGTTCTCGCCGTCATTTCTCGCGACGAGCAGGCCGGTCATGTTGTTCTTGTCCTTCGGCGTGTAGGGTATGGAATTTATAAACTCGACGCTGTCTTCGCCGGGCAGCTTCATGATGTAGTAATTCGGCATCATTTCCACTTCCGTATCCGAAGCCCCTAGCTTTTCTTTCGCGATGTCCCAACGGTCTTCGCCGAGGTAGAAGACTTTGACGTCATTCACGTGGTACCGCTTGTATATGTCGGCCTGAATGCTGAGCAGGGTGTCAGGATATCTGATGTGCTGCGCCACGCCGTCGGGCATGTCTTCTATCTTTTTGAACAGAGCCGGGTATATCTTTGAGAAAGTGTTCGCGATCGGGTCGCTTCCGTCTACGAGGTAGTAGCCGGTGTCTCCCGTATAAGCATCAATGACCACTTTGACCGAATTCCTGATGTAGTTCGTACTGTCGCCTTTATCGATTTGATAAGGCTCCGAATACGGATAGTAGCTGCTCGTGGTATAGGCGTCTATGATCCAGTACAGCTTGCCGTTCGCCGTCACCATATAAGGTTCCGAATAGGAGAGGTAGGGCATGATCTCGGAGACCCTTTCCACTATGTTCCTGTTTATGACGATACGGCTTTCCGAGGTGATATTGCTCGATACGAGCAGCTTCATGCTTCTCTCGCGAATCGCGAACAACAGTTTGTTCAACAGGGTCATCTTGATCCCGCTGTCCCCTTCGTACTTTGTGTAGACATTGCTGTCGCCTTCGGGGTAGTCAAACTCTTCCTCGTTCGTGCCGACTACGATGTAGTTGTCCGAGAGTTCGCCGAAGTATATCTCCGGCCTGTCGATCTGGATTTCGGGAACCGAGGATTCGGGCGGGATATTTTTGATGAGCAGATCCGGCTGTCCGCTCGTAGTCACCTTATCCACCCGCGACAAGGTGATGCCGTATCCGTGCGTATACTTCAGATGCAGGTTCAGCCACTGCTGCGGCACCTTGCTCTCGTCTATCTCCCTGGCGGTCAGGAAGGTCTGCGTGTACTCGCCGTTTATCATATAGCGGTCTACGTCCACGTCATTGAAATCGTAGTACTGCCGGATACTCTGTGTGCTGTTGTAAAATGTCTTGGCCGGCTCGTAGTCGTTGATCCTGATATTTCGGATCGTGTCCGTATTGTTCACTATGTCTTCGCTCGTCAGGTTGTTGGCCGCGGCGAAGGTCTTGACCGACACATCGCCCAGGTCGTACGCATTTTGAGTGAACTCTATGTTGTATGCGAGGTATTTGCTCTCCTTGTTTATGGCGTCGGGTGAAACAACGAGTTGCTGGACGAGGACGTCCGCGCCAAAGCCGAGCACACCCAGGGCGATCATCAGGGCAGGCACGGCAAACACAGTCTTTATATTTTTCCTCGCCACGCCCAAAGTGAAAGCTATCGCGCCTACCACTCCAAGCCCGGCAAGTATGCGGTATACCCACAGCATGACGTTGATATCCGCAAACCCGGCACCAAAGAGGACGTCTGTCTGCGTATAGAGCAGGTCGAACTGCCTGAGGAAAAAATTGACGGCAAGCATCAGGAAAAACAGGATGCCCAGTGCGACTATCTGTTTCGACGCGATGTGTATGAACTCGCCTATCCTCGCGCCGCCGCCGGACCCGCCAGCCCCGCCGCTCCCAAAGTCCTCGCTGACATTGATGCCGAGCGCCTTTAAGATCTCGCTGAATGCGGACTTCCTGGTCTTCGCCGCGTTCCTCCGCCTTGCTTCGAGTTCGTCGTCCGGGTTTTCCTGAGGAGGTTCCGGCGTCGGGATCGACCGCGGAGGGGCGAGTGACAACAGCAGGGCGTAGTAAACAAAAGTCGTTATGGCAAATACGACTATGCCGATGATCACGAGGTTGTTCAGGCTGTGGATGAACTGCAGCTTGAAGACGTAGAATGAGACATCCAATCCGAAAATGGGGTCTTCGATCCCAAAACCCGTGGAATTCGTAAACTGAAGCGCCGTAAACCACAGGTCGTTTGCCGTCATCAGGGCTATCGCCAATGCGCACAGGGCTGAAATAGAAGCCGCAAGGCGCCTGTGCCCTTTCTGCCCAAGCTTTTCACTTTCCACAACGAGCCTTTTCCTGTAGCCTTTTCGCAGGGCGCTCAAATAGATCATCGACAAAGCGAAAAGGACCGCAAAGAGCGGGATCCCTATCACAAGCTGCGTCAAAAGTTTTTTCAGAAAAACGCTCAGGTAGCCGAGGTCTCTGAACCAGAGTATATCCGTGATGAAGCCTGAAAGGCCAAACACGATAGCGGCGAGCACGAGAAGCACCGCCAATACTACTAAAACTGTCTTTCTGATCCTTGCCATATATTTTGCCTCGTTTCTGCCAACGCCGCGGGTGAGCCGCAGCTTCAGTCAAACCGCCTCGTCAACCGCCTATCCCCAGCTTCGTCTTGACAAGCTCAATGAGATCCATCAAATAGTATGCCCCTACCGAATCAGGAGCGAACTTGAGAAGCAGCAGCCCCACTATTACCAATACCACAAGTATGATCGCCAGGGTGACGAGAGCCGACAATATCCCCGACGCTATACTTGATTTAGCCTTCTTCGCGGGTTTTTTCACTGTTTTTTGAGGTTCCTCAGGCACCTTTGGCTCTTCAGCCGCTGATACGCTCTCATCCTCTTTTTTCGAAAACGCGCTTAAGGCAGACTCCCCTTCCCCTTCCGGCAGGCCTTTGTCGTCTTTCGGTTTGCTTTCGCCCTCAGAAGGCTTGGATTCCGGCGAGATCCCCTTTGACACTTCGCCTGTCTCCGCCACAAATGGGACCGACTGCAACACAGGGTCGTCCTGCAGGCCGTAGCTCTTCGCTGCAGGCTGTAGCTCTTTCGAGGCCGTGCCCTTTGCCTCCGGGAATACCTGCCCGGCCGCCTCTTCATCTTCGGATGCTGTGCCCAGCGCCTGCTCTTCCGTCACTGAGGCTGTATCCTGCACCTGATCTTCGGCAAGCGAGGCTGTATACTGCGTCTGCTCCCCGGCGGATGTTGCTGTAATATCAGGCGTTTGCCCTTCGGCCGACACTGTATCACCCTGCGCCTGCTCTATTGCGGCGCCTTCCGTATCCTGCGGCACCCCTGTTGCAGCACCTTCCACATCCTGTGGCTGCTCTCCGGCTACACCTTCCGTATCCTGCGACTGCCTTCCTGCGGTGCCTTCCATATCATCCTGCGGCGTCCCTTCTTCGGCGGATGCTTCCTCCGAAGACATCCCCTCAGCAGCCGCTCCAAGTTGCACTTCCGTTACAGTTGTTGCAGCTGTTTCAAGCTGTTCTTCCGCTTCGGCTGTTTCCGGCGGCTCTTCTGCAACATCTGCTTCAGGCTGCCCTTCCATTGCGGGCGCTTCAGGCTGTCCTTCCGCTGCGGATGCTTCCGGCTGTTCTTCCGCCGCAACCGTTTCCGGCGCGGGGACTTCCTCTCTGTCTTCTATCTTTCCGAACAGCTCGTCCAATATGCGTTCTCTGCGCTCATCTTTCTCCACATTGACGGGGATCGGCTCAAAGACCGGGGCTTTAGCGATATCTTTGGGGATCGATGTCTCGCTTTCCGCAGCTATCGCCGCTTCGAGTTCCGCGAGAGGCTCCTCGATGCCTGCAGCCCTGTCCGCCACAGGTACGGGCTGCTGCTGCCCGTCTGCAGATGCCGTTTCCACCTGAACGCCTTGCGGCTCCGACACAGTGGGCGGCGGGGCAAGCTCTTCGCTCACCGGCGCGCCTTTTCCTGCGGCTTCAGCCGCAGCAACAGTGGCAGTGGGCACAGCCACAGCCACAGCCACGGCAACAGCGACCGAAGGCGAAGGCGAAGACGCAGCCACGCCTTCGATGTTTTTAGCGGAGTCCGCAGCTATCCTTTCGTCAGCCCTTCTCAGGTATTCCTGTATCCTGTCCTCAATGACAGACTTCCCGTTTTCCTGCGAAGCCAGTATATCGAAGGAATCGGCTCTCCCGGCAGCTTCCGTGGCGTCCGCACCGGAGGCATCTGACAGCGGCGCGCCGGGAACGGGCCTCCGCCTGTTGCTGAGCCTTTCAAATTCCTCGTCGAGAAGCTCCTGGAACTCCTCATTTTTCTTGTTCACCCTGAACAGGGCCTCCTCGGCTTCGTTGCGATGGAAGTCGAAAGTGGAGTCCTTCAGGAACGATGGTTCATAATCCGTCTCACCAGGTCCGGCCGCCGCTTTTGCCAGGCTTCCGGCACCGGAATCCCCCGTGTCAGTGCTGGCTGCGAAAAACGCCGCCGGATGCGTTTCTTCATCCGGGCTGTAGGCATCGCCTGCGACAATGGGGATTTTTTTATCCGCTTCGCTGAGCGGTCCAATATCGCTTCTGAAAACAAACTCGCCGGAAAAATCCCGCCGTGGGCGTTCGGGGGCATCGCCAGTCCTGGCCTCCACAGCCTTCTCGCCGCTTCGCCCGGCACTGCCGGGAAACAGCCCCGGCATAGTCTCGCGTTGGCGCTTCCTTCTGTTTTCGAGCCTTTCGCCCGCAGAAAGAAGAGCATCCACACGAAACATCCTTTCGGCGGCAGAGGCAGCGGCATCCGGCCCGGAGCTTTCCCGGACGCCGGTCTCAGCACCGCACACACTGCATTTCTCTTCGTTCTCTCCTAATAAATTGCCGCAAACTTTGCAAAACATCTACTGTCTACCCCTTTCAAGCCAACAGGAGCGTCCGTCCCGCAACCGACGCGCCCCCTTTAACGGAAAAGCGCGGCTGCCGGGAGTGAAAGCCGATGGGAACTGCCTGATAAATCTGTGAACAAGTTCCCTTGAGCCGTCAGCAACCAACCTTTCCACGGCTTTATTATAGCCCAACAAGGCGAATATACGATTACTTTTATAGGACTTTTTATCAATTTTGTTTGTATTTTGCCTTATTCTTTGTTCCAGCCCCAGATCAGGACGATGATGAACAGCAGCGCTGCCAAAAAGAGCGAACCCGCTTCAAGAAAGAGGTTCCTCGAAAAATCAACAGCTGCGACAGCCATGACCGCGCTGATCCCGTAAATCATCAAGACTGTGCGGCGCTGCCCCATGCCGAGCTTCGTGAGCTGGTGATGGATATGCCCTGTGTCTGCGGTGAATATGGGCTGCTTTGAAATAAACCTGCGGAATATGGCGAACAGCACATCGAAAATAGGCACGCCAAGCACCAGGACAGGCCCCAGCATGGCCAACACAGTAGCGCCCTTCGCCGGGCCCACGATGGATATGGACGCTATAGTGAAGCCGAGAAACATGGCGCCCGAATCCCCCATGAAAGTCTTTGCAGGAAAAAAGTTGTATCTGAGGAAGCCGAGAGACGAACCGGCGAGTATCACCATCAAAAACGCCACTGTGTACAGGCCGTGTATATAAGCCGAATAGCCGATCCCCAGAGAAGCGATGGCAGCGACGCCTCCTGCCAGCCCGTCAAGCCCGTCAATGAGGTTGATCGTATTCGTGATGGCTACAAGCCAAAGCACAGTCAGGATGAAACTCGTGAGGAGGCCCGCGAAAGAATCCCCAAACTGCCATCCAAAAAACGAGATCGCCGGCATCCGGATACCCAGGAAAAAAGCGAGGGACGCACAGGCTATCTGCCCGATCAGTTTGACCCAGGCCTTTATATCGAATATATCGTCAATGACCCCAAGGACGAAGATTGCTGCCCCGCTGATAAGAACCGCCATTATCTTGTCCGGCAACAGCGAAAGCCAGTTGTATTTTGAGAAAAAGATCTCGTCGCCCGCAAAGGCCACCACCGTGAAGGTTACGAAAATGGCGAACCCGCCCATCATCGGCATCGCGTCCTTGTGCATCCTTCGTTCGTCGCGAGGGACATCCATGATGCCGATGGTCTTTGCGAGGCGCATCGAAACAGGGGTGAGCAACATTGCCAGGGCGAATGATGAAACAATTGATAGAGCCAGCGCTAACCTGATCGTCGCTATTTCGGACATTTATTCGAAATCCTTCCCTTCGAGAGAGACCACCTTCAAACCTGCTTCATTCAGTATATCAACCGCCAGCTCATCCGGATACCCCTCACCCACTATGATCTTGCCTATGCCCGCGTTCACTATCATCTTCGCGCATATGGCACAGGGCTGATGGGTGATGTAGATGGTAGAGCCGTCAATGGCGTGGCCGAGGGCCGCCGCCTGTATTATCGCATTTTGCTCGGCGTGCAGGCCTCTGCAAAGCTCATGCCGTTCGCCCGGGCGTATCCCCAGCTTTTCGCGGTAGCACCCGCCCACCTCCGAGCAGTGGGCAAGGCCTCTCGGCGCCCCGTTGTACCCGGATGCTATGAGATGCCTGTCAAGCACTATGACCGCACCGACCTGCCTGCGCAGACACGTGGAGCGCTGTGCAGTGAGGCGTGCGATATCCATGAAGTATTCATCCCATGTTGGTCTTCTCAATCCTTTTAATTCTTGTTCCGCCACGATATATCCTCTTCTCTATACATGCAGTTTTATGTCCCCGTACAACTGTGTTTAGAATTTTGGCCTTGCCACCCTATTACCTTATCACCCGACGCCTGCTTCTTCAAACAGCGGGTCGGGCTTTTCAAATTTGCGCCGGTTCTTTGCGAGCTCATCTTTGGTCAGCGGCTTTGCGAACAGGTACCCCTGATAATAGTCCGTGCCGTTTTTCGACAATTGAAAGAGCTGGTCCGTCGTTTCCACACCTTCGGCCACGAGTTTCATTCCGGCGGCGTGCGCCATTTCCGCGATAATCCTTGACAGGAACTGCTGGTATTCGTCAGTCGTGATGTTGTCTATGAAAGCCTTTTCCGTCTTCAAAATACCGACAGGCAGATTTCGCAAGTTGTTAAAATTTGAATAGCCTGTGCCAAAGTCATCAAGCGCTATCCGGATTTCGAGCGATTTCAGGCGCTCGATCGTGGTCTGGGAGTAGTCAGTTTCGATGAATTCCTCGCTCTCTGTGACTTCGAGGGAAAGGCAGCCTGCGGGGAACTTGTGCTTCTGGAGCGCCACAAGCACCTTGCTTATGAGGGCTTCGTCGGAAAGCTGCGACATCGAAAGGTTGACGTCAAGAAAAAACCCCTCGAAATGGTCAAGCCTCAGTTCCGCGCAGATCTGTATGGAGCGTTCGAGCACCCATTGCCCGACCTTGTTTATGAGCCCGAGCTTCTCCGCTATCCTTATGAAGACGAGTGGCGGTATGCGCCCGAACTCCGGGCTGTCCCACCTTGCGAGGGCTTCGAGCCCCACCCATTTTTTGCTGGTGGAATCGACTATTGGCTGAAAGTACACATCAAAGCCTTTCATGTCGTCATGGACGCAGTTTTTCAGGCTCATCTCGAGTTCGCGTTCCCTCTTAAGGGAAGCATCCATCACCCGGTCATAGACGGAAACCGCCCTTGTGGCTTTCGAAATTTCAAGGGTCCTGTCGATGATCGTGAAAAGGTCGTCGACGTCGCGGTAGCCTATGCGCCCATCGAGCACACAGATGGAAAGGCGACAGGAAATATTGAAGGTTTCGTCGCCGGCCTTTATTGCCCAAGGCTCGTTGAACCGTTCGTACATACGGTCCGCCAGCCCGCTTACGCTCATCATGTCCGCCTTTTCGAAAAGTATGTAGAAATTGTCGCCTTCAACACGGTATATCTCGCAGTTTCGAAGCGCGAAGCCCCTGATCCAATCCACCACCTTTTTTATAAGGTCGTTGACCGGCTGCCTGCCGTAGGCGTCATTGATATATTTGAGCGAAATGTAGTCAAATGCTATGATGCTGAAGCTGTCGTCGCTTCTCTCGCCTATGTCCTTTTCGAATTTCGCCCTGTTCGGCAGCATAAGGTCGCGGTCGTAGTAGGCAAGATCCGTCAGTTCTTTCCTCAGCATCATCTCTCCGCTGATATCGACGAGGGTAATGAAGTTCGCGGGCCTCCCGTCGATCCATGGGATCTCCTGGCTGTTCCATCTGCCCCAAATGCCCAGGGTGGGGTCAAAGCCTTCGACGGAATTGCCTCCCGGATCCTGCCTGCCCGGGGCATCGCCGTCAAGGAAGCGCGGACAAAAATCGCACCTTCTCTCGCCGTCCACGTATTCCCAGCATTTCCGCCCTTCCATGAAGTGGCTGTCCACGCCGAGGTTTTTCGCATAGTGGTCGTTTACCATCAGTATTTCGTCGGTTTCTGCATCCACTATGTAGGTGTATACCGTTATAGAATCGACGAAGAGCCTCAATTCTTCCGGTGAGCCATATTGCCCCGCCGTATCTACTTTGTTGTCCACGCAAGACCCCTTTTCATCTCATCCTCGCTGTACCAGACTTTTTGCAGATAAAGCCCCGCAGCCGGTGCCACAGGCCCGGCGAGCCTTCTGTCAGCCCTCTCGACCGCCAGCGCGGCTTTTTCTTCCGAAAGCCTGCCCAGGCCGGCCTCTATCATAGTGCCCACGATGATCCTTACCATGTTATAGAGAAATCCATCCCCTGTCACAATGATGTCGATGCGGTTTCCTTCCCCCGAAAGAGACACATCCAAGACCGTCCGCACGGTGGTTTCCCTCGGCTGCCCTCCAGCCGACTGAAACCCCGCAAAATCATGTGTGCCCACTATTGCGCCCGATACTTTCCTCATCTTATCTGTATCGAGCCTTTCTTTCAAGCTGTATATGTAAAGACGGTCAAATATATCTGTATCCGCCCCATGCGACACTTTGTAGACATAGGTCTTCCCCACGGTGTCAAAACGGGCGTGAAACCCATCGGGGACATCCTCGGCAAGCATGACGCGGATATCGTCAAAACGGTCATTCAGAGCAACGGGTATCCTGTCTGTCGGGATCCCCGACGACGTGTGGAAGCTTGCGCTTTGGCCGAACGCATGTACGCCGGCGTCAGTCCTCGACGCGCCGTACAAGGTGGTATTTTCGTCCATGACCTCAGAAAGCGCTTTTTCGACCGCCCCCTGAACGGTGCGTATGCCAGGCTGTTTTTGCCATCCGGAAAACCCGCTCCCGTCATATGCTATTTCAAGCCGGATATTTCGACTATTCATCGGCTGTCGTCTCGCTGCCATCCCCCTTCTCATAGTAATAGAGCCTGGCGCTAAGCATCCAGTTCCCGACGGCTTCCCCCTCATCGCCCTCTTCGAATATGAAGGCCGTGACCGTAAGGCGCGCATTCGGGATCGCTTCCATCAGCTGCATTGCGGTCTCGCCGCCGGCCCTGTCGCAGGTAAAGGCCACGATCAAGTCCTGCGTCCTGATCTCGGGGGCGTATTCCCCTGCTTCAGCCAGGATGTTGTTGCTTCCCAGCTCGATGCTTCCGCTTATATTCAGGCTGCCAAGTATCTCGTTTATGTTTCGCTCGATCGCGTCGGGAGTCACCTCCATGGCTTTCTCCCTTTCTTCGACCCTTTCCTTCATGGAAGCTATCACTGAGTCAAGCTCGGCCTGCCCGCCTTTGGCGCTTTCGATTTCGGCGATGTCTTTTTCCTGTATCTTCATCTCGGTGCGGAGCAGATCCTCTTCGTTCCTGATCGCCGGGAGGGCAAAAAGTATGTAGGCAATCGCAACGACGCATATGAGCGCCGCTACGGCTATAAGTATCGTTCCGGTCCCTATCTTCTTCATACTACAATCTCTCCACTTTCAGGTTGATGGAGACACGCCCATCCGGCAGCTCTGCCCTCGACCCTTGCTCAAGCACAGATATCTTCATCTCGTCGTTTATCTTTGATTTCCTCGAATCAAACGACGCTATATCGCTTTCATTCATTTCCACCTCCATGGAGATGGTGCCGCTTTCTTCGGCAAACATCTCTGTGACATCTGCCCCTTCGAGAAGCTCTGCCCGTATTTCCTTCAGAAGCTCCACACGGCTGTCGTTGAATGCCGGCAAGTATTGGTCGCGCTCTTCGAACTCCTCCAAGGCCGTCACAAGCTGCCTGTTTTCGGCGAGCTTCTCCTTCAGCGCCGCATTTTCCTCTTCAGCCAGCACAGCTGTGTTGCTGCCCATATTTGACTTCATGGCTACCAGATGGATGAGCGGCACACTGCACGCGATGACGACAGTCGCCGCCAGCCCGGCCACAAGCAGCTTCGCTGTTTTGAGAGACTTCCTGTTATTGCTTCCGCCCATCAGATAGTTTGGCAGTTTGCTCCCGGGAGGCTCGCCCATCGACGCGAACAGCACGGGGAAATAGGCTTCCTTGCCTTCCATCTCGCCACTTGCGCTCATGTCGTAGCGCTCACGGATCTCGGACGCATCTGTCTTTTCAAGAAGGATGTCGCCGAGCCTGTCAAGCGCGCCGGCGAGCAGGGGGTTTTTGGAAAGAGAGCCGGACAGTACCAGTTTCATCCCGTCCGTCACATAGCCCTTTGCCATGTCTACCGTATTTGCGATCGCCTCGATATCTTCGACCGGAGGGTTTTCCAGGCTGACGAGGCCGGCGTGCTCCACTCCCGACAGAGGCCTGTATACCAATTTCAGAGACTCCTCGTCCACATCTATAGCGAGAGCAGGAAGGGGGTTTTCCAAAAACGGCTTCATCCTTTCCAAATAAGCGAGCAGGGCGGATGATATCTGCACCAGTTCATACCCCGCCGATTTGAAAACTTTTGCGGCCTTCTTGCAGAAATCCCCGGGGGCTGCGATGAGTGCGGCGATCTTCAGGTCCGTGCCGCCATCGTAGTTGTAATTTTCCACAAAGTAGTTGCTCGCATTCGCGCCGAGCAGGCTGTACGTCTCCGTGGTGATCCGCTTGGCCTGCACATTCGGGGCATCGGAATATTTATACTCCGCGAATGACTCGATGCCGCTTCCGATATAGAGGGCGACCCTCTGGCCTTCCACCTTTGCCATAGTGAGATACTCAGTGATGAATTTCGCGAGCTCTTCGGGCTTTTCCTTCTGCGCGCTTCCTGTCAGGGCAGTCGGCAGCGACATGCGCCGGACCTGAAGCACCGTCTCTTTTTTCTCCTCAATATCTTTCTTGCAGACAAATATCGAGTTTTCGTTTATTGTGATACAGATGATTTCCATAATTCTTCAAATTCTTCTTCCGTTATGACCTTCACTCCCAGCTCGGCCGCCTTCCTGCTCTTTGACGAGGAGCTGCCCTTTTCGTTTGATATGAGGAAGGCCGTCTTCCCGCTTACCGACGAGCTCACTTTCCCTCCAAGCCCTTCGATCCTGGCCGCAAGCGCATCCCTGTTTTCATACCCCGAAAGCGCCCCGGTGATGACGAAGCCCATGCCTGCCAGCGGCAAAGCGGCTGCCCCTGCGCCCGGCGGGCTTCCTGCTTCCATCTTAATTTTAACTTCCTTCAGTATATCATCAAGTAAAGCTTTGTTTTGCGGATCGGAAAACCATTCTTCCGTAAGCGCCGCGATCACCGACCCTATGCCGTCGATCTGTTCAAGCTCGTCCGCCGAAGCATCGGCGACACGGCGGATATCGTTTTCGAATGCAGCGGCGATGGCTTTGGCGGTGGCTGTGCCCACTTCCGGCAGGCCGAGCGAAGTGAGCACTCTTGCCGCTGTGGTGTCCCTGGCTTTCTCGATGGCGAGGCACAGGTTTTCAAAGGACTTTTCACCAAAGCCGTCAAGCTCTACGATGACGTCCCCGCATGACGACAGCCTGAACACATCCGCAGTGGTGTGAAGGATGCCGGCCGATATGAACTTCTCCAGGGTCTGTTCGGACAGCCCCTCTATATCCATGGCCTGCCTGCTCACGAAATGTGTGAAGGCTTTCAGCTTCCTTGCCGGGCAACTGTCATTCGTGCAGTGCAGGGTCCTGACGCCATTTGTCTCGCGTATCTCCGTAGGCGACCCGCAGACGAGGCAGGCCTTCGGCGGGGCAATGGTGGCGCTACGCGTGAGGTTTTCCGCTATTTGAGGGATGATGAGGTTCGCTTTGTATACGAGGATGGAGTCCCCTTCCCCCAGCCGGAGGTCCTCAAGTATGCTTACGTTGTGTACGCTCGCCCGCGATATCGTGGTCCCTTCGATTTCCGTCGGCTCGAACACTGCGATAGGGTTGATGAGCCCTGTCCTCGATGTGTTCCACTCCACTTTCAGGAGCTTCGTCTGCTCCTGCTCATCCGCCCATTTGAACGCGATGGCGTCTTTTGGGAATTTCGAAGTGGCACCGAGGGACAGCCCGTATGCTATATCGTCAAAGCTGAGCACGAGGCCGTCTACGGGGAGGTCAAAACCCTTCCCGGATGCTTTTTTTGTAAAATCGTCGACGCTCTTTTCGAGCTCTGCGGCACCTGTGGCAAGCTCGTGCCCCACAGTCTCAAACCCCAGGCTTTCCAAAAACCCAAACTGTCCGGCCCGGCTATCCTCAGGGGCCTGCAAACCTCCTGAAGAGGAAGGCGGGCCTGCGGAGGAGGTGAGCGCGAAAGCGTAGAAGCGCACTCTGCGGGACGCCGTCACGGAGGGGTCAAGTTGCCTGACACTGCCGCTCACGAGATTTCGGGGATTTTTGTACTTCGCGGCGTCGTCGCTCAGGCTGTCATTTATGATTTTGAAATCAGAATACCGGATGACGGCTTCGCCTCTGACGGTAAATTCGCCCCTGTAGGGGACTTCGTATGGCAGGTTTCCAAAGGCCGCCGCGTTTCCCGTGATAAGCTCGCCGACAGTGCCGTCGCCGCGCGTGACAGCGCTGTACAGCCGCCCTTCCCTGTATGTGAGAGCGACTGTCAGCCCGTCCAGCTTATATGAGAGAAGCCCGCTGCGGCTACCGAGCCATGCTGCGAGCTCCTCCTTGCTTTTCGTCTTTGCAAGGGAAAGCATCGGCTGTGCGTGGGCCCTTTTTTCGAGTTCTTCGCTGACTCCGTAGCCGACCCTGGCGGTCGGGCTGCCTGCGAGCACCACTCCGCTGCCGGATTCGAGGGCGCTGAGTTCGTCATACAGCTCGTCGTATTCGAAATTCGAGAGGATCTCCCGGTCTTCCGCATAGTATGCTTTCGCCGCCTCGCTGAGCTTTTCCGTCAAAAATCTCTGTCTGTCCATCTTCGCCTTCTTCGCTCCCTTTCACACACCCGGAGCCTTTATCAGGGGGGCTATGTCCGCCGCCAGTTTCTTTTTTCCGGCCTGCGCGAACATCACCGTGACATAGTTCCCCGAGACTTCAATGACATGCCCCTCTCCGAATTTGGAGTGTTTCACATGGTCTCCCGGTTTGAAAACAGGCTTCTCCGCCTCGCTGTCCGCCGACGGCTTCCTGCGGAGCGTCTCATACGGCCTCCCTTTGAACACCGGCCCTGCATTACCGTGGAAATATCCCGTGACGCCTTCTCCGGGCATATCGGCTTCTTCATCGAAGACCGACTTGTCCATCTCCGCCAGAAACCTCGACTCCACGGTAGGCGCGCCCTTGCCGTACAGGGTCCTGTATTTCGCACGCATCAGGTAAAGCCGCTGCTTTGCCCTCGTGACGCCCACGTAGCACAGGCGCCTTTCCTCCTGGAGGCCATTCATTTCCTCCAGAGACCGCATGCTTGGAAAAAGCCCGTCTTCCATGCCTGCGATGAACACGACCGGATACTCAAGCCCTTTGGCGCTGTGCATGGTCATCACCGAAACGGCATCGGCGCTCCTGTCGTGGTTGTCCGTGTCTGACAGCAAGGAAATTTTTTCCAGGAACCGGGACAGCGTCATGTCCGGCTCCTCGCTGACATTTTCCATAATGACGCTTCTGAATTCGTACAGGTGTTCTATGCGCGAGTCGTCCTCGACTGTATTTTTGCTCTCGAGCACACGGGCATATCCGGTCTTCTCGATTATTTCATCGTAGAGCGTCTGCAGCGACATTGCGCCGCTTTCATACGCGTCGGCCAGGCTGTTCATGACCGCCGAAAACTCAGAGGCTGCCTTTACAGCATTTTTGCTGAGGATCTCCGCCGCTTCATCCCTGCCAAGCAGCTCAAGTACGCTTATGCCCATTTCGGCGGCTCTGGCCTGCAGCTTTGCCAGGCCCACGCCGCCGATGCCTCTCTTCGGTTCGTTGATGACCCTCGCAAGCGCGATATCGTCGGACGGGTTTTGGACGAGGGTCATGTAGGAGAGCATATCCTTGATCTCTTTCCTGTCGTAGTAGCGCACCTGCCCCAATATCTGATAGCTGATCCCGTACCTGATGAAGGCTTCCTCAAAAAGCCTCGCTTGTACGTTCGTGCGTGTGAGCACCGCCATGTCGCCGTAGTGAAACCCTTCTTCGACCAGCTTTACGGCCTCAAGGGCGACGATATTGGCTTCGTCACGTTCGTCATTCACCATGCGGTATACTATTTTGTCCCCGTCGCCGCGGTCGGTCCAGAGGGCTTTTTCCTTCCTCTCGCTGTTTTTGCGTATGACGGAATTCGCGCACTTCAGTATGTTCCCTCCCGAACGGTAATTTTGCTCAAGCCTTATGACTTTCGCGCCTTCGAAGTCCTTCTCGAAGTTGAGGATATTTGTGATGTCAGCCCCGCGCCACTTGTATATGCTCTGGTCGTCGTCGCCTACCACGCAGATGTTCCTGCTCTTCTCCGTCAGCTTCTTGATGATCTGGTATTGCAGTTTGTCCGTATCCTGGTACTCGTCCACCATCACATAGTCAAACCTGCTTTGCCACCAGGCAAGCTCTTCGGGCTCTCTTGAAAAAACTTTGACTGTGTTGAAGAGCAAGTCGTCAAAGTCCATGGCGTTCGAGCTTTTCAGCAGGCGCTCATATCTGCCGTAAAGCTCCGCCATATCCTTTTTCCTCTGCATATCCGAGGCTTCGGCTTCCCTCGCGGCGTCCGCAGGGGCCATAGCTTTGCTCTTGTATTTGCCTATCGCCGAAAGCACTATCACAGGGGTGTATATCTTCGGGTCAAACCCCGCTTCTTTCAGGCAGCGCTTTGCGGCGGCTTTCTGGTCCGTCGGATCATAAATCGTAAAGGAGCCCTTGTACCCGAGCAGCGGGGCCCCTCTCCGAAGGACCCTGATGCAAAACGCGTGGAAGGTCATCACCCAGACTGCGCCTCCGTCCGGGCGAAACCCGTGAGGCCCGGAGGCTTCTCCGCCCTCTTCAAGCGTCTTCACCACACGCTCCCTCATCTCGGCGGCGGCTTTGTTCGTGAACGTGACGGCGAGGATGCGGTATGGCAGTACGCCTTCCTCCCTTATAAGCCTCGCTATCCTTTGGGTCATGGTCGCCGTCTTGCCACTGCCGGCACCCGCCAGTATAAGAAGAGGGCCGTCTTTGTGCAAGGCGGCTTCCCTTTGTCTTTCATTCAAACTGTCTATCGTTCCGCTCATACCTGTTTGCTTGTCTCCATTCCCGGGGATCTTCCCCCGCGTATATGCTATCACCCAGCCGCTTTGCAGTAAAAGTGTTTTGCCCTTACGCCCTCGGCTCTCTCCATTTGAAGCTATCCACCAGCGACATGGCGTCTTCCTCCAGCTTCTCTCCATCCGTGCCGTCAAAAAATGACGTCTCCACCAGTATGAAACCCGCCTTGTTTTCCTTGCAGCCAAGGATGTAGTGCTGGACGGCATTCAGCACGTCGTCGTCGCTTCTCACTTCAAACACGAGCAGCGGATACCCCTCCGCAGTCTCGCTTTCGGTGTCTGTGAAAATGAATACCTTTTCCTCATAGCCCTTCGCGTTTTCCTCAAGGTTTTTCAGCACGTATTTTTTGAATGCTGCGTTGCTTTCGCCAAGGGCTTCGTTTTCGAGGAATTCCACCGAAAAATTATCGCCGTAAACATCCTTTGAAGACCCCTCGGGGTAGAAGTAAAAAGCTTTCTCGTCGGAGTACTGGTTGTTCTTGTAGTATCCCGGAGGGACGGTAAAGGTCCCTTCGTCGATGATGAAACCGATGCTGCCGTCGCTCTGCGTGTTTCCATTATTTTTGCAGCCGGTGAAGACAAGTGCCAGCAGCAGGGCGGCAAGCGCCAGCAGTGCAGCTATTCTCTTCACAGCCGTTTTTTTCTTCATAATATGGCCTCTTTTGCCAAACCTGTATCCAATGCTCTCTTTCATGCAGCCTGCATATCGTCAAACCCCGGCGCACTGATGCTTTCTCCAAACCTGTGCCTCATGCGCCCTTTCCTGCCAATCTGCCGATAACAGTGTTTATCGCTTCGACAAATATCCTGTGCTCCACTGTGAGGACCCTTGCCGCAAGCGTCTCGGGGGTGTCCCCATCAAGCACCGGCACTTTCCCCTGTAGTATTATCTCACCTGAGTCAACACCCTCGTCCACATAGTGGACGGTCGCGCCGCTTTCCCTGTCCCCCGCTTCAAGCACAGCCCTGTGAACCCTGGACCCGTAGTATCCTTCGCCTCCGTGCCGGGGCAGCAGCGCTGGATGGATATTTATGATCCGTCCCGCGTATTCCCTCGTTATCTTCGGCTGGAGGATGCTCATGTATCCTGCGAGCACTACAAGATCGGTATCCGCATCTTCCAGCAGGCGGATAAGCTCCGCCGCCCTGCTCTCGCCGTCCGGGAAGCCAGCCTTGCTCACGACAGCCGTGCGGATACCCGCTCCCCGCGCCCGTTCAAGCGCGTAAGCGTCCGGTTTGCTTGAAATGACAAGCGCCATCTTCGCGCCCGGGATACGGCCATCCGATACGGCATCGATGATGGCCTGCAGATTTGTGCCCCCGCCCGAGACGAGGGCCGATATGTTTACCAAAGCGTCACCCCCGTGCCGAGAGCGGCTTCGCCGATCACAAATGCTTTTTCGCCTATGCTTTCGAGCCCTCCCATGACAGTGTCAACCGCTTTTCTGTCGACTATCGCCATGAGCCCGATGCCCATATTGAAGGTGGAATACATCTCCTTTTCGGCTATCCCGCCGAGTTCGGCAATCGCTTCGAACAGCGCAGGCTTTTGCCATGACGAGGTCTCGATCCTCGCACCGAGCCCTGCGGGGAAAATGCGCGGGATATTTTCGTAGTACCCACCCCCTGTGATATGGACGAGCCCTTTCGGCTGCGTCCTTGAAAGTATCTTGTGGACCTGCCGGGCATATATGCGCGTGGGTTCGAGCAGGGCGTCGGCGACGCTGACTCCAAGGCCGGGAAACTCGTCGTCTATCCCGAGCCCCGCTTTTTCAAAGACCACCTTTCTCGCGAGGGAATACCCGTTGCTGTGAAGGCCGCTGCTGGCAAGCCCTATGATGACGTCGCCTTCGGATATCCCCGATCCGTCAATGATGCGGTCACGGTCGACAAGGCCCACGCAAAACCCCGCGAGGTCGTATTCGTCTTCCGCATAAAGCCCGGGCATTTCCGCCGTCTCGCCGCCTACCAGCGCACAGCCCCCTTCGATACAGCCGTCCGCGACACCTTTCACGATATCCGCTATCTTCTCCGCTTTCACCTTGCCAGCAGCGATATAGTCGAGAAAGAAAAGAGGTTTTGCCCCCTGGCAGAGCACATCGTTGACGCACATCCCGACGCAGTCCCTGCCAACAGTGTCATGCCTGTCCGCCATGAAAGCAACCATCAGCTTGGTGCCTACGCCGTCGGTCCCAGCCACAAGCACAGGCTCCCCCACATCCGTCAAATCAGGAAGGTAGAGCGAACCGAAGCCGCCAAGACCGCCCATCACGCCGGCGTCGAAAGTTTTTTTGACATGCTCTTTCATGAGTTTGACGGCGCGTTCGCCTTCTCTGGTGTCCACGCCGGCATCCCTGTATGTCAGTTTGTCTTCGCTCAATTTTTGCCTCCACCCATCAATTTCTGCCTATGCAAGCCACTTTCCCCATCAGTCACTTTTTGTTCACGCCCATCACTCTCGACAGCACGGCCTGGTAAGTCTCCTCGACATTGCCGAGGTCGCGGCGAAACCGGTCCTTGTCCATTTTCTCGCCTGTCGCAGCGTCCCACAGCCTGCAGGTGTCGGGAGATATCTCATCCGCGAGTATCACTTCTCCCGTCGCATTATCAGCTCCGAACTCCACCTTGAAGTCGATCAGTTTCAGCCCGATCTCGATGAAAAAAAATTGCAGCATCCCATTGATGCGATGCGTGTAGTCCCTGATCTGCGCCAGCTGCCCTTCAGTGACAAGGCCGAGTGCCAGAGCGTGGTCATCGTTCAGGAGTGGATCCCCAAGCGCGTCGTTTTTGTAGGAAAACTCGAGGGTGGGTTTCAGAAGGGCGGTGCCCTCGTCTACCCCATAGCGCTGTGAAAACGAGCCGGCCGCCACATTCCTTATGATGACTTCAAGCGGGAATATCTTCACCGCTTTCACAAGGGTGTCCGTGTCGCTGAGCTTTTCCACGAAATGCGTAGGCACACCGCTTTTTTCGAGCATCTCAAATATGACATCTGTCATAATGTTGTTCACAGCGCCTTTGCCCGCGATCTGTCCTTTTTTCTCGCCGTTAAAGGCGGTGGCGTCGTCCTTGTACGAAACGATATAGAGGTTTGGGTCGTCTGTCGCAAAGACTTTCTTCGCTTTCCCTTCGTAAATTTGTTGTTTTTTTTCAGCCATTTGGTCCCTCTTCATTCTCTGCAACTATCGTTTCAATAATCAGGAACTGTCAGGAAATAACAGTCCCTTAATATTGCTTGCTTTCGCGGAAATCCATATCCGCCGATATCACTTCGCGCTCCATATTTGCCTTGTACGTCAGCATGGCTTCCCTCAGCTGCGAATATTTGACGGAAAGTATCTGTACCGCAAGCAGCGCGGCGTTTTCCGCGCCGTCTATGGCGACGGTCGCCACCGGCACGCCTTTCGGCATCTGCACCGTGGAAAGCAGGGAGTCAAGTCCGTCGAGCGTAGAGCTTTTTATCGGAAGCCCTATGACGGGGATCGGCGTCCCGGCCGCGACGACTCCCGCAAGGTGCGCCGCTTTCCCGGCGGCGGCGATGATGACTTCTATCCCGCCCATCTCCGCATCCTGTGCGTACTCGGCGGCTATGCCGGGGGTCCGGTGCGCGGAAATGATCCTCGTCTCATAATCAACAGCAAACCCTCTCAGGATTTTTTCAGCCCTCTCGACGACTCTGTAGTCCGAGGCGCTGCCCATCACTATACCAACTTTCATGTTTGCCTCGTTTCTGCTGCCGCTGCTGCCATCGCTATTGCTGTTGCTGCCGCTATTGCCATTTTTAGCATTGCCCCTCCGCCGCGATTGCTGCTCTCCACCGCCATATCTATTGCCATCGCTATTTGAAATATTGTACCCCTGCTTTGAAGAGGCTGTCGTCGTACCTGCCGGGGACATTCACGTAAAGGCCGGCGACGTTCCTTTCGGTATGGCCCATCTTGCCGAGTATACGCCCATCCGGGGAGGTCAGCCCTTCGATAGCCATGGCTGACCCGTTGGGATTGAATCCCGTGTCATAGGTGGGCTCGCCGTCAAGATCGACATACTGCGTGGCGATCTGCCCTTTCTTCTCAAGGGCTGAAAGAGTCTCTTCGTTCGCGACAAACCTCCCCTCTCCGTGCGATATGGGAACGCTTACGATATCTCCCGCTTCAAGCCCTGCGAACCACGGCGAAAGTACGGAGCTTACCCTCGTCCTCACTATCTTTGACTGATGGCGGCCGATCGTGTTGTATGTGAGCGTCGGGGCGGATTCGCCGGTCTCTGTGATACGCCCATAGGGCAGAAGCCCGAGTTTGATGAGTGCCTGGAAGCCGTTGCATACCCCGAGCATCAGCCCTCCCCTTTTGTCTATAAGCTCAGTCACAGCCTCGGCTATATATCCCGACCTGAATACCGATGTGATGTATTTCGCGGAGCCTTCCGGTTCGTCGCCGCCGGAAAACCCTCCGGGGATCATCACGATCTGGCTCTTTCTTATCTCATCTGCCATCTCCCTGATCACTGCAGGCAAGGTGGCGGGATCCCGGTCAAGCAGGAATATGGTCTTCACGTCAGCGCCTGCTCTTTCGAATGCCCGCTTGCTGTCCATCTCGCAGTTCGTCCCTGGGAAAACGGGGATAAACACTTTCGGCTTTTTGCCTCCGATTGAGACTTTGGGGGCGGCACTGCTCCTCTTTTCATACAGCAGGCCCGGTATTCGTTCGCTTCCGCTTCTCATCCCGGCAGCGACAGGGAAAACTGACGCCAAAGGTGCCTCCCATTTGTCTTTGATTTCGCCGAGTGGTATTTTGACGGGATACTTTTCGAACTGGTCTTCCTCTCCGCGTATACCTTTTATCTCTATTTCGCTGCCAGCCGTGGTCCTGCCCATGTCAAAGTAGTCCAGCCCTCTGAACAGGTTTTCCGGCTTATCCTTTCCGCTTATCTCAAGGATGAGGCTCCCGTAGCTCTCCTCTGTCAAATCCGTCGTATTCGGTGCCGTGAATGAAACCCCTATGTCGTTGCCCACGGCCATTTTGGCAAGGGAGACGAAGATGCCGCCGCGCGCTATGGTGTTGGCCGAAAGGATCTTGTGCTTCGCGGTGAGCTCTCTTACCCTTCGCAGGTTGGCCCTGAGCTGCCCCCAGTCCGGCAACCCGTTTTCGTCACGCCGGCTCTCGATGAACACCAGTTTGCTATCTGCTCTTTTCAGCTCTTGGCTGACCGCCTTGCCCGCGTCCATGACGCCTACCGCAAACGAAACGAGCGTCGGGGGTACGTCTATATGGTGGAAAGTGCCGCTCATGGAATCTTTGCCGCCTATCGCCGGTACGCCCAATTCCTTCTGGGCCTTCAGGGCGCCGAGCAGGGCCATCGTCGGCGAGCCCCATCTCTGCGGCACTTTGCCGAGCTTCGGGAAATATTCCTGGAACGACAGCTTTGCCTTTTCATGGTCGCCGCCAAGCGCAGCGATTTTCGTCAGGCTGTCAACCACCGCATACACAGCGCCGTGGAATGGGCTGCCGCTCGACACATACGGGTCGAACCCGTATGCCATCACGGTGGCTGTATCGGTATCCCCTTCGAGAACGGGCAGCCTGGCTATCATCCCGATTGCGGGTGTAAGCTGGTTTTTGCCGCCGAGAGGCATCATCACGCTCCTCGCGCCTATCGTGCTGTCAAAGTATTCGATCAACCCTCGCTTGCTGCCGCAATTCAAGTCGGTGAGCAGCTTTATGAGATCCTTTTCTTTCAGGCGAAGCGCTTCGGGCGCGTTTTCCCCTCTGCCCACCCTGATGGCTTCGTCGCGGACCACAACGCTCCGCTCCTGGTCGACGCCGTTGGTGTCAATAAACCGCCTCGGTATATCGAGGATGGTATCATCTCTCCAATACATACGAAAGCGACCTGTGTCAGTCACCCTTGCTACTACGGTCGCCTCGACGTTTTCTTCGTTTGCGTACTTGATAAATCGCTCCGCATCCTCGCGGGCGACCACCACGGCCATCCTTTCCTGGCTCTCCGATATGGCGAGTTCAGTACCGTCAAGCCCCTCGTATTTTTTTGGCAGTTTGTCGAGATCGACGTCTACGCTCGGCGCGAGTTCGCCTATAGCGACGGATACCCCGCCGGCACCGAAGTCATTGCATCTCTTGATGAGCTTCGCGACTTCGCTGCGCCTGAACAATCTCTGGATATCCCTCTCAACAGGGGGGTTTCCTTTCTGGACTTCGGCACCCGCTTTGTAAATAGTCTCCTTCTTATGCTCCTTCGAGCTGCCTGTGGCGCCGCCTATCCCGTCCCGGCCTGTCCGCCCTCCGACCGCGAGGATGACGTCCCCTTTGACGGGCTTTTCCCTTATCACGTTTTCGGCAGGTGCAGCCCCGATGACCGCACCGATCTCAAGCCTTTTAGCGACATAGTTTTCTTCGTATATCTCGTCTACAAAGCCTGTCGCCAACCCGATCTGGTTGCCGTATGAACTATACCCTTTTGCAGCGCCTCTTGTGATCTGGTACTGTGTCAGTTTGCCGCGCAGCGTGTCCCTTATCGAATCGGTCGGATCCCCGCTGCCTGTCACGCGCATCGCCTGATAGACGAACGCGCGCCCCGAGAGCGGATCCCTGATGGCACCGCCGAGGCAGGTCGCCGCCCCGCCGAAAGGCTCTATCTCCGTCGGGTGGTTGTGGGTCTCGTTCTTGAACATGACGAGCCAGTCCTCTTTCGAAGCCTTCCTGCCTGGCCTCTTCGTGATGTTTGCTTCCACTTTGAAGCTGCACGCGTTTATTTCGTCCGACTCATCCAGGTCCTGAAGCGCCCCTTCCTTCTTCATATACTTTGTGGCAATGGTGGCCATGTCCATCAGCGTTATATGCCTTTTCTCCGCATTCCGGCCGTACACCTTTTTTCTCATCGCAAGGTATTCTTCGTATGCTTCCTCCACGACGCCGGCATACTTCCCTTCCTCAAAGGTGATATTTGTCAATCTGGTATTGAAGGTAGTGTGGCGGCAATGATCCGACCAGTAGGTATCTATCACTTTCAGTTCGGTGATGGTCGGGTCTCTGAACTCTTCTTCACTGAAAAAATTTTTTACAAAGCATAGGTCATCAAAGCTCATGGCAAAGCCCTGCGCGGAAGCAAATTTCCTCAAATCGCTCTCGCTGAATTCCCTGAACCCGTTTACGACTTTTACCGCCGCAGGCTCCGGTATCTTTTCCGTCAAAGTTTCAGGCTTCCTGTTCGATGCAAGCCTGGAATCCACGGGGTTGACGCAGTATTTGATAATGCTGCCCTGCGCCTCCTCGGAGAGTTCGCTCTCTATCACGATGAAACGGGCGCATTTGACGATGGGCGACGAACCCGGGTCAATCAGCCTGATGCAGGTCTGCGCCGAATCGGCCCTCTGGTCAAACTGCCCCGGCAGATACTCCACGCCAAAGTAAAAAGCGACTTTTGGTATCTCTACCGACTCGTCGCTTATATTGTCCAGATTTGGTTCAGAAAAAACCTCTTTCCTGGCCCTCTGAAACAATTCATTCGGGATATTCTCAATGTCGTATCGATTGATGACCCGGACCCTGCCTGTCCCGCTTATGCCAAGATTTTCCTTGAACTCCTTTTTCAGCTTTTGGGCCTCAATGTCAAAGCCCATCTTTTTTTCAACGAATATTCTCTTTACCATCGTTTACCTTGTATCCCCTGTCCACTGTCCATTGTCCACTGTTTTCGGCATTGTATTGATTGAATTTTCTGAATTGTTAGCCATCCCTTTGCCCAGATTATATCATACGGTGTGCCCAGCGCAAGCTGTAAGATTATGGTTGAGGATCGAGCGGCAATTTTTGGCAATTTTTCAAGATCGATTTTTCAGCCAAAAGTATTCTCACTCAAAAATGATAGTTAATTCCGCTTTGTTTCATTATTGCGTTGGCCGTATGGCGAGATTTAATTTTTGAATCTACGGTAAGATGCCTTAGTGTCAAAGGGCTGTACCATATGTCATGATCGCCTTTGCCTCGGCGCACAAATACGCAATCATTGCTTTTGAGAATTTCCCTTACTTTCTTTTCGTATTCCGCCATTATGCAATTACCTGCTCATGGCGTTCAGAGCGGTAGCAGACAGATAATTTTTCACTATCAGCAACACCATTCAAGGCAATTAACTCGGGAATAGCAACACGTACCCGTTCTATCAACGCGTCAAGTGAACCGGATTCCAAAACGAGTCCCGGGATATCTTCGCT
>JAISAW010000122.1 GCA_031266515.1 Eubacteriales Family XIII. Incertae Sedis bacterium
CGTATGATTTTGACGAGGATTGTTTCATGAACCTGGCCGTCAAGCGCTTCCCCGCACCGGACATGGAATGGCTGGAACTAGTCTGCAACAGCAGGGGCGATATTGAATTCACTCATGGATTTGATATCGTTATCGGCAAGATCGCCAACGACAATGTCGGCGAAACAGTCTCATATGTCATTCAGGGTATTATGCGCAAAGAAGATGCTGTTGAACGGCTGAGCTTTGAGCGAATCAATAATCAGGTATGTTTCTGTACGGAAAAGGCATTGTCATTCCTGCGCTATACAGGGTACGAGGAGGTTTGACGGTATGGGACACAGCCTTATTAAGGCGACAATAATACCTGAAGTGGTCAAATTGATTGCCCTGAATGAAAAGATGACAGAAGAACAAGCACTTTCACGGTACTACGGGTCGAATACAGCCGCTGCCCTTGACGATGAAGAGACTGGGTTGTACGGACAAAGCGTTCTTTATATTTATTCTCTGTATGTACAGGAAACAAATCCTCAAATCCAGTCCGGTGAGACAAAAAAGTAAACCCTCAAAGCAGGTCTCGCAATAGCCGGATATAATCCTTCCTTTTGTCTTTTGGCTCGGCAACCAGATTCATCAATGGCTCGATTCAACGATAACTTTCACACGTGCACTCTTTACAAATCTCCTTTCAAAGCTCAAAATAGTCATTGACTGATCTATTGTCGCCTTGACAAACTGAATGCTCGCCAAAGCGGGTGTCCCAGCATTTGAGTGGAAAGGCAACAGTAAAAAGCCGGGCATGGGCAGCCTCTGTGATTTGGGCTTGGGTACCTGTGCCGCGAAGAGGAGGAAATGAATATGTACGTACTTATGCTGAACGGCAGCCCCAGAGAAAAGGGCTGCACCTACACTGCGCTCGCAGAGATGGCGGATGAACTGAAAAAATGCGGTGCCGAAGCGGAAATCCTGCATATAGGGACAGATCCGGTCCAAGGGTGCATAGCCTGCGGCGAATGTGACAAACTGGATATGTGCGTGTTTGACGGCGATGTGGTGAGCCGCTTCGTGGAGCAGGCGAAGAAGGCGGATGGGTTCGTGTTCGGCTCCCCTGTATACTACGCAAACCCGAACGGATCCATGCTCGCCGCGATGGACCGGATTTTCTATTCGAGCGGGAAGTGGCTCTCAGGCAAGCCCGCTGTCGCTGTCGCTTCGGCCCGCAGAGCGGGGACGACATCGGCGCTCGACGCGATGCAGAAATTTTTCCCGATCAACGGCATGCCGCTTGTGCCTGCGAAGTACTGGCCGATGGTCTTCGGCAACAGGCCGGAAGAGACCCGGCTTGATGAAGAGGGCCTTCAAAATATGAGGGCTATCGCGCGAAACATGGTCTGGATGATCCAAAGTGCGAGGGCCGCTGACAGCGCGGACGTCCTGCGGCCCATCCAGGAACAGAAAATATACACGAATTTTTTCAGAAAAGGCTAAAGCGCCTTCGCTACATGAGGTTTCTCACTAAAATGTGCAACTTGCACGTGAAATTTTCCTCAAAATGTGCAGCGCTCATATAAAAATTCGTACAAAAATGTGCGCCTCCATCGTCTATCCGCGCCACAGCACGGAATTTCGGGCTGAAGACAAACCTGAGATTGCCCATATGTGTTTTTCTTCGGGCGCAAGGCTTGTATAATGGGGGATAAGGAAATGCCCCATACCTGCTGAGAGGAGAAGGAAAATGCATGACGTCAACATCAAGGAAAACATATACGCAGAAAATGACCACATAGCGCACCATACCAATCATGACCTGACGCACAAGGCGGCGTTCGCGCTGAATGTCATGGGATCCCCGGGTGCCGGCAAGACGACTGCACTCGAAAACATCATCAAACGCCTGAAAGCCTACGAGCCGGTTGTGATAGAGGGCGATATCGAGTCGGACATAGACGCCGTAAGGTTTCGCTCACAGGGCGTGAAGGCATACCAGATCAACACCTTCGGGGCCTGCCATCTCGACGCGCCCATGGTGCGCAACGCAGTCCAGAATATCGATTTCGTGAAGCCCGGCGAGAACGCCGAAGGGAAAATCCTGAAAGGTTCCGTCATATTTATCGAAAATGTAGGGAATTTGGTCTGTCCCGCGGAGTTCTCGATAGGCGAGCATGCGAACCTGCTCATCAGCTCCGCGGCCGAAGGGAGCGACAAACCCTATAAATACCCGCTCGCTTTCGAAAAAGCTGAGATCATCCTGCTTACGAAAACCGACCTCATCCCGTACCTCGAATTCGACGAAGAGTATTTCATAAGTGGCATCCGGCATCTGAACAAGACCGCAAAAATCATAAAGACTTCTGTGAAAACAGGCGAAGGCTTTGACGAAGCGGCGGCTTTGATCGAAGAGTTTGCGGGAGAAGCTATCGGAGGGCACCATCACGACTGAAGTCCTCATATTCAAAGGAATAGTGCAGGGCGTTGGGTTTCGCCCCGCTGTCTATCGCATCGCATCGAAAATGGGTATGGCAGGAAGCGTGCGCAACATGGGCGGCCTTGTACAAGTGATCGTGACCGACACACAGGAGCGTATCGACGCGTTTGCTGACGCGATAGTAGCGGGCAAACCTTTCATATCCCGGATAGACTCGGTCGAAAGGAGCGTTGTCGATACAGTTTCCTTCGACAGCTTCACCATTGAAAAGAGTACTGCCACCGAAAACGAAGGCGTGATATTCCCTGCGGATATTGCCGTTTGCGACGAATGCATGGCTGAGTTTGCCGACCCGGAAAACCATCGATACAGGCATCCCTTCATCAGTTGCACGAATTGCGGGCCCAGGTATTCCATAATGGAGAGCATCCCCTACGACAGGGATACCACCACCATGGACGACTTTGAGATGTGCGCGTACTGCGGCTGCGAGTATTCAGACCCTCTCGACCGGCGCTATCACGCACAGACTGTGTCCTGCCACGACTGCGGCCCCCAGCCTATATGGCGTGGGACAAGACGACACAACGGGGACGGTTCCTTTGAGACAGTGGGGACGGTTCCTTTTGTCTCGACTCCAAGGGGACAAAGGGGAGACTTGGCCGGCTACAGCCTGAGACAAAGGGGACGGTTCCTTTTGTCTCCCCCCACATCAGAGAGAACACAAAAGGAACCGTCCCCGCTGTGTCCAAAAGGAACCGTCCCCGCTGTGTCCTTTTGTGTCGCCCGTTGTGCTGCGACAGGATTTGACTCCGAACTAACGGGAGCGCTCGCGGTGGAAGCTGCCGGCGAAGCCCTTGCGCGTGGTGAAGTGATAGCTTTTAAAGGTACGGGCGGCTATTACCTCACATGCGATGCCCTAAGCGCCGATGCGGTTGCGACGCTGAGGCAGGTCAAGCGCAGGGAACGTAAGCCTTTCGCCGTGATGTTTCGCAGTGCTGATGAAGCGGCGGAATACTGTGTGATAGAGACGCAGAGCGAGAGGGACGCCCTTGAATCCGAAAAGAGGCCGATCATACTTCTCGAAACCAATGCGCAGGCGAAAACGCTCGCCGCAGAAGTGTCAAATGAAAGCAGGTACACAGGCGCTTTCCTGCCGTCCCTTGCCCTTCAATATATGCTGCTCGAATACGCGAGCCCTCTCGTCATGACGAGCGCGAACCACGAAGGGATACCCATCATCACGGAGGATGAGGATATCTTTGCGATGATGAAGGAAGAGCCCGGTGTCGCCGGCACTCTTTACAATGAAAGGCGTATCGCCGTCAGCCTCGACGACTCGGTGGCGGCGGTGCCGCTGCCTGACGGCAAAGTCAGGCCGATAAGAAGGTCGAAGGGGTTCGCCCCTGCACCTGTGTATATCAGGTCTGCGTCGGCGCTCAGCGCCAGGGACATGGTCTTCGCGGCTGGAGGGCATTTGAAGGCAGCATTCGCGCTGACCAAAGGCAACTATGTCTACCTCAGCCCATACCTCGGGGATATGGCTTATCTCAGCAGCGAAGGCCTCTACAAAAGGCGTTTCGAACAGATGAAGGAATTTTTCGGGATAGAGCCTTCCACTTTTGTCTGCGACCTCCATCCACGGTATTTCCCGACTCTCTTCACGGAAAACTTAATTGGGAAGAGCGGCCTGGAATCGGGAAAACGGCCGATATATGTGCAACACCATCACGCCCATATCGCTTCAGTGATGGCTGAGCACGGGCTCTATGGCCCTGTCATAGGCGTGGCTTTTGACGGCGTCGGGTACGGAGAGGACGGAGCGGTCTGGGGCGGGGAGATACTTATTTGCGAGAGGGACCGCTATGAGCGGTTTTCGCATTTGAAATACGTAGACCTGCCCGGCGGGGACGAAGCCATGCGCGAAGGATGGAAAGCCGCCGTCGCCCACACCGTGGCGTTCGGATCGGAGGCAGAGACAAAAGGGGACGGTTCTTTTTTGTCTTGCTCTCTCGACTCGGCTGGCCGCACCTTCACGATAGACATCTCAGAGGCGATCCGCTTCAGCAAAAAATACGGCGTGTTGGAAGAGGCCTGCGGCGTGGATATCGTGGAGAAAATGGTAAAACAAAAAACAGGAACTGTGAAATGCTCGAGCATGGGGCGGCTTTTTGACGCGGTATCGTCATTACTTGGTATAAAAAACATCAACCATTACGAGGGCGAATGCGCTATAATGCTTGAAAATTTTGCCTGCGCGGCCACACGAGGGGAAAACGGCGGACACAGTGCGGGAGGCTCCCCTCTTGACAGGGACGTCAGAAAAAAGGAAGCCGAACGGATTGCCAGAGGATTCCATTTGGACGTAGCCGAGACGATACTGGCGGAATGCCTGGCGGCGAGCGCGAGTACAGGAAAGAAAAATGTGCGGGAAGTGGCTTTGTCCGGAGGGGTCTTTCAAAACAGATTGCTGCTCCGTGAAACAGTGAAGAGGCTACAGGACAATGGTTTCGTAGTGTATCTGAATGAAAGCGTACCGACAAACGACGGAGGGATAGCCCTCGGGCAGGCGTATTTGGCTATGCTGAAACTGTAGGGGCGCTTAGGCGTTTCAACTACAGGGCTGAAAGTAAATATTCACAGGGATTGGAGAAATGGGAGACAAGTGAGCGAGAACAGTATCAGAACAAGAAATATCATGACGGCCTCCGCGATGGCTGCATTCATTTTTGTGATAACATGGGTGGTGAGAGTCCCGCTCCCGTTTGCGCCGGGCGGCTATCTGAACCTTGGGGACGTACCGATCTATTTGACGGCATGGATCATGGGTGGGCCGTATGCGGCTGTAGCTGCCGCCCTCGGCTCAGCTTTGGCGGATCTCATAGGGTTCCCGCTCTACGCGCTCCCCACCGCGATCATAAAGGGAAGCATGGCCCTTATAGTGGGGTTTTTGACCTTGAAAAACCGCGGGCGCGCGAGGTTTGTTATCGGTTGTGTGATAGCCGGGGCAGTGATGGTGGCGGGCTATGCCATTTTCGAGACAGTGTTCCTGTTTTCATTTGATTTCCGGCTCGCCGTCGCGGGGATCGCGCAAAACACCATACAGTGGGCCGGGTGCGTTATAATAGCGGCATTGCTCTATCCCGCCCTGAAGCCAGCGGAGAAAATTTTAAAAAGATGAAAACATACCGGTGCCTGCGCGCATTGTTTATTTGATGGGGCAATGAGAAGCGAAAACCCTGGCTGCCGGAATAGCCGTCGCTGCCGCCACGACAACAGTCAGTTTTTAAAACGATAATTGATAAAACCGCAATATGGTACGATATTATAGATTGGCATTGGAAGGGTTGCGAAAGCCAGGAGAGCGGCAAGAGGAGGATAGTAAAATGGATGTCAAAACACGGGTTGCGAAAGCAAAGGAAGCGGAGTATTGCTGCAGCGAGACCATCATGAAGCTCGGGCTTGAGGATCTGAAGATCGAGGATGAGAAGCTGATCGATGCAATGGGGGCATTTTGTGGCGGCATGGGCGCGGGGCAGGTTTGCGGGGCGCTGGCCGCATCTGTGAGCCTCATGTGCGTAACTGCTGGCAGGGCCGTCGGCAAGAAAGAGATAAGGCCGGAATTTATGAAGTGGTTCGGTGAGAAGTTCGGGGCGCTTGATTGCCCGACATTGATCGATAACGATGTGGAAAACAAGAAAACGCGCTGCCCACTCCTCATTGAGCAGACCTACGAAAAGGTCGCGGAAATCCTGAAGGAGAGAGGGTACATTTGAAATTCGACGTCCTGACGCTGTTCCCTGGAATGTTTCAATCTATCCTGTCCGCAGGAGTGGTCGGCCGCGCTTTGGAAAGGGGTCTGGTCGAGTGTTGCGTCACGGATATAAGGGACTACACAGAGGACAAGCACAGGAACGCCGATGACTACCCTTTCGGCGGCGGGGCAGGCCAGTTGATGAGCGTACAGCCGATTTTTTCAGCAATGGAGGCGCTAGGCTGCGCGCGTGTTGATATCAATGCCGGGTGCGCCTGTGCGGCAGGCGAGACAAAGGGGACTGAGACAAAGGGGACGGTTCCTTTTGTCTCGTCCCCGTCGTCCCCGGGAGACATGAGAGACAAAGCGGGAGACAAAGGGGACGGTTCCTTTTGTCTCGAGCGCGGCTCTCGCGACCGCATCGAGAGGCGCATTTATATGTCGCCGAGGGGAAGGCACATGGGCGAATTCCTGGCAAAAGACCTCGCGGACGCCGAAAGGGTCGTAGTGCTTTGCGGGCACTATGAGGGCGTTGACCAGAGGGCGATCGATGCATTCGGGTTTGAAGAGGTTTCGATAGGCGACTATATACTCACCGGAGGGGAACTGCCTGCCATGGTCCTGATAGACGCAGTGGCAAGGCTTGTGCCCGGAGTGCTGGGTTCGGAGGCTTCCCACCACGAGGAATCCATATACAGCGGCCTTCTCGAATATCCGCAGTACACCAGACCCGCGAGCTTTGCCGGCCTTGATGTGCCGGAAGTGTTGATGGGTGGCTACCACAGAGAGATAGAGCTCTGGAACTTTGACAGGGCACTCGCCCTCACGGCGGAGCGCAGACCCGATTTGCTGAAAGACTGGTGGGCGAAAAATATAGATGGCCTCGACAGACAGAAGAGGAAAATAGCCAAAAAATATGAACGAATTATCAGGGACTGATGATAGAGGCAAGATCGAGAGCTTCGGGGGTGGAAACGTCAACTCGTTTACGCTCAAGATGATCGCGATCACAGGCATGACCGCCGACCACATCGGTACGGTTTTCGCGGATCAAATCCCTCTGTGGCTCGAATGCCTGCTGTTCCTGCCAGGCGGCATGACTTTCCCTATCATGGCTTTTATGCTCACTGAAGGGTACAGGCATACGAGCAATGTGAAGAGATACGGGCAGCGCCTCTTCGTTTTCGCGCTTGTTTCCCTGATACCTTTCCGCCTTGCAGTGGGCGGCGGCCTCAACGTGCTGTTCACGCTGCTGCTCGGCCTCATAGTCATATACTGCTACGACAATATGAAGGCCCGCGCGATGTTCTGGCTGCTGTTCGCAGGAGCGGTGATAGCCTCAGCGATCTGTGACTGGGGGATGATCGGCGTGATAATGATCTTCATCTACCATATGGCAAAAGATAAAAGCTATCGCGTAGTCCTTCCCATACTGTGCCCATGGCTCTCCTATCTGCCGACATTCATGGAGATTCTCAGCGAGATGGGATGGGAAGGCCTCAAACTGTCGCTTCCATCCTGGTGCTATATCTTCATCGGCTGTTCGCTTACCATCCCTCTGCTCCTGCGCTACAACGGGGAGCGCGGCTATAAGTTCAAATGGGGCTTTTACATCTACTACCCTGCCCATCTGTTCGCTCTCGCTGTCGTCTACGGCATGGTCACCGGCGACTGGTGGTCAAACCTGTCGTTTATGTTCGCTAATTAAACACTAACTAAGAAAGGAAAAGATATTTACATATTTCTATTTGTCCTATGGTAAAGTGGGTATACTATCAATGGTTCACGGCGACAGACTGGAAAGCGTCGTGGCAGGTTATGGCGGCAAAACAAAGCAGGCATGAGTGAGTTGCAGGTATAGCAATAACAGGCAAGGAGAGGGTCAATGCGAACGGTTCCTTTTGTCTTGGCACGAGCAGGACGTAAAAGCAAAGCAGGCCTATGTCAACACCACTGTTTCCTATGTCCACCAAATCAAAACCGGCGTGACTGTTGCGTCGTTACAGATAGAGCAGGATGTGCGCCCACTGCTCCATAAAGGAAGGTTTTGCCTGCAAGGCGCGGTTCGCGGGGCTTGTCGACGGGAGGTAGATGGCTTCCATGCCAGCTTCCTCGGCGCACAGCCTGTTGAACAGGCCCGTCGCTTTCTTGCCGGTTGTGAAGATAGCGGCGATATCCGTCCGGTCGATGAGCGGCCGGAACCGGTTTGGCTTGGGATTGCGGATGCTCATATCCGACGCCCCGTCGATCTCACAGGATTGGATGACGTCCCAGAGCGCGATGCGGTTGCGCAGCAGGAATGCGTCCATGGAAGCCCGGCTGCGGTCCGGGACCGGCTCATCCAACAGTTCGGCGAGCGTCCGCCAGAAGACATTCTGTGGATGCCCGTAATAAAACCCGGCCTCTCTGGATTTCGGGGATGGGAAAGTCCCGAGGATCAAAATCCTTGAATGTCCGTCGCAGACCGGTGGCCACGGGTGGGTGACTTGGGAAAACATGCTGCTGTCCTTTCATGCGGCCCTCTATATGGCTTCACCTTTTATGATATCGTCCGTAATTCGAGGTTTATATTTTTTCATGCGATGACTATACTGCACTTGCTCCGTTTTCACAATTGCATTCGTCTGGCTTTCTGGTTTACGCTTGCAAACGGCTTGCTTGATTTGCTTGATTCGGCAGATCAGGGGGAGTAAAGTAATAACAGGGTGAGAGTATGACTGGTATGACGGAATTAGATTACGAAAAACTTGATGAGAAGGTTACGGCTGAAATGCCCAGGCTGAAAAAAGGCGTTGGCGGCGTGTTCACTCAACAACGCGAACTTTTGGGTGCGCTCGATATCGTTTCCGCAAATTATATAAAGACCCGGGCCGAGGCAACGAATCAGTCACCCTCCCAAGTCATTGGCGAAATAGTGCGTAAAGAGATCGAGTCTGCTTTTTCCTGAAAAATATCCATGTATTTATTGCTTCGATGGCCAAGTGTGTGTCAAGAGGGCGGGCGTGTCAGGGGGACGTATAATTTGACACGCTACGGGCATAACCCAATGTGTCAAATTAACCTCCATCCCGCAGCAAGCTGCGAGTACAAATAGGGACGAAAGTCCTCCGCTCATCATTAGTTTCTGTATAATTTGTCTTGGATGAGCGGACACACTACAAAGC
>JAISAW010000024.1 GCA_031266515.1 Eubacteriales Family XIII. Incertae Sedis bacterium
TCGTTCATCAAGTGGGCTCTGCCCCCGAAAATTTCATCCGCAAGCACTTTCGCATAGTGCACTGCGCGGCTGTCGAGATGTATCCAAAGGCTGCCGTTGTCGCTCAGCAGTTCCCGTCCTGCCATGAGCGCTGACGCTATCATCACCAGGTACTCGTGAAAATCCATTTTGTCGGAGTAGGCGTTTCGTTCCAATTTGAAAACGGCGTTTTCCGTCCTCAGCTTGATGGGAGCCGTATGGTCGCTGCCTGTGAGGAAGGGGGGATCCATATACACCAGAGAGGCAAATGGCAATTCGCCTTCCTCCATGTGTCCGCGCAGGCAGGAATACGCGGACAGGAAATCGCCCCTCATGATGGCGGAATCATACAGGCTGCCGGAGTCTTCGTCCTTTCCGCGGAGGAATTTCTCAAAGCCCGGCGAAGCAGCCTGATCGATTTGCCCCGAAGCTTTGTTGATGATTTCGTTGAAGTCTTGTATCATATATTGATTTTTTCACAAGTTCGGAGACTTGTCTATAAGGAGTTGCCGGGAATTGCGGGGTTAAGGTTACTATTCAGGCGACGCCAGAGATTTACAGCCCTGGCCTCGCTTGCAGCGACTCCGCTTCGTGCTACTGCGTGCGCACTCACTCCGCGCAGACGGCGCGAGGTCAGGGCTGTAAATCTCTCACACAATTGCTGGATAAATCCGGGTCAAATCCTAAAAGTTCCGGGGAATTCTGCCTATGTGCGAACAGTAACGGGTTAAGATCCAAGCAATCGACCGGGTTAAGACCCGAGTTAAGATTCGTAGCGCCATATGCGCAGATTTCGTTTACAATGCATGGGAAAACTTATATAATATAGAAACTACGAGAAAACATATATGAAAACTACAGTAAAAGGAAAAGGGAAAGTAAAAAAGACGAGGCACCTCGATTTGAAGATCGGGGGCATGTATTGCAATGGCTGTAAGAGCAGGATAGAGGCCAGGCTTCTGAGGGAACGTGGGATCCGGGCAGCGACAGTACTGTACGATTCCTGTAAAGCGAGCATTGAGTACGACCCCGGAATCCTTTTGGCGAATGACATCAAAGGGATTATCGAAAAGCTTGGATACAGGGCCCTGCCTGCCGACGCGAAGATCACTTCCCGGCTCGGCGTAGATATGCGGCAGCTTGCGGGGATACTCATCGCTTTGGCCGCTGTGTTCATGCTGTTCAGGAATTTCGGGTTTCTTTGGGTCACTGGAAAGTTCCCGCTTGCAGAAGAGGGTATGAGCCTTGGTTTCATTTTTGTGATCGGGCTGCTCACCGGTGTCCACTGCGTCGCGATGTGCGGCGGCATAAATATTTCGCAGACGTTGCCGACTTCTCTGGGAGATGGCGAGCCGGAAGAAGAGGAGTCGTTGGCCGGGCTTAATGCGGCGGTAGACGTGGCCGGGGGGAGCACGGTTTCCGCCGCAAAGCGCGGCCCGCACAGGTTGATCAAAACCGCACCTGCTACAGGCGCGGGGCAAGCCGCGAAGCGCGATCCGCGCAAGCCGGCAGCCGTCTTGAAAGCGGCGGTGCCGAGCCTGAAATACAATCTTGGCAGAGTGGCGGGCTATACTGTCGTCGGCGCAGTCGTCGGCGGCATAGGGGCAACACTCACGTTTTCGGGATATTTCAAAGGCGCTGTACAGCTGATAGCCGGTGTGTTCATGGTGATAATGGGGCTGTCGATGTTTGGGGTGGTCCCCGGATTGTCGAAGATAGCCCCGAGGCTGCCGGCATCGCTCGGAAGGTTTATAGAGAACAGGAAGAACGGCCGGACCGGGCCGTTTGTGGTCGGCGTCCTCAGCGCCCTGATGCCATGCGGGCCCTTGCAGGCGATGCAGCTTTACGCGCTTCAGTCCGGCAGCGCAACGCTTGGCGCATTGTCGATGTTTGTCTTCAGCCTCGGGACTCTGCCTTTGATGTTTGGATTCGGGGCACTTTCGGGATTGCTCGGCGGACGGTTCAAAGGCAAGGCTATGGTCGCCGGGGCTTCCTTCGTCATATTGATGGGCTTGTTCATGTTTTCAAACGGGGCTAACCTTTCCGGCCTGACATTTGCATTTCCGGGCATTTCCGGGACGCCTTCCGCGCAGGCTGTGGACGATGGGACTACCGTCACGGCCGCGAATGGAGAGCAGATCGTGAACGCCACTCTCACAAGGTACGGATATCCGAGCTTCACAGTCAAAAAAGATGTGCCGGTAAAATTTGTTTTGAATGCGCCGGAAGGCTCGCTTACGGGATGCAACAGCGGCATCATCATCCCGTCGCTCGGTGTGGAGAAGAGGCTTGTACAGGGCGAGAACGTCATTGAGTTCACGCCGCGAGAAACCGGCACGATTGATTATTCATGTTGGATGGGGATGATACGGTCTTCGTTCACCGTGGAAGCGTAAAGCCCGGAGTGAAAAACAGCCGATAGAAAATCCTTTGCCGACAGGCGCAGGCAAGCTATCGGAGAAGCGGTAAATATTACTTGGGAGCGCAGTTGGAGGCTGATAGCGGAGACGCCGGCGGCAATTCCGGCCAAGGCGGAATCTTGATAAACAGAGTGAAAAGACGATGACTACACAGGTGCTTGATATAAGGGGGATGACGTGCGCGGCTTGTTCGCAGCGCATCGAAAAGGTCGTTGGGAGGATGAAGGGCGTCGCCAATGCGAACGTCAACCTCGCGACGGAGAGGCTTTTTCTCGAATACGACGAAAGCCTCATAGGCCTGTCCGAGGTCATGGGCAAGATAGACTCTATCGGGTACAAGGCGCTTGAACTGCAAAAGGATTCGGCTGACGCGGACCGTCTCAGGAAACAGAAGCAGATACGCATAATGTGGGCGAAGTTCATAGTGTCGGCGGTGTTCAGCATACCCCTCGTCTATATAGCGATGGCGCCCATGGTTGGCGGCATGGACGCGCCGCTTCCGTTCGGGCTTGATCCTCTGACAGGGCCGCTGCGCTACGCGATTGCCGAACTCATACTTGTAATCCCCGTGATCTGCGCGGGTTACCGTTTCTATGTGGTGGGGTATAGGGCGCTCGTCATGAGGGCGCCGAACATGGATTCGCTGATAGCGGTCGGAACGACGGCGGCTGTGGCGTACAGCCTGTGGGGCGTCGTCCGCATAGCGCAGACGTCGGGCGCGGCTCAGAATGTTTCGATGGCGGGTATGGGAGGCTCCATGGGTGAAGCGGTGGGCGCGGCCGGAGCGCCCGCAGCTATGAATATGTATCTCGACCACTTGTATTTTGAGTCCGCCGCAGTCATCATCACCCTCATCATGCTCGGCAAAACCCTTGAAGCGATGTCGAAAGGCCGCACGGGAGAAGCGATAAAAAAGCTAATGGGCCTTGCGCCAAAGACGGCTTTTGTACTGAGAGGCGCGGATGGGCTCAGGCTTCAGGATCCGAATGCGGACAGCGGATCTTTGACGGAGATCGAAATCCCGATAGACGACGTCCTGCCGGGCGACCTCGTGATCGTGAGGCCCGGCGCAAAGATCCCTGTGGACGGCACGGTCGTAAGCGGATCCACCTCAATCGACGAATCCATGCTTACGGGGGAGAGCCTGCCCGTGGACAAACGCGAAGGCGACAAGGTGTATGCGGCTACGATCAATACGACCGGATCCATCACATTCAGAGCGGAGAAAGTCGGCAGCGACACAGCTCTCGCGCAGATCATCAAACTCGTCGAGGACGCCCAGGGAAGCAAAGCCCCGATAGCGCAGCTTGCGGACGTGGTGGCGGGGATCTTCGTCCCCGTAGTCATCGGCATAGCTGTGGTCGTTGGCGCGCTTTGGCTCATAGCGACAAGGGATCCCGCGTTTGCGCTGGGGATATTTATTTCCATCCTGGTCATCGCCTGCCCGTGCGCGCTCGGGCTTGCCACGCCTACGGCTATAATGGTCGGTACGGGGAAAGGCGCGGAGCAGGGCATACTCATCAAGGGTGGCGAAGCCCTGGAGTCGGCTGGTCGGGTGGACACTGTTGTTTTTGATAAGACGGGCACTATCACGGAGGGGAAACCCACTGTAACCGACGTGATAGCCGTGGCCGGCGGCAGCGACGAATTGCTCAGCATAGTGGCATCGGCGGAAAAACCTTCAGAGCATCCGCTTGGCCGCGCGATCGCACAGAGCGCGGAGGCGAGCGGCATTGAACTCGCTACGCCTCTCAGTTGGGAGTCCCTCACCGGGCTCGGGGTGGAGGCGACGCTTCCTGCGGCGGTGAGTGCAGTGGCTGAAGAAACTAATTTTGAAGCAAATGTCGGCAATGAAAAACCTGTTTCAGTCGTCGTCGGAAATCTTCGCCTCATGGGCGAGCGTGGCGTGGACACCGGCTCGCTTGCGCAGGAAGCAGAGCGCCTTGCCGCCGAAGGCAAGACCCCGATGTACGCCGCCATTGACGGGAGAGCTGCAGGGCTTGTGGCGGTGGCGGATGTCGTCAAGGAAAGCAGCAAGGCGGCGGTCGCGCGCCTTCACGAGATGGGGATACGCACGGTGATGTTGACCGGAGACAATTTGCGCACAGGAAAAGCCATCGCGAAGCAAGTGGGCATCGACGAAGCGCTTTGCGAAGTGCTTCCGACGGACAAGGCGAACGAGATAAAGAGGCTTCAGTCGGAAGGCCGCAATGTCGCCATGGTGGGCGACGGCATCAACGACGCTCCGGCGCTCGCGAGCGCGGACATCGGGCTTGCCATCGGAAGCGGCACGGATGTCGCCATGGAGTCGGCGGATGTGGTGCTCATGAGATCTGACCTTGCAGACGTGCCTGCGGCGATCTACCTCAGCAAGAGGACGATCAGAAATATCAAACAGAACTTATTCTGGGCGTTCGGCTATAATGTGATTGGAATCCCTGTAGCCGCGGGCCTGCTCTATCTGTTTGGCGGGCCGCTGCTCAACCCGATGTTTGCCGCCGCCGCGATGAGCCTGTCTTCGGTATCGGTGCTCACCAACGCTCTCAGGCTTAAGAGGCTCGATTTGAAGCAGTGACGTGAAAGCAGTGACGTGAAGCAGTAACAGCCATAATAGAGAGGCTATAATAATTTTGGGATAGCAACAATAGAAGTAAGTAGCAAGGGAAATAAACAGCTAAATGAATAGCGCCGGGATAACTGCTTATACGACGCTATCGCCGCATACGTATTGAAAGGAAGGAAATCATAATGGGAAATGAGATAAAGAAAACCATCGAGGTCCAGGGCATGAGCTGCGACCACTGCGTACAGGCGGTGACAAAGGCCGCGACTGAAGCCGGCGCGCGTGACGTAAAAGTCGACCTCGCCGGCGGCACGGCCACCTTCTCATACGA
>JAISAW010000040.1 GCA_031266515.1 Eubacteriales Family XIII. Incertae Sedis bacterium
CGCCGATAAGCCCGCGGATCTCTCCGCGGTAAACGCCCATATCCACGTGATCGACTGCCGTGACATCTCCGAATTTTTTCGTGAGCGCGCGTGTTTCTATCAGCAACTGCGAATCCATCCTATTTACCTTTCAGTCAGGAACGACGATCCCTTTAATGTAGTCGTGAGGCTTTTCCCTCAGGGTCTCGAATGCCTCCTGTATACTGCTGAGGGGGAATTCGTGGCTTATCAACTCCCTGCTGCGAAATACGCCCCTGTTTATCAGCGTCACCGCTCTCCTGAAATCATCGTATCCATCCCGGCTGTACGGAGGGTGCGCCGCGACAATCGTAAGTCCGCGCGCGATGGCCTTTCGGAAATCAAATTCGGGCGCAGGTACATGGTGACTGCTCATGAGAATGAGTCTGGAGCGCCGCTCTGTACTCAGCATCTCCTGCGCCATATCAAGCAATGCGGGAGAACCCGTGCCTTCGATCACGAAATCCGCCATACGGCCGCCGGTGATTTCTCTGATTTTTTCGATCACGTCTTCTGTGGCCGGATTGACCGTGTCAGTAGCGCCAAAGCTCTCCGCATAATCGAGCTTGGCGGGATCCACATCAACGGCGGTAAGGCTTCCGAGCGTATTTCCTGCCAGAGCCTGAACACACCAAAGACCCATTGGACCACAGCCAAGCACGATACCGTGGTCTCCGGCTTCCGGCGCTGCTGCGCGAAGCACGGTCACTATGCACTTTTGCGGTTCGCCGAGCGCATATTTTGGATCAACCTGTGAACCGAGTTTCTCCAGTTTCGTTTCATCTATGACCCGGTATTCTGCAAAGCCTCCAAAACCACGATCAAGGCCGCTCACAGGATCACCAACATTGAAGCATGTGCACCCTTCGCCGACTTGCACGACAGTCCCTGCAAATTCGTGACCCAGCTTGTGCGGATAGCCGTAAATGTTCAGTTCTCCGAGGAAAAACCCCAGCTCCCAGGAGCACAGCCCGCACGACGCGATCTTCAGGAGGACTTGCCCTCGCCCCGGAGCCTCTTCCACCGTGGTCAAAGCCATTTTGCCCGGTTCCGTCAGTACCGCTCTTTTAAAACGCATAGATTCTTCCCTTCTTTCAGTGCTCATCCGATACTAAGGAACTGTTGGGAAATAACTTGTACATCTTGCTTGCCTTTTTTCCGTCGGACTTCGTTGGCGGAACCCGTTGATACCGCCCGCTTAGGATGAGACTCTCTTCGCTCGCAGCTGTATCGACGGAACCAACCGCCTCGCCCAGCGAAAAAAAATCCTGCGCAATCTGTTCAAGTTATTTCCCAACAGTTCTTAATTGCGCCGCCGGATACCAGCGCCGATCGATCCGATTCGGTGATGACGTCAGGACGATTGCAGGACGTGCTCATCGCATATTCGCGGCCTGTATTGATCGATTCCATGACGCCAAACAGAATTTCCATAGTATGCAGCGCAAAGGTCGAATCGGCGCGGAATTTTCCATTATGGAATTCCTCGCCGCCGCTCAGTGTAAGCGCCATATCCGCCAATCCGATCCCTCGGCAGTTTTCATAAAACGGAGTACTTTCAATCAGGGAAAATTCACTCTCGCCGTTTTCCCTGATACCGACTGCCCCGTCAAACCTGTTCACATCCGGCAAGTCGAGGCTTCCTTCGGAGCCTTCGATTCTGATAAACGGCAAATGTGATTCCCAATAGGGAAAGCCGAGGTCGAATGTCAATACGAGGTTTGCAATCTCCCCGCTGTGAAATTCCAGTATGGCGGCGATATAGGTCGGAACTTCTACAGCGAAAGCTTCCCCGTACAGCGGACTGCTTTCCTTCAATACGCGCCGCTCCGCGTAAGTCGCCTTTCCCATTCCCATGACACGCCTCACCGGCCCGAAGAGGTTTACGAGGTTAGCCGCGTAGTAAGGGCCCCAGTCCATGAGCGGGCCTACATCCTTTTTATAAAATGATTCAGGAAACGGGTGCATAAATTCAGGGCCTCTGCTCATCATAAAAGCGTTCGCAGCTATGGAGCGCCCAATTTTGCCCTCGTCCAGCAGCTTCCGCCCAAGCTGCATGCCTGTTCCCATAAACGTATCGGGAGCGGAACCGATGAGAAGGTTTTGTTCTTTCGCAAAATCGAGCAATTTCAGCCCCTGCTCCATATTTGTCACAAATGGCTTTTCGCTGTAAACGTGTTTGCCACACTCAAGCGCACTCCTGCTTACGGCGGCGTGCTCCGCAGGTGCGGTAAGGTTCAGTATGATATCGATATTCGGATCGTTCAAAAGCTCAGGAATGGAGAGTGCACGAATCGCAAACTGTTTCGCTCGTTTATCGGCGGCAGACATATTGATATCCGCGCAGGCGGCCAATTCGAGTCCCGCCCATATCTCCCGAAGGTTTTTCATATACACTTCACTGATCATCCCACAGCCAATCACTCCTATGCGGAGTTTATTTATTTCAGTAATTTTCATATTATTTTCAGAACTCACAGAATACGCCCTTTCCCTGACTTTCTTTTATATTCGCGATTTATAGCGGTATATTGTATATACGCTGAATTATATTTTTTCATATTTAGTTTGTCAATACAGTATTATATGAAAATATATGAAAATTTTAGTCTTCAATATAAGGGTATTTGTTTACATATGCGCAGGATTATTTCTAACTCTTAGGATGAAACTCAGCTTCGGATTATAAGCTTTGGCTCCAACATTATCGTCCGTGCAGGACGGTCCGCAGGGTCTTCTCCCATTTCGTTCAGCAATCCTATTGCAGATTCGCACATCTCTGAAACCGGCATATGGATGCTGCTTATTGGAGGCACTACATTATTTGAAAGGATGTCATCAAACCCGATCACTTCCACCTGATCCCTCACTCTGATATTTTTCTCATACAGGTACTGCATCGCACCGATCGCGTAGACATCCGACCAACAGGATACGGCACTGATTTCCGGGTCGGCTTCAAATCCACGCTTCATCGCCTGATAGCCTGCCTCCTTATCGTTACTGCGGCATTCTTCAACAGAATATATAAGGTCTGTGCGGTTTGCCGCTTGCACCGCATCAAGAAATCCCTGTTTCCTCCTGAGTTCATAATCCGGAGATCCTTTACGGGAGATATACAGCAAGTGGCGATGGCCCTTTCCTATCAAATAGTTCGTAGCTGTCACTGTTCCTGTATAACTGTCCACCAGGATCTTGTTAAACCCGTAGCATCCCGCAATGCGCTCAAAGAAGATGACAGGTTTATTTGCCTCAACCAATTTGATCCGCAATTCTTCGGACATTCGCCGCTCCTTGTACCCGGCTATCACGATACCGCACACATCGTGGGATACGGCTTGGTCTATATATTTCCCCAGCGTCGCATTGTTGATCCTATCCGTGCAAAAAAGCACAGTGCTCATATCATTCCGGGTCGCGGTGTAGGCAAACCTGTTGACCAACTGCGTATACATGATACTGATTTCGGCATTCAGGGATATCAGCGCTACAAGCCTCTGCCTTTGCCGATCGGCCCGCATGGCACCATGTTTAGGTTGATAGCCGGTTTTTCTTATTGCGTTTAATACGGATTTCCGCGCCTCATCCGAGACATACCCACTTTCATTCAAAACGCGCGAAACCACCGCCAAAGATACGTTCGCCTCCGCCGCGACATCACGAATAGTAATTTTTTTCATATAAACTTCCCCTGCCATATCAACGAAATCATACCTTCGCCTGGGAAAATGGTCAAGGAATTTTCATATTTTATGAAAATTTATTCTCTGTATTGCAAAAGCCAATACAAAACTCAGGAGTTGTACAGTCGCGATTCGCGCTGTCTACGCAGAGTAGGCGCACGGGCAATAGGCGCAACGTCTACTTTCTGTATTGTAAAGAGCAGAGCACGGACACCGCGCCTGCTCTCCATGATTCTGTCATACCTGCCCGTTCTTACGCCTCGATTTTTGCCAGCGTTTTGAAATCATCCCTCAACGAATGGTATAGCTTCCTGTACAGCTGATAGTACGGCTCGTACGCAAGCCGCATGCCCGCGTCAGGGGCCACTGCAGCACCACGGGTGATATGCGCCTCACACCCTTCCGCGCAGGAACTGTAGATACCAGCCGCCACGCCGCCGAGGATGGCCGCGCCGAGCGCCGCACCCTCATTCGCTTCAAGGGTGCTGACCGGGCATTCGTAGAGATCCGCGAGGAGCTGCCTCCACAGAGGGCTTGCCGCCCCGCCGCCCGTCATTATCATATCGCCGACAGACACGCCCATCTCGCGAAATACATTCAGGCACTCAAGCTGCGAGAAAGATACCCCCTCGATCACGGATCTTATGAGGTTTGCCTTCCCATGCCTCGCCGAGAGGCCGAAGAACACCCCACGGCAGTCCGGATCGGGATGAGGCGACCGCTCTCCCATCAGGTATGGGAGGAATAGCAGCTTGTCTGAGCCCGGCGGCACACCTTCCGCGAGCTTGCCCATCAAGTCGTATGCGCTGACCCCGAGCCGTTCGGCTTCCTGCCTTTCGGCATTGCAAACATTATTTCTTAGCCACTGGAGAGACAGGCCCGCGCCCTGCGTACAGCTCATCACAGTCCACTTGCCCGGTACGCTGGCGCACAGGCTGTGCACTCTGCCCTGCATATCGATCCGGACTTCGTCAGAGACTGCATAGATGACGGCGGACGAGCCCACGGTGGTGAAAGCCCGCCCCTCGCTCACAACGCCAGTCCCTATCGCGGCGGCAGGATTGTCGCCCGCGCCTCCTGCGACAGGAGTCCCTTCCGCAAGGCCCGTAGCCCCCGCGGCTTCCTTCGTGACCTTTCCCGTAAGCTCTTCGGACTCATACATGCTCGCAAGCATTGACGCCTCTATACCGAGCTTCGCCAGCACCTCGCCGGACCACTGCCTGCCCGCCACATCCATGAGCTGCATGCCCGAAGCGTCGCTCACTTCCGTAGCGAATTCCCCGGTCAGCCTGTACCTGATGTAGTCCTTCGGCAAGAGGATGTGCGCGCACTTTTCGTAGATCTCCGGTTCATTTTTTTTCACCCAGAGTATTTTCGCCGCAGTGAAACCGGTCATTGGCGGGTTTGCCGTGATCTCTATTATCCTCTGCCTTCCGAGGATGCGCTCCATATCCTCGACTTCCGCCTCGGTCCGCTGGTCGCACCAGATGATTGAGCGCCTCAATACATCGCCGCTGCTGTCGAGCATCACAAGCCCGTGCATCTGGCCGGAAAGCCCTACTGAGGCGGGTGCCATCCCTGTCTCAGCTATCACGGCTTTTATGCCTTTGGCCGTAGCGTCCCACCAGTCGGCAGGATCCTGCTCAGCCCATCCGTTTTTCGGCTGATACATCTCGTACTCTTCCGTGTGCCTGGCAAGGACCTTGCCGCTTTCGGAAACGAGCAATACCTTCGTGCCTGACGTGCCGACATCTATGCCGAGCAATGCTCTCTCTGTCATGCTTTCTTCACCCCTTATCTCCTGTAAAACACCCTGCCGCTACAAGACGACAGGGCGTTTTTTACATTTTAATCAGGCATATCACCCAAACAACACCTGGTTTACGATGCTTTCGAGCCCTTCCTGGTTGCCGCTGCCGGGCAGTTCGGGCTTGCCTTCCTTTTCTGCCGCCCTGGCAAGCTGCTTCAGGCTGACCTTGCCTTCCATTATCTTTCTGCCGAGGCCCGTCTTCCATCCGGCGTATCGGTCTTCGATGAACTCGTCGATACGCCCGTCCTCAATGAGGGCTGCGGCCTTGATAAGCCCCAGTGCGAAAGCGTCCATGCCGAGGATGAAGCCTTTGAACATATCCGCATGCGTGTAGCTCGGCCTCCTGTTTTTCGCGTCGAAGTTCAGCCCGCCGCTCTTGAGCCCGCCCGCCTTGAGGATCTCATACATCGCCCAAGTGGTCTCATAAACGTTGTAAGGGAACTCATCGGTGTCCCAGCCGAGGAAAAGGTCGCCCTGGTTCGCGTCCACGCTGCCGAGCATGCCGTTTATCGCAGCTACGCGCAGGTCATGCTGGAAAGTATGCCCGGCGAGGGTGGCATGGTTCGCTTCGATATTGATTTTGAAATCCCTGTCGAGCTTGTACTGCCGAAGGAAGCCTATCGCCGTTGCGGTATCGTAGTCGTACTGATGCTTGGTCGGCTCCATCGGCTTAGGTTCGATATAGAAATCCCCCTTGAACCCCTTGCCCCGGGCATAGTCCACAGCTAAATGCATGAGCCTTGCGATGTTCTCTATTTCGAACTTCATGTCCGTGTTGAGCAGGGTCTCATACCCTTCGCGGCCGCCCCAAAATACATAGCCGGATCCGCCGAGCTTGATCGTCAGGTCTATCGCCTTCTTTATCTGCGCCGCCGCAAACATGAAGATCTCCGGCGAATTGGAGCTGCCCGCCCCGTTCATGTAGCGGGGATGGGAGAACACATTCGCAGTGCCCCAAAGCAGCTTGATCCCGGTATCCCTCATCCTCTCTTTGATGTGGTCCGAAACTTCATCAAGCCTCGCGCCCGTCTCCGCGATGTCGTCCGCCTCAGGCACTATGTCTACGTCGTGGAAGCAAAAGTATTCCAGCCCGAGCTTGCTCATAAACTCGAAGCCCGCTTCCACCTTTGCGTGCGCGTGCTTCATCGTCCCCGGCTTCGCGCCGAAGCTCTTGTCGGCAGTGCCCGGCCCAAACATGTCCGCGCCGGTAGCGCAGAGATTGTGCCACCA
>JAISAW010000048.1 GCA_031266515.1 Eubacteriales Family XIII. Incertae Sedis bacterium
GACATCGTAAGAAAGATCAGGTACATGAAGCCGAGCCTTACGTTCAGGGATAAGTTCCAATACAACAACTTCATGTTCGTGACTGCCGGGTATTTGATTGAAGCCATCACCGGCAAGAAGTGGGAAGACTTCCTGGCGGAGCGTATCTTCGGGCCACTCGGTATCGGCGAGTACGGCTTCCTGCATCCAGACCCGCTGCAGGCGGACAAATATGCGAGGCTCTACGTCCCTGACGAAGAAGGTATCAACAAAGAGACCGCGCCTCTGCGGTTCGAAGGCATGGGGCCCGCCGGCTCCATCTTGACGCCGATTGGCGAAGCTGCAAAATGGCTGCAGTTCAATCTGAACGGAGGCAAAGTCGGTGAAGAAGCTCTCATTCCTCCCGAGATTTTCGTGGAGCTTTATAAGCCCAATATCCCGTATCAGCTCCTTCCGTTCCAGACGCCAGGCAACATTGAAGTCGGATATGCGCTCGGTTGGTTTGTCGACAGTTACCATGGGAATAAAAAGGTCGAGCACGGCGGCAACGTCGACGGCGGTACGGCAAACGTCGCTTTCCTGCCGGACAAAGGGATCGGCTGCGTCGTGCTGACCAATGCGGACAGTTCGACATTCCCGATGGCATTCACAGCGGATCTGTTCGATCGGTTTCTCGGCGTGAAGCGCGACGTCAACATATATGAACACTATCATACAGAGTTCAAAAAGGTGATTGAAGAGACGATGGGTGCACTCAGGGCGATACTTGACACAAAGGTCGAGGGCAAGCCCTGCAGCCACGAACTCGATGATTATGTTGGCACATATAGCCATGAAGCTTACGGCGATACCGAAGTGTTCATAAAGGATGGAGAGCTGAAAGCTCAGCTCCATGGCAATTTCCTCGACCTCGAACACCTTCACTACGATACATTTACATTCGAGATATTTAAGATGTTGACGCCGATGACTTTCCAAACAGCGGTCGATGGCAGTATCAAGTCATTTGAGACACCGCTTGAACAGACTGTGGATCCGATCGTATTTACAAAAGCGGCGGCGCCTGAGGAGAAAAAGGAGGCATAGCCGCAGATGCTCGGAGATATCCTGAAAGAAGCGAGGAAAAAGCAAGGCCTGACGCTGAGCGCGCTCGGCAAACAGGTAGGCGTGACGGCAGGCTACATCTCAAACCTCGAGCACAACAGGCTTGAGCCGTCGCTGTCCGTGCTTTCCGATCTTGCGGAAAAGCTCAACATTCCACCGTCTCATCTTCTCTTCGGAGGAGATGAGGCACCGGTTGTGGTGTGCCGCAGAAACGGGCGCCCGACAGCTGTATTTTCAAACCTGCCGGCACCCTGTGAAGTCCTTACGCCTTTTTCATGGAGAAGCAGAAGCGAGACGGAGATAGATGCGCTTCATCTCTTCGTACCTCCGGGCACAGGCCTGCGCACGGACGAGCCCGCGCTTGGCTCTGATGAATTCGTATATGTGATGAGCGGTAAGCTCGAATACAGCCACGGCGACAATAAGCTGACGGCGGAAGCTGGAGAAGGCATATTTGTACCCGACATGGCCGGACGCACTCTCATCAATGCGGGCGATAATCCCGCAGAGATACTCTGGATAGCAAAGTCCGAGATCGACGAGGCGGGCAGGCCGAACGTCCCAGAGCCGCTTGGGGCGGAAGCCGACGACGACGACGAGATTGATGATGCGGAGAACGGGGCGCAGTCTGCCGCCATGTCGTTTACGGGTGGAAATATCCGTAAGCTTCGCAAGGATAAAGGTATGACGGTCTCCGCGCTCGCGGACAAGATCGGCATGACCACCGCATATGTATCAAAGGTGGAGAGGGGCCTCATAGAGCCATCGCTACCCGTACTGCGCAAGGTGACCGAGGCTCTTGACGTGGAGATGGTGTATTTATTTACAGTATCGTTTCCCGTCGACGCAAAGGTTTCAAAGGTATTTGACAGAGTGGATGAGTTCACGATCCCCGGCGGCAACGCCAACACTCAGCTGCTTACGCCGCCCAAGCTCGCGAACGGGGACAGGCCTCACATCTTCATCATGGGAGTCAGGCTCGGCGGCGGACAGGTTGACTACGAGGAATTCGTAGTGCATGACTTCGCCGAGTTTACCTACGTCGTTGAAGGTACGCTTGAGTACAGGACAGACAAAGGAAACTATCTTGCAAGAGCGGGCGACGCCGTCTACCTCAGAAAAAACGTACCTCACCTGCTCAGCAATCCCGGCAAAAGGGACTGTAAATTCATAGTAGCCCTGGGCAGCATCGCTCATCGCTATGCCGGAGCTTGAGAGGCGTGGAAACGAATGCCAATCTGCAATTTATTTACTAATTATGATTAACATGGCAAAAGCGAGTGCCATGTGAGAAATGGAGAACTAAATGGTTATTACCGATATCGTTGCGGCAAAGATCAAGCATGACTTCCTTGAACCGATGACCATAGCGCTTGGGGAAATGCACAGCGCGGATATAGTCGTTGTAAAAGTTGAGACTGATGCCGGTATCACCGGTTACGGCGAAGGAAGCAGCCTTCCGTTTGTGACAGGCGAGTCAGCGGATATCACCATAGCGGCAATCGACGTGTTGAGGGGCGCTCTCACAGGCAGAGATCCCTTGGACGCCCGCAGCATACACGAGGCTATGGAGCGCTCGATCGTGAGGAACGGCACCGCAAAAGCGGCGATAGACCTCGCTGTCTTTGACATCATCGGTAAGAAAAATAACCTCCCGCTCTACCGTCTGCTCGGCGCCGCCGAAGGCGTAGTCGAAACGGATATCACCCTCGGGATAGACGAACCCGCCGTCATGGCGGAAAAAGCGCGCCTGCGCGCCTGCGAGGGATTCCGCCAGATCAAGATCAAGGCTGGAGCGTCATGGGAGGACGACATCCGCGCCGTACGGCTCATAAGAGAGGCCGTAGGCCCGAAAGCCAAACTGAAAATCGATGCAAACCAGGGATGGACGGCAAAGCAGGCTCTCGACGTGATCGAGAGTATCGGTGACTGCGACATAGACGCGATAGAGCAGCCGCTGCCGTGGTGGGATTTTGCAGGGATGGCTCATGTAAGAGCGCATTCCGGCATAACGATAATGGCGGACGAAAGTTGTTTCAATGTACACGACGCAGAGCGTATTGCCAGAGAAAATGCAGCCGACATGATAAACATCAAGCTCATGAAGTGCGGAGGATTGTTTCCGGCGATGGCCATCAACAGCGTTGCCGAGCGCGCCGCGCTGAAGTGCATGATCGGCTGCATGGCTGAAACCAGAACAGGTATTGCAGCCGCGGCTGCGCTTGCCTCTGCAAAGGGCAATATCGTCTATGCTGACCTGGACGGCTTCCTGGTTTTTCGCGAAAACAAGAGAATCGATGGAGGATTTACCTTCGATACGCCTTGGATCAAGCTTTCCGATAAACCGGGGCTTGGTGTAGAGGTGGATTTTTAACGGAGTTTTCGAAGTTTTTCCTTCGGCTATTACATGAAAGGAAATAAGTAAAATGAACGATCAAAAGGTACCATTACTACAAAAGTTCGGTTTTCTGATCGGCATGGGCGGATCGGTTACCGTGTTCAACCTGACGACGATGTTTGCCATGTTGTTCTTTACCGATCTCATGGGACTGAACCCCGCCGCCGTAGGCACTATGCTGCTCATCGCTAAAATTATCGATGCGGTATTCGACCCCTTGTGCGGCGCGCTGATCGACCGTACGAACACGAGGTTTGGCAAGGTCAGGCCGTGGGTTTTCATCGGCGCAATCATCACATTTATAGTAGGAATACTCGTCTTTGTCGTCCCCGGCTTTTCGGACAACGGCAAACTCGTTTGGTCTTTTGTCACTTACACCGGAGTCAATTTGGCATTTACGGCATGCACGCTCGGCATCATCACATCCATACCGCTCATAACGACGTCGCAGCTTGAACGGGTGAGCCTGAGCGCGTATCAGTACATCGGACAGACTGCGTTTTCTATTGTGACCACGATCATCATCATGCCCTTGATCACATATTTCAGCCAGACTGCGCCGCTCAGTGCTTATTGGAAGACGAGCCTCATCGTCGGCGGTATCGGTCTGGTCGGGACTCTGTTCTTTGTCTTTGTCATCAAGGAGAACAAGTTCGAATCCCAAACGGGGGGGGGCGAAGGCGTCAAAGTCCCTCTATCGGCTTCACTGCTGTCGCTTGTCAAGAATAAGTATTTCCTGATACTCTGCATCATCGTGATCACCACCGGGATTGCCACAGCTATGCATCAATCGGCTCTCGCCCAATATCTCATATACGGGCTCAAAGCGCCGGAGCTCGCATCCGCGCTGATGCCTCTCCTCTATATAGGGGCTTTCGTCGCCGCTCTTCTCGCAAAACCGCTTGCGCGTTTTGACAAGCTGAGGATGGCAAAGTTGTCGTTCCTGATAGTTGCATTTGGGCTCGGGCTGCGCTTTTTCACCGGCGACGCCACTATGCTGATAGTCATTGCCGGAGAGGTCATACTTGGACTCGGCGCCGGACTATTCAGTGTGTATGTACTGACGCTGCTCATGGATACGATAGAGTACGGCTACTTGAAGAACGGGACCCGCAACGACGGTCTGATCATGAGTACGCTTTCGTTCCAGCAGAAGATAGGGCAGGGCGTCGGAATCTCCATTATGGGGTTTTGGCTCGCGGCCAGCGGCTACGTGAGCGGTGCCCCGGAGCAGTCCGAAGCTGTCGCCGACGCGCTTTTCAACATTCACCTGCTGCCGCTCCTCATCACATCGATACTGTCTTTGATCGTACTGCAGCTTTTCTATAAACTTGACGCAAAGACTGTGGAAGGCATCATCAGCGATATCAAGGCTCGCGACGAGGCGGCCGCAGAGGGTGCAGCATCGGCGGTGCCGGAAGCAATGCAGGACGGCGAGGAATCATGACCGCTGCGGCGCAGGCATAATGGTGCCGCCATACAGATAAATGTCGTTAGTTACGCCGCAGACTGATAAGGAGAACTCCACAGAGATGATGGATATTGTAATCACAAATGGCTTATTGGTAGACGGTAAGGGAACTCCCGCCATCAGGGCGGACGTCGGTATCACCGGTGACACCGTCACCGCGATTGGCGACCTTGAAGGCGTGGTCAGCGGCGTGACTATCGATGCGGCGGGCAAAGTCGTCAGCCCCGGTTTCATCGACATGCATACGCACTCGGACTTCGCCATGCTGCTTGACGGGCATGCGGAAAACATGATCCGCAGGGGCGTGACGACCGAGGTGACAGGCAACTGCGGCATTGGCGCAGCGCCTGTCAGCCCCGAGCACAGAGGGCTGCTGCTCGAGTTTCTGACGGCGATGATCGACCGGAACAGCGGTCTGGTCGACCTGTCGGGCGAGAGCTTCGGCGACTATCTGTCAAATCTCAGTGTCTGTGAGATGACGACCAATATCGCGCCGCTTGCGGCGCAGGGCGCGATACGCATAGCGGAGATGGGATTTTCCGCAGACAAGGCGGACGCTGCACAGACCGCGAGCATGAGGGAGATGGTGGCCTTGGCCATGAGGGACGGCGCGCTCGGCATCAGTTCCGGGCTTATCTATCTGCCAGGCATATACACGTCGACTGAAGAACTCACCGCCGTGACTGCAGGCGTGAAGGAATACGGCGGCTGCTACGTGACTCATATGAGAAGCGAGGGCGACCTCATCTTTGAAGCTATTGACGAAGCTGTCGCCATCGCGGCCGGCGCCGGCGTACCGCTGCACATATCGCACCTCAAACTGTCGAGCGCATCGGTGCGCGGACAGGCCGAGCGGCTGTTTGCCCGCCTTGAAAGGGCGGAAGAAGAAGGGCTTGAGGTGAGCTTCGACGCCTATCCGTACGAGAGCGGAGAGACCTCCCTCTCCGCTCTGCTCCCTTCATGGGTGTGTGAGGGCGGTATGGCGAAAGGCCTTGAACGTCTCGGCGACAAGTCCCTCAGAAAAGACATGGTGCGGGATATGACCCTCGGGATACGCGGATGGCAAAACCTGCTGCAGGACAGCGGCGGATTCGCAGGAGTGACGGTCGCATTGATGAACAACTCAGCCAATAAGGAATTTGAAGGGAAGAGCCTGGCGGAGATAGCGGACATCCGCAGCGCCGATCCGTTTGAAACCTTGTTCGACTTGCTCATATCCGAAGGTGGAGGAGGCGGTATTATAATCAAGCTCATGGATGAAGATGACGTCGATGCGATCATCGCTCATCCCAAAACCATGATAGGCTCCGACGGCTTGAGCCTGCCCGCGTCCGCGCTTAAAGAAGGCTGCTTCCTGCATCCGCGCTACTTCGGCACGCACGCTAAAATCCTTCGCAAGTATGTCCGTGAAAAGAAGCTGCTCACGCTTGAGGACGCCATCAGAAAGATGACCCTGGCGCCCGCAAGGCGGCTGAAGCTGCACAGGCGGGGGACGATCGAAGTCGGGAACTACGCCGACGTGATCGTGTTCGATAAAGACACCGTGCGCGATAACGCCACATACGGCGAAGCGAAATATTCGACTGGCATCGAAAAGGTGATCATCAACGGCAAGCTTGTGCTTGACGACGACAAGCATACGGAAACCTTCCCCGGCAGGGTCGTCGGCAGGTAGCGGGCGAGGCAACAGCAGGTAAAATGATGATGCCGCCGGAAAAAATAGATAATATGTCTGAACTGTAACTATTTAAACCAAGGCTAAATCAGCTTGCGTCAATGGAAGTTCACAATGTAAATCTGGAAGTCATTGTAGTTGAAACGGCTGCACATATCTGTTACCCTTACCGATTGATAATCGTCGTTTGAAAGCATAGAGGGTATGCGGGAGTAGTGTGTATTGGTTCGCATAGCTATCGTTGAAGATGAACTGACCGTGCAGGACATGCTGCGATTGCACACGGTACCCGATGGCGATGATCATGTCGAGGTTATAGTGGCTGATTTCACGCTTTACCTGTCTTTTTCCTTCGGTTTGAACTAATAAGAATTTCTTATGAGTTGAATCGGTTGGAAGTTCACCGTCCTTTATTATGCCGTCGATATGCATACTTATATTCGGTTGAGTGGTATCGTAAATCTCAGCAATCTGTAGTTGGGTCAGCCAAACATCTTCGTCGGAAAATCGCACATTGACATTTGTGATCCCGTTTTCATCCTGATACAGGATGATGTTATTATCCGGCTTGCTCACTGTTAACGTCCTCCTTGCAATAGAGTATACTATGATCTACGGTTTAATGCCCGCGGGAAAAAGCCGCGTTAGCTGCAAAGAGCGTTTGAAAAAGAGCTAAATGGAGCAGTCACATTTTCGCCAAAACTTCGGCTGCAAGACAAGGAGTGTTGATATTTAAGTCGCTATTAATCATAAATTTTTGATTTTTCCCGGAATATTGTTCAACTCTGTGCTATAGTA
>JAISAW010000062.1 GCA_031266515.1 Eubacteriales Family XIII. Incertae Sedis bacterium
TTGATCCTTGACGAGGCGACGTCAAGCGTCGATACGAGATCCGAAAAGCTCATTCAAAAGGCGATGAACAATTTGAAGAAAGGTCGGACCAGCTTCGTCATCGCCCACAGGCTCTCGACGATCAGGAACGCGGATACCATCCTTGTCATGAAGGACGGCGACGTGGTGGAGAAGGGCTCCCACGACGAACTCATCGCGGCAGATGGGTTTTACGCCGAGCTGTGGAATTCCCAGTTTGAGAACGTTGTGGAATAATAAACGATTCATTCGCCGCGTCAGCAGAAATGAGGCCAAACATGGAAAACAGGATAGCGATCGTCGCGATTATCGTGAGCAACCCCGGCGAAGTGGGCAAGCTGAATGAGATCCTGCACGAGTACAGCCAATACATTATCGGCCGTCTCGGAATCCCCTACAGGGACAGGGGAATAAATATCATCAGCGTGGCTCTAGACGCGCCGCAGTCTGTCACGAGCGCGCTTTCGGGCAAACTTGGCATGCTGAGAGGCGTGAGCGCCAGCGCAACCTACGAAAAGCTCTGATATATTTTAAGACATCTCCCGCGCTTTTTCAAAAAAGGCGACGAGCTTATTTGGTGGCAATTTTACCATTTATCAAATTGGGTGCAAAATATTAGCACTCTCGATTGCAGAGTGCTAATTTGTGGTATAATCTTCTTAGGATTTGTCAAACAATAATATGTGATAATTCCACGCCGCAATTTCGCCGCCAGGCAAGGCAGCTGCGAGCGAAGCGAGTCTCATCCTAAGCGGAGGAAGGAGGCATACTGGGCGGTATGGCGACTGACGACAACATGGCATGGCGGTGAAAGGGCAAGTGGAAAATCGCATATTATTGTTTGATAAGTCCTTAGCCGGGCCAGCCCGGGGACGCAAAAATATAAACGGAGGGGATCGTATCAATGAACATAGAAAAATATACGCACAACGCGCAAAACGCACTTGCAGAGAGCCAGAATATCGCGCTTCAGATGGGCCACCAGCAGCTTGACGGCGAGCATCTGCTCTACGCCCTGCTGACGCAGAAAGACGGGCTGACGTCGAAAATAGTGGGGCTCATCGGCGCGGATGTCACGAAGCTCGTGCACGAGACGGAGGAGGAGCTTGACAAGCTGCCAAAAGTGAGCGGATCGGGCAACGACTCCCTGTACACGACGAGGCGGGCCGCTGTGCTGCTTGGCCGCGCTGAAAAGATAGCGAAAGCCGGTGGGGACGACTTCATAAGCGTGGAGCACCTTTTCCAGGCGCTTCTTGAGGAAAATGGCACACCGTCAGCCCGTATACTTGCAGCCGATGGGATTACCAAACAGAAGTTCCTCGAAGAGCTTGAGAAGATAAGAGGAAACCAACGGGTCACATCCCAAGACCCCGAAGAGGGCTATGAGGCGCTTGCCAAATACGGGCGGGACCTCGTGCAGCTCGCGCGCGAAGGCAAGCTCGATCCGGTCATAGGGCGTGAAGATGAAGTCCGCAGGACCATCCAGATCATTTCAAGGCGCACGAAAAACAACCCCGTGCTCATCGGTGAGCCGGGAGTCGGCAAAACCGCCGTGGTCGAAGGCCTCGCGCAGCGGATACTCGCGGGCGACGTACCTGAAGGGCTGAAGGACAAGACGATCTTCGCCCTCGACATGGGAGCCCTTATAGCGGGGGCAAAATTCAGGGGCGAGTTTGAGGAGAGGCTGAAAGCCGTCTTGAGCGAGATTGAAAAATCCGACGGGCAGGTCATTCTGTTCATCGATGAAATCCACAATATCGTCGGAGCGGGCGCCGGGGAAGGCGCCATGGACGCCGGGAACCTGCTCAAGCCGAAACTCGCGCGCGGCGAGCTGCACTGCATAGGCGCCACCACCCTCGATGAATACCGAAAGTATATAGAAAAGGACGCCGCGCTCGAACGGCGTTTCCAGAAGGTGATAATAGACCAGCCGACCGAAGAAGAGACCATCTCCATCCTGAGAGGCCTCAAGGAGAGGTTTGAAATCCATCATGGCGTCAGGATCACCGACCCCGCGCTCATAGCCTGCGTCAAACTCTCAAACAGGTATATCACGGATCGGTTCCTGCCGGACAAGGCCATTGACCTGATGGACGAGGCAGCCTCAAAGATAAGGATGGAAATCGACTCAAAACCCGAAGAGCTCGACGATATATCCCGCAGGATAATGCAGCTTGAGATAGAGAAACAGGCACTGTCAAAAGAGGACGACCAGAACTCAAAGGAGAGGGAAGGAGCGATCGAAAACGAACTGGCTGAGCTGAAAGAGCAAAACGATACCCTGAGCGCGCAGTGGGAATCGGAGAAGAAGGTGATCCAACTTGCCAAAGAGGGCAAGCAGCAGCTTGAAAACCTCAAGCTCGAAATGGAAGAAGCCGAACGCGAATACAACCTCGAAAAACTCGCCGAGCTGAAATACGGCAGGATACCCGAACTCGAGAGGGAGATAGATGAGGCGAAAAAGCTCGCCGAGACTGCGGAAGAGAGGCGCCTGCTCAAGGAAGAGGTCACTGAGGATGAGATAGCGGATGTCGTCGCCGGATGGACGGGGATACCTGTGAGCAGGCTTGTCGAAACGGAAAAGGACAAACTGCTTCGCCTGCCTGAGATCCTGCACCGCCGGGTCATAGGCCAGGATGAAGCCGTCGTATCAATTTCCGAAGCCGTGCTCAGGGCAAGGGCAGGCCTCAAGGATGAGGACAAGCCCATAGGGTCGTTCATTTTCCTCGGCCCGACAGGCGTGGGAAAGACAGAACTTGCGAAAGCCCTGTCCGAAGCCCTGTTTGACTCGGAGCGGGCTATGATAAGGATCGATATGAGCGAGTACATGGAAAAGCATAGCGTATCGAGGCTCGTGGGGGCGCCTCCGGGATATGTCGGCTATGAGGAAGGCGGGCAGCTGACCGAAGCCGTCAGGAGAAAGCCCTACAGCGTCATCCTTCTCGATGAGATCGAAAAGGCGCATCCCGATGTCTTCAACATCCTGCTTCAGATGCTTGACGACGGCAGGTTGACGGACAATCAGGGGCGTACTGTCGATTTTAAAAATACCATCATCATAATGACAAGCAATATAGGCAGCACGTATATGACGGAGAGCATCAGGAACGATGGCACGATCGACGAAAGCGTGAAAGACCAGGTGCGCGATGAAATGAAGGCCCACTTCAGGCCGGAGTTCGTGAACAGGATCGACGACATCATAGTCTTCTCGCCGCTCACGGAGGAAAACATCATAGGCATCATCGATATAGCCTTGATGGAAATCCAGCGGAGGCTCGACGAGAAGGATATAACGGTCCATTTCACCGATGGCACGAAGAGGTTTATCGCGAAGGAAACATATTCGCCTCAGTACGGTGCCCGGCCTATAGCGAGGTATTTGAAAAAGACCATCGAGACGGAAATCGCCTCCAAAATAATAAAGGGCGAAGTAAAGGAAGGCGACGAGTTCACCATCGATTTGAAGGAATAAGGCGCGCAAAGGCTGTTATTACCCCGGCAGCAAATAACAGGAAGGCGCCTTGGCGGAAGTACGGCATAAGGCAGTCATTTTGCTCTATTGCTCTGAGCGAACAAGGGCTTTGGTTGACGCCAAGACTCGTCGGCGAAGCCGGTCGACGTTTGGCGTCCCAAAGTCCGTGAGCGAAGCTGACGTTGCCGTTTGGAGCCAAGGTGCCTTCCGGCTCTTCGCTCGTAAGTCTAAGCAAGCATATAGCTCTTAATTATTTTAACGGTGAACAACTCAGCCGAGCAGCCCCGAGCGTTCGAGGCCGTGTTCGATGTGGGTACGCATCATGCGGCCTCCGGCGGAGGGGCTGTTTTTTTTAAAAGCCCTGTAAAGCTTTGTGTGTTCGGCCAGGATTTCTTCCAGGTTGTCTTCCTCATAGGTGCGGATGTGTGTGCTGAAGCGCATGTATTTGTGCATGCGGCCAAGGGTCTCGATCAAGCCCTTGTTGTGTGAAGCTGTCACGATCTTGTTGTGAAAATCCACATTGATATCCCTCATGCGCTTTATGTCGCCGCGCTCGGTGTAGAAAGTCATGAAGTCGATGCTCTCTTCGAGGGAGTCTATTTCATCGTCGGTCCGCCGCTGGATCGCCCATTCGATGGCCTGCGTCTCGAGCAGGAGCCTCAGCCTGTAGAGGTCTATCATGTCCGCCTTTGAGAATCCGACTACGAAAGCGCCCCTGTTCGGGATGATGCGGATCAATCCCTCGGATTCGAGGAGCCTGAAGGATTCCCTCACGGGCGTCCGGCTTACGCTGAACCGGTCGGCCAGCGACTGTTCCGTGATCTTTTCTCCCGGAGAGATGTGTTCCGCCAGGATTTCTATCCTTATCTTGTCAGCGAGGTCTGCTACTTTCTGTATCTGCTGTGCCATTATGCGGGTGCCTGCCTCATTTCTCGAGTTCGCTCCTTATCATGTTTATCTTGCCGCCGGCGCGCAGCATGGCTTTTTCCGAATCGGAGAAGTCGTTTGCCAGCTTAATCTCAAGGCCTGCGACGGTTTTCAAAATGATGCATTCGTTGTCGAGCTGCTTTGCGGCGTCTTCCATTGAGAGGGTTTCTCCCTGCTTCAGGATGTCGATGCCGCCGGGATCCGCAAAGGCCAGGGGAAGTATCCCGCTGTTTATCAAATTTGCCCTGTGTATGCGCGCGAACGACTTTGCGAGGACCAGCTTTATGCCGAGGTAGAGGGGGACGAGGGCTGCGTGTTCGCGGCTTGACCCCTGGCCGTAGTTCTCGCCGCCGGCTATGATGCCTCCGCCCGCATCCCCGTCTCTCGCCGCCGCGGCCCGCGCGGCAAACCCCGGGTCGATCTTCTCAAAGCAGTATCCGGAGAGATACGGGATATTCGATCGGTAGGGCAGCAGCCTGCTGTCCGAGGGCATTATGTCGTCGGTCGTGATATTGTCGCCGGCTATGAGCACCAATTCGCCCTTCACTGTTCCGGGCAGGGCCGTGTTCCTCGGGAACGGTTTGATATTCGGACCCATCGCTATCTCGCTGCGCGGCCCTTCAGGAGGCTCTATCAAGAAGTTTGGGTTTTGCCTGAATGTCTCGGGAGGTATGGCCGGCAGCTTTATATTCAGCCCATCCACGTCTGCGAGGCCGTCAGTCAGCACTCCTGTAATGGCGCTGACTGCGGCGGTTTCGGGGCTCACCAGGTATACGAGCGCGTCGCTCGTGCCACTTCTGCCTTTGAAGTTTCTATTGAAAGTCCTGAGGGAAACGGCTCCGCTCTTCGGCGACTGCCCCATGCCTATACAAGGCCCGCAGGCGTTTTCGATGACCCTTGCGCCTGCGTTTATCAGGTCGGCGAGGGCACCGTTTGCCGCGAGCTTTGAGAGGATCGCGGCGGACCCCGGCGATATCACGAGGCTGACGTCGGGATGGACTGATCGGCCTTTAAGTATCGCCGCAGCTTTCATCAAGTCTGTGTATGAAGAGTTCGTGCAGCTTCCTATCGCCGACTGATCGATTTTGATCCGCCCGATGCTTGAAACTTCTTCCACATTGTCGGGGCTGTGCGGCTTGGCAGCAAGAGGGGCGATATTTGAGAGATCGACAATAAGCGTTTCGTCGTAGGCAGCCCCTTCGTCGGCGGCGAGAGGGGTATGGTCCCCGCCGCGCCCCTGGGACTGCAAGTAAGCTTTTGTGTTTTCGTCGGAAGGGAATATGGATGTCGTGGCTCCAAGCTCCGCCCCCATATTTGTGATCGTGGCCCTGTCGGTGGCGCTGAGGGTGGCTACTCCGGGGCCGTAGTATTCCACTACTTTGCCGACGCCCCCTTTGACTGTCAGCTCCCTGAGTATGTGGAGTATGACATCCTTTGCCGAAACCCAGGCTCTGAGTTTGCCTGTAAGCTTCACACCGAGGACTTTCGGGGCGGTGAGCGAATATTTCCCCTGCGCTATGGCGACGGCCACATCGAGCCCGCCTGCACCTATCGCTATCATCCCCAGCCCGCCGCCTGTCGGGGTATGGCTGTCGGAGCCGAGCAGGGTCTTGCCGGGAATGCCATAATTTTCAAGGTGGAGTTGGTGGCAGATGCCGCCGCCCGGCTTTGAGAATTTGATCCCGTGGCGACCCGCCACGCTTCTGATGAAGGCGTGGTCATCTGCATTTTCAAAGCCGGTCTGAAGGGTGTTGTGGTCTATATAAGCCACTGAGGCCTCTGCCGCCGTCCGCTCGACGTCCATAGCTTCGAGCTGCAGGTACACCATTGTCCCCGTGCTGTCCTGGGTCAGCGTCTGGTCGATTTTGATGGTGACCGGGCTGCCGGGTACCAGATCGCCTTCAAGCAAGTGGGATTTCAATATCTTGTAAGTAAGGGTTTCCGCCATATTCCTCATTTCCTCCGAGCGATAGTTCAGTACCTTCGACTTCCTGTGCGCGCACAGTGTATACCTGTCCCTTCGCCTGAAAAGGAGATAGACTACCAGACTTCCTGTACGCGCACAGTGCATACAATTTTAACATCTGTGTATTTTTTTTCAATAACGAAGGAACTATTTCGGGTATACTATATGGGCACACAGGGGAGGACTGTCTGGTGCAGGAGGCCGGTTGCAGGGCGAACGGTGAACGCAATTACAGGGCAAGGAGGTGCCGCTATACAAAAATCTGATTTAGATATGATGACAAATTATTTGAAGGATGTGCTCCACTCTCCGCAGCGCGCGTCCCTCGATACAGCCTCGCTTTCCGAAGATGCCAGGGAATTCGGAGAAACGCTTGTTCGCGTATGCGGCCAAATCATAGAAATGCGGGATTACGCCTCCCATCTTTCAAAAGGCGATCTCGCGGCCAAATCCCCGCCGCCGGAAAACGAGATGGCATCCTCGCTCAGGGCCCTGCAGTCGTCGCTGAAACATATCTCGTGGCAGGCAAAGCAGATTGCCTCCGGCGATTACACGCAAAAGGTTTCTTTCATGGGGGGATTTGCAGAATCGTTCAACTCCATGGTCGACCAGCTGCGCGAACGAAGCGAAGCTTTGAACGATGAAATGAGCCGTACGAGGGGTCAGGCGAGAGAGCTTGAAAAGGCAAACTCTCTCTTCAAAGTCATCACAACCAAGATGAATGAATGGATCATCATGGTAGACCGCGATACAGGGGAGCGTCTGTTTGCCAACCACTCCGTCGCGGATTTTCTCGACAACGAAAACCTGGAAAACCAGCTTTACGCCATACTCATGGAGTATGCGGAGCAACTCAATTCCGAAAACGGCCCGACCACTGAAGAGTTTTCGCTTATAAGCGACGATGGGATGGTCTACCTCGAAGCGGATCTGTACCCGGTAAGGTGGTATGACCACGACGCCGTAGCATGCGTTCTCGTCGATGTCACTAAAGAAAGAGAATCCATGATGCACCTTGAGGATATCGTGTACAAGGACAGTGCCACAGGGGTATACAGCAGGCATTACGGCATGAAGGCCCTCAATGAATGGATTGAAGCTGATGAAGGGTTCCATCTCGTTTTTGTCGATATGGATATGCTCAAATACGTCAACGACGTGTACGGGCACAATGAAGGGGACGCCTATATACAAACAGTCGCCGACTTGCTTTCAAGCGTCAGAAACGCTGTCGTAAGCAGGCTTGGCGGCGATGAGTTCATGGTCTTGCTCAAATACGGGGACGAGGGCGGCAGAGAAACAGCCGAAATATTTGAAGGGCTCCGAACGCACCTGATAGAGTCCTCTCCGGCTGGAGACAAAGAAAAAGTGAAATACAGCAGGTCTCTGAGTTTCGGTGTCATGGATGTCGATCCGGACAGCAAACTCAGCACGAGCGATATACTGTCGCAGGCCGACGAGCGCATGTACGAATACAAAAAAGCCCACAGGAAAGAGAGAAAAGAATACGGCAGCGAAGATTCAATCCGCAGCGACTGACGTCCTGTGGGCGTTACTGCTCAGAAATGCACAGTTTTCTTCGTAGAACGCAGCTGCGAGGCGAAGCCGAGTCCCAT
>JAISAW010000033.1 GCA_031266515.1 Eubacteriales Family XIII. Incertae Sedis bacterium
ACCTGCAGGCGGAGCTACACCGGCACCGCCGGTAGGGCCCGCGCTCGGCCAGAAAGGCGTCAACATCATGGACTTCTGCAAGCAGTTCAACGCGAAGACGCAGGATCAGGCCGGAACCATCATACCTGTGGTCATCACGGTGTACGCGGACAGGTCGTTCAGCTTTATCACGAAGACACCGCCCGCGGCAGTTCTTTTGAAGAAAGCCGCGAATCTCGAAAAGGCGTCAGGGGTTCCGAACAAAAATAAGGTTGCGACAGTTTCAAACGCACAGGTTGAAGAGATCGCAAAGACAAAGATGGCGGACCTGAACGCAAACACTCTTGAACGTGCATCGGCAATGATCAGAGGCACTGCCAGGAGTATGGGTATCGTAGTAGAAGACTAAAGGGTGGGAGTCCCGCGACGGCAGTGAATTGCGGCGGGACGCATGCACCACAAGGAGGAAAGTATGCCAAAGAGAGGCAAAAGATATCTCGAGGCGGCCAAAAGCATAGAGAGGCAATACCTCTACGATGCCGACGAAGCGCTCGATTTGGTTACAAAAGGGGCAAGCGCGAAGTTCGACGAAACGGTTGAAGCCCACTTCAAGATGGGGCTCGACGGGCGTCACGCGGACCAACAGATCAGAGGTGCCATAGTGCTGCCAAACGGCACAGGCAGATCGGCGAGGGTCCTTGTATTCGCAAAGGGCCCGAAGGAAGCCGAGGCAAAGGAAGCCGGTGCCGACTACGTCGGTGCGGAAGACATGGCTGACAGGATCCAAAAGGAAAGCTGGTTTGATTTTGACGCCGTGGTGGCCACTCCCGATATGATGAGCGTGGTAGGAAGGCTTGGGAAGATCCTCGGCCCCAAAGGGCTGATGCCAAACCCGAAGTCGGGAACAGTCACGATGGATATCGCAAAGGCCATTGAAGAGATCAAAGCCGGCAAGGTGGAATATCGCCTTGACAAGACGAATATAGTTCACTCCCCGATAGGCAAGGTGTCGTTCGGCAACGAAAAACTGGCAGAAAACTTCAATACTCTTGTTGAAGCCATCGTCAAGGCGAAACCTTCCGCAGCCAAGGGGCAATATATCAGAAGCTGCACAGTCGTTTCCACGATGGGACCCGGAGTGAAGGTGAACCCCGCAAAACTGAGCGGGAACTGAAAGAACGCCGCATAGCGCATAGCGGCGAAAGGGCGAACGGACAATCGGCAAGGCTCTGCCTGACGTGTGGTGCGCCCTGAATACATATTGATTAGCGAAAGCCCACAGGGGCGTCAATTGACGAGTCCCCGGGCGGGCAGCTGATAAAAAACCGTAGACAGCGGGAGCGGCTCAGCCGCATAAAAGCCTGAAGGCGGCCCGCCGAGGTTTGTGGAAAAGCGAAATAGCTTATACACGGCCTGTTTGCACTACGGAAAGCGAATAGGTCGTTTTATTTTCAAAAAAACAATTCGACCGGAAAGGAGAGAGAATGTCAGAAGAAAGCAAGATCAGGAAACAGCAGGTCATAGACGAGATCGCGGACAAGCTGGAAAGATCGAATTCCCTTGTGGTGGTCGACTATATCGGGATCACCGTAGCCGAGGCCGATGCGCTGAGAAACAAACTCAGGGATGCGGAAGTCGACTACAAGGTGTACAAGAACACCCTCGCAAAGAGAGCGATCGCAGGTACAGGCAACGAAAAGTTGGCGGAGATACTCGATGGCCCCAGCGCTTTTGCGTTTGGCTATGACGACTCCACGGCACCGGCGAGGGCGATTGACTCCTTCATCAGGGAAGTCAAGAAGATGCAGTTCAAGGCAGGCATCATCGACGGCGTGTACTACGACGCTGAAGGCATAGCGGAAATAGCAAAGATCCCGTCCAGAGACGACTTGATAGCGAAGTTCATGGGGAGCATCCAGAGCCCGCTGAGCAAGCTGGTTCGAACCTTCGCGGCGATAGCCGAAGCGGATGGCGGAGATGCAGCAGCCTCGGACGCAGGCGAAGCATCGGGTGAAGCCCCCGCAGAAGAGAAGGCTGTGAAGGCCGAAGACGCCGAAACAGCAGCAGAGACTCCCGTCGAAGAAGCCCCCGTGCCCACGGAGGCTCCTGCCGAAGAAAAAACTGCACAGATGGAAGATGCAGATGTGGCGGCGGAAGCAGCACCGGAAAGTGAGGCCGCTCCAGTCGAAGAAGCCACAGAGACTGCTGCGGAAACTCCAGCTGAGAAGGTTCCCGAAGCCGAAGAATCATCTCCCGCTGAAGCATCTACGGAAGCATCAGAGGAAACAGCAACAGAAGACACTCCTGCCGGGCAGCCGGAATAGAAGGATGATAATAAACCCCTCTGGGTAGAAAGGAAACAAGAATGGATATCCAAAAGATAATTGACGAGATTAAAGGCGCGACAGTCCTCGAGATCAACGAGCTGGTCAAGGCTTGCGAAGAAGAATTCGGCGTTTCGGCGGCTGCGGCCGTCGCTGTAGCCGCACCCGGTGCGGGCGGAGGTGCAGCAGGCGCTGAAGAGCAGACAGAATTCAACGTTGAACTCACCGAAGTCGGCGCTGAGAAGGTCAAAGTCATAAAGGTCGTCCGCGAGATCACCGGGCTTGGGCTGAAGGAGGCCAAAGAGCTTGTAGATAGTGCTCCCTCAATCATAAAAGAGAGTGTCGAAAAGCCCGAAGGCGACGAGATCAAATCCAGGATCGAAGAAGTAGGCGGCAAAGTCACACTTAAATAGATTTGCCAGGCAAGTCCTGATTATCCCGGCGCAGACACAGAATTCTGCACCGGGATAATTAATACTCAGCCATTCCCACGTTTTCGAAAGTACGTCTGGACAGTAACGATTGGTGGGCAATTTTTTTCACTTCATTTTATTTTATTTCCTAATAAGCTCTTTCTCATTTATACTGGCTATATACGCTAAAGCTCTGATAGAAAGCAATCAAGCGGGAGATCGTTATGCTTACAAAAAAACTGAAAGAAGATTTTTACTGGGTGGGAAATTTGGATCCGGATCTCCGGATTTTTGACATCGTGATGTACACTGATCACGGCACTTCGTACAACTCGTATATCCTCAAAGGCAGGGACAAGACTGTCCTTTTTGAAACGGCAAAGGACTATCTCTGCGAGATCTATTTGAAAAAATTGGCAGACGTCGTCCCTGTATCTGAGATAGACATCATCGTCTGCGACCACACCGAACCGGATCACGCAGGCTGTGTGGAGAAGCTTATCGAACTGAATCCGAATATAGAGGTTTACGGCTCGACAGGCGCTATCAACTTCCTCGGGCAGATCGTAAACAAGGAGTTCAATTCGCATGCCGTGGCTGACGGCGAGACCCTCGATATCGGGGGAAAGACCCTGCGGTTTATAACCGCGCCAAACCTCCACTGGCCTGACACGATGTTCACATACGTGGAGGAGGACAAGATCCTCGTTTCATGCGACTGCTTCGGCTCGCACTACGCGTATGGAGGCGTTGTGGACGACGATGGCATGGACCAGGAAGTCTTCGTCAAAACCATGCTTTACTATTTTGACAATATCATGGGGCCGTTCAAGGCCGACGTGCTTGCCGGGATAGAAAAGATCAAGGATCTCGATATCGAGATGATCGCGAACGGGCACGGGCCCGTCCTCGTCAACAATCCGTGGCGCGTCGTCGAGCTGTACAGGGAATGGGCTACCCCGAAGCCGGCGAGTCCCCGGAAGCGGGTCGTCATCCCTTACGTGACGAGCTACGGATATACAAGAAAGATGGCTGAGTCGATAAAACAGGGGATCGAAGAAAGCGAAGGCATCGACGTGAAGCTCTATGATATGTCCTACGCGGATCTGGGCGAAGTGATGGATGAAATATGCAATGCAGACGGTTTCCTCCTGGGGACCCCTACGATAGCCGGGGAAGCCCTGGTTCCGATATGGGAGATAGCTGTCAGGCTGAACGCAAAGATCCACGGAGGCAAGCCCGCCGGAGTGTTCGGCTCATATGGGTGGAGCGGCGAAGGCGTACCGAATATCGCTGCACGCCTGAAACAGGTGAAAGTCAATATGACAGACGACGGGCTGCGCATAAGGTTCAAGCCAAACGAAGAAGAAATCGAAAAGTGCGTCTGCTACGGACGCGAATTCGCGAAAGCCCTGCCAGGCGATTGATGGCTGGCTGAGGCAGTGCAGCTGTATATTGGTTTCCTGTATTTACTGCGCGGCGGATATGCGCTGTGCCATGATGAGCGGCGGGCCGGATGAAAGCCGCATGAGAGAGGACACGGATGCCACAGAAAATATTCATTCCCAAAACGAAATACAGGGCGATGATCATAGGTGGCGGCGCTTCGGGGCTCTGTGCCGCTGTTTCCTATCTGGCGGCGGGAGGCAAAGAACTTCTGCTCATCGAAGCTCTGGATGAACTCGGAAAAAAAATCCTTGCCACCGGAAATGGCAGATGCAATCTCACAAATGTGCATGCCGACGGATATGCAGATACCATCGCGTTGTTTTCTTCGCTCGGCGTACCTTTGAGAGCAGACGCCGAAGGCAGAGCTTACCCGATGAGCAACCGCGCGGCTTCAGTCAGGGACGCTTTCGTGGAGAGGCTCAAAACCGCCGTGAGGGCAGGGCTGTGCGAGGTTTTGGCTGGCCGCAGGGTAAGCGGGATAGTGCGAGAGGCATCAGCCATATCAGTGAGTTTTGAGAACGGGGCATCCCTGGAAGCAGAAAAGGTGTTGATCGCGACAGGAGGGAAAGCCGGGCCTCAATACGGGAGTTTCGGCGATGGGTTTGCTTTCGCCCGCTCTCTCGGCCAGGAGCTGTCGCGGATAAGGCCCTCACTTGTCCAGCTTGTGTACAGCGAGGGCGAAAAAGCAAAATTCACATCCCTCGACGGCGCGCGCGCAAAGGCAAACGCAAAATTGACAGTATCCCGCGAGACAGCCGCGACGGCTTCGGGGGAGATACTGTTCAGAAAGGATTGCCTGTCAGGGATTATGGCCTTTGACCTCAGCTGCGCCTGGCCCATGCCCGGCGATGAAGGCGAGGTCGCCGTAGTCATAGATTTGGCACCGGCGCTGAGCGAGGGCGAATTGGTTCATACCCTGAAGAACTCAGGGGCTCTCGGGCTTCGGGGCGTACTCGACGAGAGGATTGCAGCTTTCATAGAGTGCGAGGCAAAGGGCGACGACAGGGCAGCGGCGGCGATAGTGAAAGCCTTTGAAGTGCCTGTCTCGGGGACAAAGGGTTGGAGAGAGGCGCAAGTGACAAAGGGCGGCGTGGCGCTTCCCGGCATCAGGGAGGACACGGGGGAGTCTGTGCGCATCCCCGGCCTGTATTTCGCAGGCGAAGTCCTCAACCGGGATTTTGTCTGCGGCGGGTACAATCTGGACCATGCGTGGAATTCCGGACGCAGAGCGGGAATTGCCATGGCGAAGTGATACAATAGACGTATGGAGGCGTCAGCGGAAACATGGCAGGCGGCGATTTGTCCGCCTCGGAAGGCAGCATAGCGATTCATGTCCTGTGCTGTGCGTCTGTTGGAATGGGCGTCGGGGCGCGCCACCACTCTTGAAGCGATTGCATGTGCTGTGCGTCAATGGAAATGAGGTCAAATGGATACTAAACCGGTAATTAAAAAAAGGCCGTCAATGATAATGATACTTGACGGTTACGGATATTTGGAGTCGGACTACGGCAACGCAGTGGCGCAGGCAAGGACTCCCGTCCTCGACGCCCTGATCGATTCCAACCCGCATACCCTGATAGGCGCAAGCGGGCTTGCAGTCGGCCTGCCTGACGGCCAGATGGGAAACAGTGAAGTGGGCCATCTGAATATAGGGGCCGGCAGGATAGTCTATCAGTCCCTGACGCGCATTGACCGCGCCATTGAGGACGGCAGCCTGTTTGGCAACAAGACCCTTCTCGAAGCCATCGACCGCATCAGGGACGGGGGCAAGCTGCATTTCATGGGGCTGGTCTCTCCTGGTGGAGTCCACAGCCACTCGAACCACCTCTATGCACTCCTTGAGCTTGCAAAAAGGGAAGGCGTCTCCGGCAAGGTATATATCCACGCTATTCTCGACGGCAGAGACACCCCGCCCCAGTCGGCGGAGGGCTATATAGCCGACCTTGAGAAAGTTGTCGCCGATAAAGGCGTCGGCACCATCGCCACCGTCAGCGGGCGATACTACGCCATGGACAGGGACAACAGGTGGGACCGCGAAGAGAAAGCCTACGACGCGCTCATCCTTGGCGAAGGGCTGAAGGCGAAAACTGCGGGAGAAGCCGTGGCCGCTTCTTATGGCAGAGGCGAAAATGATGAATTCGTCCAACCTACGGTGATCGTCGATGCGGACGACAGGCCTATCGCCGTGATCAACGACGGCGACTCGGTGATTTTTTACAATTTCCGCCCCGATCGTGCGAGGGAGATAACGAGAGCCATCACCGAGCTGGATTTTGAGAAAGGCCTGGACGAAGGCCTTGCGTTTTCCCGAAAGGCCGTCAGAAAAAACATCTTCTTCGTCACCATGACCGAATACGACGAGAGCTTTCATCATGTCCATGTCGCCTTCGCGCCTGAGCGCATCAAAAATACCCTGGGGGAATATCTGAGTTCTCTGGGTCTGAGCCAGCTCCGCATAGCGGAAACCGAAAAATACGCGCATGTCACATTTTTCTTTAACGGCGGCGAGGAGCCGCCGAACCCTGGCGAGGACCGTATCCTCGTGCCTTCGCCGAAAGTCGCCACCTATGATTTGCAGCCGGAAATGAGTGCTTTTGAAGTGGCAAAAGACGCTGCGGAAAATATCTCCTCAGGCAAATACGATGTCGTGATACTGAACTTTGCCAATACGGACATGGTAGGCCACACGGGCAAGCTCGACGCTGCCATAAAGGCCGTTGAAGCTGTCGATACCTGCGTAGGCACAGTGACGGACGCTATCGCAAAAGTCGGCGGGCAGCTCCTGTTGACAGCCGATCACGGCAACGCGGAGAAGATGCTGACGGAAGATGGCGAACCTGTGACTTCGCACACCACCAACCTCGTGAGGCTTCTTTTGATAAGGGACGACAGCGGGGGTTTCGGGCTTGCTGATGGCGGTGCGCTCTGCGATATCGCCCCCACCCTTCTCGATATGATGGATCTGCCGATCCCCGCCGAGATGACGGGGCGTAGCCTGCTCATCCGAAAACACAGCTGACGAGTCCTTATTGCTCCACCAACCAACCATTGCGTTGACGGGCCGCCGGGTGACAAAAGCGTCGGCTGTCTCAGTGTTTATGCGAAGTGAAAAAATCCGTGCTCTTCGTTACAGCCATGTAGGCCGTGGAGCTGCTGTAGTAGTCTGTCCATTTGGGATAGCCCCACATATAGTCGGCGTCCCAGGGATACTTGCCTTCGTCAAGCGCTTCGTTGGAGCCAGGGACGATACGCGAGGAAGACCCCTGGAGTTTTTCCGACCAGCTTCCGTCAGCTAGCCTGATCCTAAGGTGGTAGTCAAATCCGGGGGCATCCGGGTCGTTCGTGATCTTGCCCGTCCCGATTTTGATGGCTACCATGTATTCCTTTGCAGGGTCGATCAATGTGTCAAATCCTGAAAGCAGGCGGTATGATTCTATGCCGAGTTCTTTCTTGTGTGCGTCCATGTAGTTTGTGATACGTTCTTCGAGATATTCCAATGTCGCTTCAGACCCGTTCTCGCTTATTTTGAAAAACTCGGTGTCGTCTTCGACGAGGTCTTCCAGAGTGATGGCGTCCGTATCCCTCAGTGCGTAGGATAGGCAGTTTCCCTCTTCTGGAGGCTGCTTCCGGTAGTCATATTTCCCGTATTTCCTGGAGGGACTGCTGTCCTTATACTGTATCACCAATTGTGGGCAGGTGTCCGGGTCTTTGGCGTTTGCGGAAAAAAAGCGCGTCATTTTGTTTTCTTTCGCACCTGTGAGCGCGAACCCGTAATTCGCATAGTCGCCGCTGAGCCAGCCTTTCACAATATCCGTCACGTCGATGCAGTACCATTCCATTTTCGCGCGTTTGCAGATGGGGGCATCCTCCTTGACGATGGTCATGCCGTCGATGTCGTTATGGCATACTTCGGAAATCCCCCAGGGGATGGTCACTATTCCCGCCCTTATCTTTGGCACGTTGCCTCCAATCTTTTTCAAACGGAGTTCCGCCGATATGAGGTCTTCCGGTGCGACGCCGACAGGGAGATTGAATCGCACAAGGCCTTCACGGGCTGCGCCTTTTTCGCCCAGGCCGACATCAATGTAAGTGTTGTCTTTTTCGTTTGAGATGTTGATGTCAGGCTTTGCTTTGGAAACCCATGTGGTTGCCGTAGAGTCGTCCCCCTGTATGGTCACTGTTTCTTCCGCAACCGGATGGTTATTCTCAACGGGATCCGAGCCGGGATTTTTGGCGTGGCATCCGGCAAATACCGTGATGGCAAGCGATACGGCGACCATTATGGCTATCGGCACGGCCACATGTTTTTTTCTGTTTGGTTTCATTCCTCTTCCCCCCTGAATGACATCAGAGAACCGCAAGCAGGCTCTCTGCCTGAATCCCGGCTTCAGCTATATGCTCCTCGCCTGAAGCCGCGCCGCCGGTGTTCGGAAATTCGCCGCGCAGCAATCGGATCCCCCTTGTATTCATTTATTCAATGGCATATCCGAAAGAAAAGCAAGGATCGTGCATGGATGGAATTTGTCGATATGAACGAGTGTCCGCTGAGTTACTATTCTCAGGCTTACATGGGGCTGTACCGCTACCGCTCAGCTTCGGAGCAAAAGGGCACACACGTCTGGACAGTAACACCCGCTGCCGGGGTTTTTGTACGTCTTTTGACGACGCTTGCCTGAATTATGCCAATCTGTCATAATCTAAGAAAAGACAAAGAGACAAATTGCCCTTAATCGCTTCGGCGTTTGAATATTGTACAGAAACTACGAGGGTTTTCTTCGAAAAATGTATACTGTTCAAAAAAGGCGGGGATGCCTGAATAGTTGCTTGTTGTGGTTTGCCGTATTGGCAGGTGAATATGATGAAAAAACGAAGTAGTACTATTGCGGCGGCTCTGAGCATTCTGCTTATAACAGCTATGCTCCCTCTCGGGGTGTTTGCGAACGAGGATGTGCCGCTTAAACAGGAGATATCTTCTCCTGCAGAACCCGTTGCCGGGCAAACTCTCGCTGACGCTCAGCCGCAGGGGGATGTGAGCCTGCCCGAAAATGAAGAATCCTCCAGCCAGGGCGGCTCCGGCCAATCTGACGCCGGGCTCATCGAACCTGCGCCTCCCGAAGAGGAGCCACAAGCTTCCGGCAGCCCATCGGAAGAAAAGCTGCCAGCCGCTGCCGGGGTTTCGCCGGAAAAACAGACGAAATCGCTCGCACCTGGCGGTGCGGCCGTCGCTCAGCTGACTGCGAGTGCCGCTGCATCTGCTCCTGTGTTCACAATCGACAGCGATACAGGGATGTTTGGGGTGAAAGTGGAAGTCACTCCCGGCACAAAGGCTATATCGGGTATTGAAATCCCCATTTGGAACAGCAGTGTCGGAGGCCAGGACGATATCATATGGCATGTCGCCGCCCCCGCCCCCGGTACCCCTAATACATACATAGCTACGACTTCCACCACGGATCACATGGGACAGTCAGGAACATATCAGGCGCATGTCTATGTCAAATACTCGGACGGCTCAAAAGCCTTCCTCTCAGCTGCGCAGGCGGACGGCGTCAATCATCCTGACCGCGCGACGCTGAAAGCATCAGTCTCCAGCGATAACAGAAGCGTCGCTATAGAAGCGTGGGGAGGTGCCACAGGCCGTAGCGGGGCACGTTTTGCGGTTTGGTCCTCCGATAATGGGCAGGATGACCTCATATGGTACAATGCAGCCCGCAATGGCGGCAAGCTGGCTTATAGCGTCCCTCTGCAAAACCACAAATCGACAGGCCGGTTCGAAGTACACCTCTATGCCGGGACTACATTTGCAGGCGCTGCTTCCTTCAATATAGAGGCTCCTTCAGGTTCCGCTCCCGTCTTTGACCTCGACAGCAAATCCGGGGTTTTCAAGGTTTCCGTCGAACTCAAAAACACTCCCGCAGGGGTTTCAAGCGTTGAGGTCCCGATATGGAACAGCAGCTCCGGAGGCCAGGACGATCTCGTTTGGCACAAAGCTGTGCGCCAGGAGGGCAGCAATATATACACAGTTACGACTTCGACTACCGAGCACAGAGGACAGTCTGGCGCATACGTCGCCCATGTATATGTGACAGATCTCAACGGCGCAAGGACCTTCGTGTCAGGGGCGTCACGGAGTATCACCCATCCTTCGGATAGCGTAGTCGTAGACACCCCTCAGATAAACGCGAAAGGTACAAGCGTAAGAGTCTCCGCCTACGGAGGAAGCCTCGGGAATGTTGGAGCCTCCCCGCAGTTTGCTGTGTGGTCGCTGAATGGCGGCCAGGATGATCTCGTATGGTATGGCGCAACATTGTCAAACGGGAAATGGGCCGTTGATGTCCCATTAAACAGGCATAAGAGCACAGGCGTCTTTGCTGTGCATATTTATAAAGGGAATGCATTTGCCGGATCGGCTTCGTTCAATGTGCTCCCGCCGAAACCGTCAGGTTCGGGAGTCAGGTTCGATGGTGCCTATGATTCAGATAAAGGAAACCTCATAGTCACCGCTACGGTCGAAAAAGGCTCTGCAGACGTGACCAGCCTTAAGATCCCGATCTGGGGAAATACCGGAGGCCAAAACGATCTTATTTGGCACGAAGCGACACTCGTTTCGACTTCAGGAGGCGTCCAGAAGTGGAAAGTTGACACTTCCGTGCCGACGCATTTATTCGAAGAAGGGCAATACATCGCCCATGCGTATGCGGTTGACGCAAATGGGGCCATGACTTTCATCGCCGGTGATACGAAGGAGGGCGTCACTTTTACAGGAGCGCCGATCATTACTGCGACTTTGGCTGACGATGGCCGGACAGCTGTGATTTCCGCAGGCGGTGGGGCTTTTTCGAAAGCCGGCTCCGTATCATTCCCGACCTGGTCCACATCTGGCGGCCAGGATGACATACGCTGGTATCCTGCGCAGCGGTATGGCAACGCGTGGGTGTATCGGGTCCCTCTTTCCAACCACAGGTCTGTCGGGGAGTTCAATGTACACGCGTATGCGACGCTCTCAGGGAAAAGCACTTTCACAGGTGCCGCAAAGTTCAATGTTGATGGCCCTTCGATCGGTTCGGGCAAGGTGGAGTTTGTAAGCGTCAATTCCGATACCTATACAGGATACTTCGCGGTGCACGTCCCCGTGAACAGGGGTACAGCGCCGGTGAGCGGAGTACGTATAGCTGTCTGGAGTGAAGTCAATGGACAAAACGATATCCGCTGGCTTGACGCGCATGTGGTCGGCGGGAACGTATGGGGCGCTTCGGACTCGGTCAGAGATCATCGCCTTGAGACCGGCACTTATATCGCCCATGTGTATGTGACAGACGCCAACGGCGCTTCAACATTTGTCGGCGCGGCTGTACAGAAAGGCGTTCAATATACCGGGCCGAAGTCCTGGGGCACCTATATCGACGTCAACCTGAGCAGCCAGCATCTTGTTTATTTCGAGAACGGCATACCCGTATTGGAGTGCGACATAGTTTCAGGGCTGCCCGGGCCCAGAGCCACTCCTACAGGGACCTTCCGTATTTACTCGAAGTCGAGGAATGTCACTTTCCAGGTAGGCGGGTTTTCTTCCTACTGGATGCCCTTCCTTGGTGGATATGGCCTGCATGACGCCACCTGGCAGCCGTCGTTTGGCGGCGACTTGTACAAGTCTCGGGGGTCGCACGGCTGTGTGAATATGCCGCTGAGTGCCGCAGGATTCCTGTATGCGAGAGCGCCGATAGGGACTGAGGTGCGTGTACACTGGTAGCAATGTTTCCGGTGCCTGAGAAAGTCCTCTCAGGCACCGGTTTACGTCGGTTTTAGTTTTCCAGATACCAGTTGAATTCGTCGTTTTCCTCACGCACGAATTTCATCGTGGCGGGATCGCCGTGTCCCGGATAGATGGTGATGTCGTTCGGCCAATTGTTGACGACGTCCCTCATCGAGCGCCTCATCTCGTCTCCGCTTCCGCCCGGCAGGTCTATGCGCCCCGTATCGACATCGAACACCGTGTCGCCTGTGAAGCAGACTTTGCTCTTTTCCGCGAGGAAGCAGACGCCTCCGGCCGAATGCCCGGGGGTCAGCAGCACCTTGATCTCCTCGCCGTCAAGGTCAAGGGTCTCACCGCCTTCAAAGACCTCGTCAATCCTCGTGCCCGCATACGGCAGTTCGTTTCTGTGCGCCCGGATTTTCACATCAAAATCCCTCGCGAGCTTTTCCGATTTGCCCGCATGGTCAGGGTGGTGGTGCGTGAGCAGAACCGCTTTAACCGTAAGATTGTTTTCTTTCACGAAGTCCTTGTAAAGGCCGGCGCTGTATCCGGGGTCTATGATGTAGGCGCTCCCGCCTTTTTGTTGGTATATGACGTATCCGTTTTCAACTATCGGACCGCATACGAATCGCTGTATTTTCATTATGCAATTGCTCCTTTCGTTTCGACCGTACGAAAGGAGTATACCACTTCAGCGCCCTCATGAAAAAATCGTCAAGTTCGGAGGGTTTAGACATAGGAGAAATCCTTCGGAATTTTTATGGTTTGGCTCGGGCTGTAAATCTCCGGCGTCTATAACAAAAATCCTGCGCATGCCTGTGGTTTTCGCAGGAGCGGTTTCGCTATACTTTCCCGCCATGATATCATATGCCCATGGAGTGGACTGACAGACAACTTGAGGCGATAGGAAGCCGCGGCAGCGACATCCTTGTGGCGGCGGCGGCGGGTTCCGGTAAGACGGCCGTACTCACCGAGCGTATAAAGACCCTGGTGGTTGACGAGCGCGTTGACATAGGGAAATTGTTGGTGGTGACTTTCACCGAAGCCGCCGCAGGGGAAATGAAGCAACGGATTACCGCGTCGCTTGAAGAGGCGGGCGCGCAGATTGGCGTTGGAACGCCCGGCGCCGACGCTGCAAATTTCATATCCGACCAACTGCGGCGCACAGGGGCTGCCGCCATTTCGACATTCCATTCATTCGCTTTGTCAATAATCAAGGAACACTGCTACGAGATAGGCCTCGCGCCCCCGGAAGGCATCTGTGACGAGCAGCAGAGTTTTTTTATGAAGGAGAAAGCCCTTGATTCCCTGTTGGCCGAAAAGTTTGACGAAGGGGACGAGGTCTTCATTGCCTTTCTGAATAACTATTCCGCACCGAACAGTGAAAGAAACATAAGGGAAATGATCCTTGAGGTCTACGAGCGCATAATGAGCTACCCATCGCCTTTTGCCTGGCTTGACGAAGCGGTCGAAAAGCTCGCGCTCGGCCTTGACGACGAGATGTTCATAGGTGTCCTCGGTGGAGAGATAGCTTATAAATTGAAGTCTGCGGAAAGGCTGATGGCCGTCGCAGCGGAAATTCTGTCAGACGCCGGTTGCCCATCGGTGTCGGCGCAAATGAGGAGCGAAGCAGAGAGTGTCGCAGAAGTGAGGGCGGCGGTCGAAGCTGGACGCCGAACCGAAGCGGGAGAGAAGCTATCCGATATCAGCTTTGAGCGTATCAGCTGCGGCAAGGGCGAGAAGGAAGCGTATGAAACCGTAAAGGACAGGGTCAAAGCCTGGCGGGACAGAGCGAAAAAAATTGTCCACAGCACGCCTTCCTCGCCGTCAGAACTGAAAAAGAAATTTTTCTTCAGGACTGCGGAGCAGTATGATGCCGAAGTAAAGGAGACCGTCCCTTACGTCCGCGCCCTGTGCTCTCTGGTGAAGAGGTTTGATGAAATTTATTCGCAGGATAAACGCGATGAGGGCTTGATCGACTTTAACGATTTTGAACACATGGCTTTGAGTATTCTGGAAAACGAATCCGTAGCGGATGAGTACCGAAAGCGATTTGAATACATCTTTGTCGACGAATACCAGGACAGCAACCACGTTCAGGAAACCCTCATCAGCCGGATTTCGAGGGGAGACAACGTGTTCATGGTAGGCGATGTGAAGCAGAGCATATACCGTTTCAGAAACGCCGAGCCGAAACTCTTCCTTGAGAAATACGGCAGGTACAAGGCTGAAGCAGGCGCGGGCGGAAGCGGTTTGCTTGTAGACCTTAATGCAAATTTCCGCAGCGGGCGCGGGATACTGGGTTCGGTCAATTCCGTTTTTGCCCACCTGATAGAAGAGCACTACTCGGGTATGGCATATGACGATGGGGCGCGGCTTGTGCCCGGATCCGATGCGTATACGGAGCAAAATGATAGCACTGAGCTGATCCTGGTTCCCTCCGGCGCCGATAGAACGGTTTCCGAGGCGAAAGAAGCGGCGCGCATTATCGACGGGCTCATCGGGACGCCATGGAACGACGCGAAAACCGGGTCGAACAGGCTCCTCAGGTACAGGGATATCGTAATCCTGCTGAGGGCCGCAAAGAACAGAGCTGAAAAAATGAAGCAGACTCTCGAATCCGAAGGGATTCCCGCGTATGTAGAAGAGGGGAAAGGCTATTTTGACACAATCGAAATTGAGGCTTTCATCGCGCTTCTGAAAGCAATAGACAATATGCGGCAGGACGTCCCCCTTGCGGCGGCGCTCATATCTCCCGTCTTCGGATTTTCGCCGGAGGATATGGCGAGGATACGTATCGCCTGTCCCGACGGGGAATATTTCAGGGCTTTCCTTGCCTGTGCGGACGCAGGCGCGGACGCGTCCTTGTCCGAAAGGTGCGGGAAAGCCGCCTTGCGGCTTAGGGAATGGAAGGAGAAGGAGCAGTTTGCGCCGACGGCTGACTTTATGTGGGAAGTGGTTTCGGGCAGCGGCCTTTACGATTACTACGGCACCATACCCGGAGGCCGCAGGAGGCAGGCGAACCTGATGTTGCTGATAGACATCGCCTCGGGTTACGCCGCCGGCCGCGTATCGTCTTTGAGCGATTTCCTCGGTTATGTCGATGTGATGAAAAAGAACAGGAGGAAAGTCGATCTGCCCCAAGCCCAGATCATCGAGGACGACTCCGACGTGGTCCGCATCATGACAATCCACAAAAGCAAAGGGCTCGAATTTCCCGTTGTGATCCAGTGCGGGCTGAACGATAGGCTAACGCACGGATCGCAGGGCAGCGGACGGAATATGGTTTCGGTGGATAAGGAACTCGGGATCGCCCTCGAGTGGAGGGACGCTTCCAGGCACATCCGCAAAAAGAGCCTCTATAAAAATATGCTTGACGACAGGCGGGCCGCAGAGGAGCGTGCGGAATCGATAAGGCTGCTTTATGTGGCCATGACGAGGGCAAAAAACAGGCTCTTCCTGATAGGCTCGGACAAAAATCCCGAAGGGCTGCTCGAAAAATACGACGGCGCCGAACCCGAAGTCGACACCGACATAATGGGGGCATCCACATGGCTGCGGATGATACTACCTGCGGTGATGAACGATCAGGCAAATTTTAAAGTGACGGTGTCGGGCGAGAGTGCAGCTATTGAAAAAAATCAAATTGCAAACGGAGCCCAATTTACAATTAAAGAAGACAGTCAAAACATAAACGTGTTCGATGCGGCGACGACCGGGTCTGGCAACGAAGCGGGATTGGCGTGGATAGATGAAAAATTTTCTTTCGTGTACCCCCACAGCGCCGCCGTGGATATCCGGTCGAAGTACTCCGTGACGCAGCTTGTGCACGAAGCGAATCGGGATGGGCGTAAAGGTGATAGCCAAGAGGCAACAGAAATGGGAACGCGCCACCGCGTGATCCCATACACCGACGAGTCGAGGGCGGAGAGCGACGAGTACGCAGGCCTCTCTGCGGCGGAGAAGGGCACGGCGATGCATTTGGCGCTGGAGCTGCTGGATTTTGCAGAGGCTTTCGGGCACAGGGGGAACGAGGAGTATTTCATGTTGTTTTTGAAAAAGCTGTCCGAGAACGGGGTGTTGCAGGGCAGGGAAGAGGCGGTGACCGTGGAGTCGCTTATGAAGTTCGCTTCATCGCAGATTTGCGGGCGAGCCGCTTCAGCGAAGTTCATTCTGAAAGAGCTTCCTTTCAATATGAAAATGGAGCACGAATCAGGCGAGGAAATAGTGGTGCAGGGCGTGATCGATTGCCTGCTCGGAGGCAGTGATGGCCTTTATCTGTACGACTACAAGACAGGCCATTTCCGAAGCGGCGATGCGCGCGAGGCAGAGCGGATAATAGGTGCCTACGGCATGCAGCTTGAACTGTACGCCAAAGCAGCAGAGATGATATACGGCGAGGCACCGCAGGAAGCCTCCATCTATATGACGAGGACCGGGGATGTCATAAGGGTGAATTTTTAATCCCACCTGAAATCATCATCAAAATTATAATGGCTTAGCCCGTTCGGGTTTTTATGGAACGTTATTACCCCGGCAGCAAATAGCAGGAAGTCGCGCCGGTCTTTCCGCCAATCTGCTTTGTTGGCGAAATCCTTACATACTACCCGCTTAGGATGAGACTCACTTCGTTCGCAGCTATATGCGCGGTTTCGCCGCCGCGCATATTAGCTGAAACCCTCGGCACTTTATTCCTGCTATTTGCTGCCGGGGTAATAGTGCGGACTTTGGGCTACTATTTAAATATCCGGAATATTCTGATTTTTATTCAAGCGCCGACCGGCAGGTTTCTTTATTTGGATAAATTAAGTAAAGTATACAAGGGCATACAAAGGGGACAAATATAAATAAGGCGAAGCGATGCAAAGCTATGGGAAATGCGATGGCGCGTTGATTGTGAGCAACAGGTTTGAGACGGCAGTCCTCAATTACGACGATGTCATCTATATCAGGAAAGAGCTTCGGAAAACCCTGGTGTATGCGTATGAAAGATATTT
>JAISAW010000084.1 GCA_031266515.1 Eubacteriales Family XIII. Incertae Sedis bacterium
GGCGCGCGGCGTACGCAGGGCGGCAAAAGGGGAGACAGCGGATATCTGTGTCATAAACACGTGTACGGTCACGAGCGCCGCCGACAGCAAGAGCCGGCAATATATCAGGAGGGCGGCGCGGGAAAACCCCGGAGCGATGATAGTGGCCACAGGCTGCTACCCGAATGTCGAAAACGAGTTGAAGGCGATGATCCCTGAGATCGGCCGCATAGTAACCGGTGCCGAAAAAGACCGGCTCCCGGAAATTGTTTCGGCCGAATTCTTCCGGCCAGGCCCGTGCGGCGCTTCCCTCTCGAATGAAGCGGAAGAAAAGAAAAACTGTCTATCCAAAGAAGATTGCCACCCGTGTGACCCGTGTGGCGCTTCCCCTGTACCCGAAACGAAAGGCAAAAAAACCGTCGCCTCTGAGCAAACGGCATGCGTCGACGCTCCACGGCAAACGGCCCGCGCCGACAGGACGAGGGCTTTCCTGAAGATAGAGGACGGCTGCGACAGGCATTGCGCATACTGCATCATCCCTCTGGCGCGCGGAGGCGTCAGGTCGGAAGAAAAAAGCAACGTCATGAGGGAGTTCCGGCGCCTGCTCGGCCTCGGCTACAAAGAAATCGTGCTGACCGGGATAAATATCGCGCTGTTTTCGCTCAGAGAGGCCGAAAAAAGCGGAAAGGCCGAAATGGGCGGAAACCCCGAAGCGTTAATGTCCAGACGTACGCCAGAGATTTGCAGCCCCGAAGCCTCAAAAATCCAGGAAACCCCCGGAGAAGCCTTGACAAACCTGCTCAGGGAATTGGTCAGCGAACCGGGGGATTTTCGCCTGCGCCTGGGTTCGCTTGAGCCAAATGTCCTTGCCCCGGCGGCGATAGAGGAGATCGCGGGCCTTCCAAAGCTCTGCCCCGACTACCATATTTCCCTGCAGAGCGGCAGCGACCGTGTGCTGGCATCGATGGGAAGGGGCTACCGGATGGAAGATTTCGCGGATACTGTGAGGCGCCTCAGGAGTATCGACCCGCTTGTCTCGATAAGCACGGATATCATCACGGGGTTTCCCGGCGAAACCGAAGAGGACCACCTTGCGTCACTGCGCGCCGTGGAAGAGATGAAATTTTCACGGGTCCATATTTTCAAATTCTCGAAAAGGAAGGGCACCCGGGCATTCAGCGCGCCTTCCCAAATCGGCGAAAATATGAAATCGCAGAGAAGCCGGGAGCTTGCCCTCGCAGCCGAAATATCAGCCGAAAGCTTCCTCCGGAGCAATGCCGGAAAGACACGCCGGGCCCTCATCCTGAACCGCGATGGGACTGGGAAATTCAGAGCGCTTACCGACAACGGCATAGATATCAGGCTTGAAAATACCCACACGGAAAACACATTTGAAGATATCACCCTGGCTCCGGGTATGCTGGATATATGACGGGCAGCTTATCTCCTGAGTGGGAGTGGGCAAGTCGCCATCTGTTCTATCAGCAAAACAACAATACATAAATTTTATTTGCATGAATATAGAGGAAACCGCCCCTGCATGTTGTAAAAGACAAGTGTGGGGATTATGAAAGCCCGGCTTGTACGGAGCTTTTGTGTTTGTGGATGCGGGATTTGTCCCCGGCGATTTACAGGATGAAGCTTTTCGGAGGAAGTTGTTGTCTGAAAGCCAGAGCGTAGTATCTGAGATCAAGGAAAAGGCTGATATAGTCGAAGCCATAGGAAGGGTTGTCCCCCTCAAAAGGAGCGGGCTCAGCTGGGTCGGGCTCTGTCCGTTTCACAATGAGACTGACGGCTCTTTCCGCGTATACGAGGATGGCGGGAACTTCTACTGCTACGGGTGCCATGCGCAGGGGGATATCATCACTTTTTATGAAAAGTATTACCATTTGGATTTCAAGGACGCAATCGAGAGGCTCTGCGCAGAATACGGCATAGACTTCAAGCCGTTCTCTGCACGCCGCGAAAACAGGGATCCGCTGTACAAGGTCAATGCGGTGGCCGCGAGATATTATTATGATGCCATGAAGGTGGGCGGCAACGCGGGCAGAAACTACCTTGGTAGCCGTAAGATCGACCAGACCGCCATCAAAGCCTTCGGCATAGGGTATGCAGGGCGTCCCGGAGGGCTGCACAAGGCGATAAAGGATGACGAAGAGCTTGTAAATGCGGCGCTGTCCGTAGGCCTCATATACAAGGCAGGAAATGGTTACCGCGACAAATTTGAAGACAGGGTGATGTTCCCGATCCTGAACCCGCTCGGGAAAGTCATAGGCTTTGGGGGCAGGGACGTGAGCGGGTCGCACCCGGCGAAGTACATCAACTCCGACGCATCGGCTGTCTTTGAAAAAGGGAAAAACCTCTATGGCCTGTACAGCACGGGCAACTCGATCCGAAGGACGGGGCAGGCCATCCTTGTGGAAGGCTATATGGACGCGGTGGCAGTATATATGCACGGGGTCGAAAACGTAGCGGCCCAGCTCGGGACGGCTTTCACTGTGGATCAGGCAAAGCTGCTGAAAAAATATGCGGACACCGTGGTCCTCGCCACGGACATGGACGAATCGGGGCGGCTTTCCGCCGAGAAGAGCATGGAGATACTGAGGGATGTCGGCATAAAGGTCAGGGTGCTGTCATATGAAGGCGGCAAGGATCCAGACGAGTATATCTCAAAATTCGGACGCGCGGCGTTTGATGAGGCGGTGTCAAAAGCCGAACCCATGGTCGAGTACAAGATAGACAGGATATTCGCGGGCTACGACGTCACGGTATCGGACGAACTCGCCGCCGCAGTGAATAAGTCAGCTTCATACATAGCGAGATTCGGACCGGGCGAACGGGGTATATATATAAGGAAGCTTGCTGACCGGACAGGGCTGTCGGAAGAGTCGCTCAGGATGCAGATAGAATCAGCGCCGTCGTCTGGTTCGGCAAACAGGGAGCCTTTGCCGCGTCCGCAGCCTTCGGCCGGGAACCGCGAAAGGCTTCGTGAAAGACTCAGGGATGGGATACTGAAATTTCTGATAGCAAACCCCGAAAGGCTCGGCGAAGCCTCCGTGTTCAGGTCGGCCTACACCGACGATGCAAAGAGGGAAGTGCTTGAGTCCCTCCTTGACCTGTCTGACAGTGACGGCCGGCCGATCGATGAAAGGCTGGTTGAGTCGCTGAGCCCTGACGCAGCCAAATACTACAACGAAACCCTTGCGTCGGGCGGCAAAGATGAATATACGGATATTGATGGCATTCTTTTCCGTGATTACGTGCTAAACGTCGAATATAAAATAATCGAGGACGAAGCAATTGAGCTGAGAGAAAAATTGGCGGCTGTCGGAAGCAACGAGGAAACGAAAACCCTGCAAACAGAAATCCTGCTTGAGATTTCACGCATAGACGCGAGAAAGAACGAGATTAAAGATATCATCCACAATTAGTCAGCATTATCAGAGAGGAGTTATAAGAGTGGTAAGCAGCAACACCATACAAAGAGAGATAAAGACAGGCGAAGAGCTGATGGAGGAATTGCTCGAGAGGGCGAAAGTCAACGGCTGGATCAGCAATTCCGAAATTTTTTCAGGGCTCGGCCCAAGCGAATTGGACCAGGAGCAGTATGACGAATTTTACGACAAGCTCGCGTCAAGCGGGGTCGAGATAAGGGCCGTGCTGCCAGGGGAGGAAGATGAGACAGGGCTGCTCGAAATCGACGGCGTGAAGGAAGAGGACGACGATGATATGATCGTCGAGGTGATCGAAGAGGGCGGCAGGATTTTCCTTGAAGCGACGCTCCCAAAGGAGATCGCTGTAGACGATCCCGTGAGGATGTACTTGAAGGAGATCGGTGCCGTCCCGCTTCTTACGGCAGAGCAGGAGATAGAGCTTGCACAGCAGATGGTGCTCGGAGGCAAGTCCCGGAAGAGCCTGATCGAATCACACCTCAGGGATGTGGCGGCAGTTGCGAAAAAAATGATGAGCGACGGCGCCTGTTACTCCGACCTGTTCCAAGTAGGGACATTTGGCCTGTTGTACGCGATAGAAAATGCAAAGAATGTGAAAAAGATTCCGTTTTCAACGTATGCTGTCTTCATGGTGAAGCAGGCTGTCAAGCTGCACCTCGCCGACAAAGACAGGCCGGTGGACATCAACCTGGCTTGCTGCGATCCGGTAAACAAACGCGTCCAGATGCAGAAAAAACTTGTAGATAAATATTTTTCCACCGACGACGAACGACGGGATTCTTCCGAGAAGACGAGCAAATCCAAGAGGGAAGAGCTGACGAGGTACTATCACCGCCTCCGCTCAAAGATCAGGCGCTCGCCCACTGCCGCCGACATCAGGGAGCTGACAAAGGAAGGGCTGATATCCGAACCGAAAAAAGCGCCTAAAAGAAAGGTGAAGCCTTCAAAAGTCACTGGGCCGAAAAACATCAGGATCCCGAAGATCTACGTCGACTTCCACAAGGAGATATCAACAGTCCCCATATATACCGCAGAGGAAGAAACAGCGTTAATCCAAGACATAGCCCTCGGGGAATACGCCCAGGACAAGCTGTGCGAGTCAAACCTGCGCCTTGTCGTGAGCATTGCAAAGCGCTATATAGGAAGGGGCATGCTCTTCCCCGACCTGATCCAGGAAGGCAATTTCGGGCTTATCAAAGCTGTTGACAAGTTTGACCACACCAAAGGCTTCAAGTTCAGCACCTACGCCACCTGGTGGATCAGGCAGGCCATCACGAGGGCCATCGCGGACCAGGCGCGCACGATCCGTATCCCTGTGCACATGGTCGAGACGATCAACAAACAGATACGTATCCAGAGGCAGCTGCTCCAGGAGCTGGGGCGCGACCCGACGCCTGCGGAGATAGCGGCCGAGATGGACATCACTGAAGCGAAGGTGAGGGAGATACAGAAGATAGCGCAGGAGCCGGTTTCCCTCGAGACGCCGATAGGCGAGGAAGAGGACAGCCACCTCGGCGACTTCATACCCGACGAGGATGTGCCCGCACCCGTCGACGCCGCTTCATTTGCCATGCTGAAAGAGCAGTTGAAGTCGGTCCTTCTCACGTTGACGGACCGCGAGCGAAAAGTCCTGATACTGAGGTTCGGCCTTGAAGACGGCCGGCAGCGGACGCTCGAAGAGGTCGGGAAGAAGTTTGACGTCACGAGGGAGCGTATCAGGCAGATAGAAGCGAAAGCCCTGAGAAAGCTGAGGCACCCGTCGAGGAGCCGGACGCTCAAAGATTACCTCGACAACTGATGGTTTGATGACAACGGTTTCAAAGCGGATTGAAAAGATCGCGTCCTTCGTGGGCCCGGGCGAAAGCGTCGCCGATATAGGCAGCGACCATGGCCACTTGCCGATATACCTGCGCGAAAACGGCATTTCAAGCCGGGTGGTCGCGACTGATTTGAGAAAGGGCCCGATAGGTATCACCGAAAAAAACCTGTCGCACAGCGCGGGCGGCAGGAACGGGGATCCCTTCAAATTTGATTGCGCGAAGGCCGTCGGGGACAACGGGGATGGGGAGCTTTTCAAAATAGACTACCGGCTCGGGGACGGCCTCACTGTGCTGTCGGAAGGCGAAGTGGAAACGGTCGTGATCGCGGGCATGGGCGGGCAGACCATCGTTTCAATACTCAGTGAAAACGAGGCGAAGGCCTGTTCCTTTCACAAGTATATCTTCCAGCCGCGAAGCCACAGCGATGAACTTCGGAAGTGGCTGAAGGCAAAAGGCTGGTTCCTGCTTGCAGATGGCCTTGCGGAGGAAGGAGGCCGTATCTGTGAAGTGATAGCGGCCACTCCCGACCCTTCGAAAATGAGGGACAGGGCCATGGCCGGGAAGGCTGTGCCGTGCAGCGGTGAGAGCGAGGCGGCTATGGAAGCCGGGGTCTCATCCGTGATGCTCAGGGACCGGCCGCCGCTGCTCGGGGAGTACATTAGAAAAAAAATGCTGGCTCAACAAAAAATCCAACTGGCGGTGAGCGATACAAACACCGCCGAAGCCGAAAGGGCCCGGATACTCGCGATAAAGAAAGAAGTAGCCTACATGCTGTTGCTCGCGGAGATTGAGGCAGGGCAGGCTGTATCCGAAGATGAAAGCCAAGGTTCCCCGTCCAAGCCACGCTGACCTGGCTGCTTAGGGTTTGTCAAACTATGCTTCCTTCCTCCGCCTTGCCTGACGGCGAAATTGCGGCGTGGAGATATCACTTGTTATTGTCTTGCAAGTCCTTATATTTCGAGGTATTCTCCTGGCTCGTATTCCTTTTTGGCGCGCTTGACTTTGCTTACGATCTTGTCCGCCTTGTCTTTGCCTGAGTCTGCATACTCTGTTATTTTGTCCCAGTACCTGACAATAATGAAGATTGCCAGAAAAGCGAAAATCGCGACAGCTCCGAATATCATGAGCCACATCCATGCTTTTTTCATTCCTCACCTCCGTGCATTCTGCTAAACGATGTTTTTACTGGTCGTGCCTTATAAAAATTTTACTATATTCAGTTGTGGATTTTCTTTTCATTTATGTTATCATACCTTCGCGTTGCATATGTAGCGGCGGTATATGAATTATATAGATCGCAAGGAGGCGAAAGACGATAATGGACGCTAAAGAATTGCTCCTGACCAGAAGAAGCGTGAGGAGCTTCACAGATAAACGCGTTGACAGGGACGTATTGAAGGAGGCTTTGAGGGTCTCGACATACGCCCCCACAGGCATGGGGAGGCAGTCTCCGCTGCTTGTCTGCGTCAGCGACGACGAAGCTATTGAGACGCTGAAGAAACTCAACGCGAGCATCCTCGGCATGGATATAGACCCCTACTACGGCGCGAAAACGATAATCCTCGCTTTTGGCAAAGCCGAGCGCGTCACCTGCGTAGAGGATGCGACGAGCCTACTCGTCTATCTTGGGCTCGCGCTTTATGGAGAAGGGATCGGGTCATGCTGGGTCCACAGGATGAAGCAGGTGTTTGAGCTTCCTGAGGGGAAAAAGCTGATCGAGAGCTGGGATCTGCCGGAAGGCTACGTAGCCGTGGGCTCTCTGGCTGTGGGCTATCCCGACGGCGAGCACCCGACCGTCGCCGAGAGAAAAAAGGATTACATCATCTACAAATAAGGATTTGTCGAACAGGGCTTTGGTCCCAGCCCATATTTGTGGTAGAATAGATGCAGATAGTTGATGGGATTGATTATTACCTCGGCAACAAATAGCAGGAACAAAGTGCCGAGGGTTTCAGCTAATATGCGCGGCGGCGAAACCACGCATACAGCTGCGAGTCGAAGACGAGACACATCCCAAGCGGGTGGTATGTAAGGATTTCGCCAACAAAGCAGATTGGCGGAAACCCCGGCGCGACTTCCTGCTATTTGTTGCCGGGGTAATAATAGAACGAGTGCAAACGAGGGCTTTAATGCCCTCTGATTTTTGAGCAAGCCAGGCGGTCGCGCGGCACTATGATGTGCCGTGAGGAAAGTCCGGGCTCCATAGGGCAAGGGTGCCGGATAACGTCCGGCGAAGGCGACTTCAGGGAAAGTGCAACAGAAACATACCGCCGAAACAGGGGCTTCCAGCCTGCTGTGGCAAGGTTGAAATGGCGAGGTAAGAGCTCACCGGGCTGCGTGGAGACATGCAGCCCGTGTAAACCCCACCCGGAGCAAGACCAGAACAGGGCGCGAAAGGCAGTTGCCCGCTGCCGCCCGGAAGGTAGGTCGCACGAGGCCTGCGGTAACGCAGGTCCCAGATAGATGATCGTCAGATACAGAACCCGGCTTATGGCTTGCTCAAATTTTCCTGCTCCGCTGATTGATTTATTGTCAGGCAAATTGGTGGTGCGCAAACGCATTTCATAGTTTTCTTCGGTTTAAAGGCAAATTTAGAGACAAGAGGCAAATAGAGTAATGACAGAAATACAGAGAACAGAAAATAAAATGGGTGTACAGCCGATAGGGAAGCTGCTTGTTTCCATGTCGCTCCCTCCGATGGTTTCCATGCTCGTATCCGCATTTTACAACATCGTGGACAGCATTTTCGTGGCGCGCATATCCGAAGAAGCCCTGGCTTCCGTGACCCTCGTCTTCCCGATACAGATGATAATGGTTTCGATATGCGTCGGCATAGGGGTCGGGCTTTCGTCAGTCATATCGAGGAGGCTCGGTGCCAAAAGGCAGAAAGATGCGGACTCTGCGGCGGCACACGGGTTTTTCCTCGGGTTCATATCGTGGGTGTTTTTCGCGCTCTTCGGGGTGTTTTTTGCGAAACCCGTGCTCTCGCTGTTTACTACGGACCCTGCGATCCTGGACGGCGCCGTCGTATACGCACAGATCGTTTCCGTCGGGTCTATATTCAGCTGCTTTTCTATATGCATAGAGCGGATACTCCAGTCGGTGGGCAACATGGTATACCCCATGATATTCAACATGACGGGGGCTATCATCAACACCATCCTCGCCCCGATATTCATCATAGGGTATTTTGGCATACCCGGATACGGTATCGCAGGCGGCGGCTTTGTGGCTGTCTTCGGGCAGTTTGTGGCGTTTGTGATCGCCGTATACCTCTTCAGGAAAAAAGATCCGGGGGTCACCATCTCGTTCAAGGGCTTCAAGCCTCAGAAAAAAACCATACGCGACATACTGACTGTGGCGATACCAACGGTGATCATGATGGCTATCTTCCCGCTGCTTGTCGCCATGCTGAACAAGATTTTGATAACGTACTCCGCCACCGCCGTCGCCGTGCTCGGCATATACTTCAGGATCCAGAGCCTGATAACGATGCCTGTGATCGGCATCAACCAGGGTGCACTCCCTCTTATCGGCTACAACTTCGGGGCACAAAACAGGCAGAGGCTCGTGGCAACCCTTCAGATGGCCCTGAAGGCGTCGATCATCATAATGGCGGCCGGCACTGCGATATTCTGGATATTCCCGCATAACATAATGCTGCTTTTCAGCGCCAAAGGCGAGATGCTCACTCTCGGCGTCAGTGCGCTCAGGCTCGTGAGCGTCGGCTTTCTCGGCGCGGCCGTCGTCATCATACTCATAGGCTTTTTCCAGGCTGTGGCGCACGCCGCTTTTGCCACGATCATTTCGCTTGTGCGCCAGCTTATCGTCATACTGCCCCTCGCTTATGTGTTTACGAAGTATTTCGGGGTATATAAGTTTTGGTGGGCATACCCGATAGCCGAGTATGTCGCTTTGATAATGGCTTTGATCTTCTTCCGGAAGATATACAGGGATGAGATATCGCGCATGCCTGACGGCGACCCTGTGACATGAGGCATGAGGGCCCGTCAGACGGAAAGGGTACATGATGAGATTGGTTTCGTGGAATGTGAACGGGCTGAGAGCCGCCATGGGCAAGGGATTTTTGGATTTCTGCAAGGATACGGGCGCCGACGCCTACTGCGTCCAGGAGACAAAGATGCAGCAGGGCCAGGCTGAAGTCGATCTCTCCGGCTACGGGGAATACTGGAACAGCGCTGAGAAAAAGGGTTATTCGGGGACCGCCATATTTACGAGGGAAGCCCCGCTCTCGGACTCATACGATATAGGGGTCTCTGGACATGACCTGGAAGGGCGCTCGATCACGCTTGAGTTCGACAAATTCTACCTCGTGAATGAGTACACGCCAAATTCCGGGGAGGGGCTTAAACGCCTTGGCTACAGGCTTGAATGGGAAGATGCCAGACGGGCATATCTGAAATCTTTGGATAGCAAAAAACCAGTGGTGGTCTGCGGAGACCTGAATGTGGCGCACACTGAGATCGATCTGAAGAATCCCCGGACGAACCACAAAAACGCGGGGTTTACGGATGAGGAGAGGGGCAAGTTCGGCGAGCTCCTGGGTGCGGGGTTCACGGATTCCTACAGATACCTCTATCCCGACAAGACGGGCGCGTATACGTGGTGGTCCTATCGCTTCAACGCGAGGGCAAACAATTCGGGGTGGCGCATCGACTATTTTCTCGTCTCGGACCGCATAGCACCGGCCATCAAAGAAGTGGCGCTCATGAGCGAAGTTCTCGGCAGCGATCATTGCCCGGTATTGCTTGATATCGACACTGGAAAGATCAAAAGGTAACTATTCAGGTAGTGTAAGCCGCCCTCCATGTGATAAGCGAAGTCTGTCAGGATGAGCGAACGTCTGGCCTCTGCTCGGGCGGAGCCTCGCAACCGGCCAGCCGCTTCGCTTTTCACAGTTATTCTAAGCAAGGTTCAGACTTAATCGAACGGGCGGCGCAGGATGGGTGACTTTTTCAAGAGGCTTCGAAGGCTTCGAAGGCTTCGAAGATACCGGAGTTTCGATGATTACCGTGCGCTATGATATAATGGTAAAAGTATGACGGAAGAAAGCAAAATCATAAAAATGTGGTCTGCGGAAGAGCCGCTGAGGCTGGGGATAGATATCGGCTCGACTACGGTGAAGCTCGTGTTGCTCGATGAAAACGGCGATGTCGTTTTTTCGCGGTATGAGAGGCACATGTCGAGCGTCTTTGACAAAGTGGCGGAGCTTGTCGACGACCTGTATAGAAACTATCCAGGGCTGTCCGTAAAGGCTGTCATAACCGGCTCGGGGGGGCTCTCCCTTTCGAAGCTTCTCGGGATCCCGTTCGAACAGGAAGTGATCTCATGCTCGGAAGCCGTGGAGTCCCTGATACCGGACACGGACGTCGCCATAGAGCTTGGCGGCGAAGACGCGAAAATCACATATTACGGCGCCACGGTGGAGCAGCGGATGAACGGGACCTGCGCAGGCGGCACGGGGGCTTTCATCGACCAGATGGCGGTGCTTCTAAATACGGACGCCGCCGGCCTGAATGAGGCGGCGGAGAAGCGCGAGATCATATACCCAATCGCCGCGAGGTGCGGGGTCTTTGCAAAGACGGATATCCAGCCCCTCATCAATGAAGGTGCGAGCCTGCCGGATCTCGCAGCATCCATCTTTCAGGCGGTCGTGAACCAGACGATCAGCGGGCTGGCGTGCGGCAGGGTCATCAGCGGGAAAGTGGCTTTTCTAGGGGGGCCGCTTTCGTTTTTGCCGGAACTCAGGGAGCGCTTCATCGAGACCCTTTCGCTCGGCGAAGACGATGTCCTCATCCCACCTGACGGGAAATATTTCGTGGCCATAGGCGCGGCTTTTTTGGCGGGCAAGCACGAAGCCGTCCAAGTTGCCGGCTTGAAGTCCCGGCTCAGGGAAGCAGGGGGCGCAGCGCTCGGCGAATCAAAGCACATAGACCCTCTGTTCAGGAACGCCGAAGAATATAAAGAGTTCAATGCCAGGCATGCGCTCGCGACGGTGCGTAAGAAGGATATCTCCGAAGCGGCAGGGCCTGTCTACCTCGGGCTTGACGCGGGAAGCACCACCACGAAGGCAGTGGCGATAGACAGCGAAAAAAACGTGCTCTATATGTACTACAAAGGCAACGAAGGCAATCCGACGGAAGTCGTAAGGGCCATACTGAGGGACCTGTACGAGCGCCTTCCGGGCGAAGCATATATCGCGAACGCGGTCGTGACCGGCTACGGTGAAGGGCTCATACGTGCGGGCTTCAACGTGGATCACGGCGAGATCGAAACCATAGCGCACTACAAGGCCGCCGAAGAATTCCTGCACGGAGTCGATTTCATCCTCGACATAGGCGGGCAGGACATGAAGTGCATGAGGATCCGCGACGGGGCCATATACAATATCATGTTAAATGAAGCGTGTTCGTCAGGCTGCGGGTCTTTCATCGAAGCCTATTCGATGTCAGTCAGCATGGATGTGGCGGAGTTTGCGAGGGAAGGGCTTTTCGCTTCGGCACCGGTAGACCTCGGGACGCGCTGCACTGTCTTCATGAACTCAAAGGTGAAGCAGGCGCAGAAAGAGGGCTCTACCATAGGGGATATCAGCGCAGGGCTTTCATATTCGATTATAAAAAACGCTCTCTACAAAGTCATCAAGCTCCGAAACCCCGACGACGCCGGCAAGAGGATCGTGGTCCAGGGAGGCACTTTCCTGAACGACAGCGTACTGAGAAGCATTGAACGCATCGTTGGCAGAAATGTGGTCAGGCCCGATATTTCCGGTCATATGGGAGCGTTCGGCGCGGCCATCATAGCCCTCGAAAATTCAGACGGGGAGAGATGCTCGTCAATCCTGGCTGCGGATATGCTCGATGGTTTTCAGGCCCGGAGCAGACACGCCAGGTGCGGGGGCTGCGAAAACAACTGCCTTTTGACGATAAATAAATTCTCCAACGGGGATCGCTTTATCACCGGCAACAGATGTGAAAAAGGCGCGGGGGAGACGGCTGAAGGCTCGGATGTCCCGAATCTGTATGGATACAAATTCAGGCGGCTCTTCGCCTATGAACCGCTGCCGGAGGATGAGGCGCCGCGCGGGGAGATAGGAATACCGCGGGTGCTGAACATGTACGAAAACTATCCTTTCTGGTTCACCTTCTTCACCCGGCTCGGCTTCCGAGTCGTCCTGTCGCCCGCGTCAAACAAGGCTATGTACGAAAAAGGCATGGACACCATCAGCTCGGATACTGTCTGCTACCCGGCAAAGCTCGTCCACGGTCACATCAGATGGCTGCTTGAGCATGGCGTGAAGCGGATATTCTACCCTTCGATAAACTATGAGCTCTACGAGGACGACACGGCAAACAACCACTACAACTGCCCCATAGTCGCCACTTACCCGGAAGTGATATCGGGAAATATGGACGACCTTGTCCATGAGTACGGTGCGGAGCTGATACATCCTTTCCTGCCGTATGACGACGACGCGCGCCTGGCCAAAAGGCTTGCCGGGTACATGGGAGGGTTTGGCATAGGCGAGGGCGAAGTGAGAAGCGCAGTGGCCGCCGGAAGAGAGGAAGACCTGGCATTCAAGGCTGACATCCGCAGTGAAGGGAAAAGGGCGCTCGCTGTCATAAAGAAGAAAAAACTGAAAGCCGTAGTGCTGTCGGGCAGGCCCTACCACCTGGACCCGGAGGTAAACCACGGCATCGATACTTTGATAACATCCTTCGGCCTGTCGGTCCTGACGGAAGACAGCGTCGCAGACACCGTGAAGATCAAAAGGCCTACGCGCGTACTCGACCAGTGGATGTACCATAGCAGGCTGTACAGGGCCGCCGAATTCGTCGGGAAGCACGACGATATCGAACTGATACAGCTGACGTCTTTTGGCTGCGGCCTTGATGCTGTGACGACAGACCAGGTCGAGGATATCCTGTCCATGAAAAACAAGCTGTACACGCTCCTGAAGATCGACGAGGGCTCGAACCTCGGTGCTGCCAAGATCAGGGTCAGATCCCTCAAAGCCGCGATGGCCGAGAGGGAAAAGAACGGCATCCACGGCAATGACCGGCCCTACACCTTTGAGCGCTTGGCATTCACCGAGGAAATGCGAAAGGGCTACACCATCCTCATCCCTCAGATGTCACCCATCCATTTCGATTTCGTAGCCGCCGCCATAAGCTCGGCCGGATACAGGACAAAGCTGCTTCCCCCGGTCGACGTACACGCCGTAGACGAAGGGCTCAAATACGTGAACAACGATGCCTGCTACCCCACGATCATGACTCTCGGCCAGGTGATCTCATATTTGAAATCTGGCGAGTGCGATCTGGGCCACACGGCCATATTCATGTCGCAGACAGGCGGCGGATGCAGGGCGAGCAACTACATAGCGTTGCTACGAAAAGCGCTGAAAGAGCTTGGGATGGAGCAGATACCCGTCGTGTCCGCAAACATGGTGGGATTGGAAAAAAACCCGGGCTTCAGCATCACGCCGAAGCTCGCGGTGAGGGTCCTCATGGCATGCATCTACGGCGACACCCTAATGCGCATCCTCTACGCGACAAGGCCTTACGAAAAAAACAAAGGCGACGCCGACAAGCTCGCCGCCTACTGGACACACCTTTTTGTGAAAGAGATGCCTCATATGCGCATTTCGAAGTACAGGAAATACCTGGCGGACATGGTGAACGATTTTGACAAAATCGAAATCCGCTCCGTGCTGAAGCCGAAGGTAGGCGTCGTCGGAGAGATCCTGGTAAAGTACCATCCAAACGCAAACAACGATATAGTGGGCATCATCGAGGATGAAGGCGGGGAAGCTGTGGTGCTTGACCTTCTGGATTTTTTCCTCTACGGGATGTACAGCAAGAACTTCAACCACGAAATGCTGTCCGGGACGAAAAAGGCAAAGCTTCTGAACAACCTCGCGATAGGCTTCATGGAATGGTTCAGAAAACCCGCGCGAAAAGCCCTCAGGAGCAGCAGCCGTTTTCATGAGCCTCTGCGCATTGACGAGCTTGCGAAGAAGGCCCAATGCGTGACCTCCCTCGGCAACCAGTGCGGAGAGGGATGGCTGCTCACCGGCGAGATGGTGGAGCTGATAGACAGCGGCGTCGAAAACATCGTGTGCATGCAGCCCTTCGCCTGCCTTCCAAACCACGTTGTGGGCAAAGGCATGATGAAGCCCCTGCGAAAATACAATTCGCTGGCAAACATAGCGGCGATCGACTACGACCCCGGGGCGAGCGATGTGAACCAGCTCAACAGGATCAAGCTGATGATGGCGACGGCGCACAAAAACCTTGAGAAAAAAGTCACACAGCTTCACAGTGAAAACGATGATATTATAGAGAAAGCTTGAGAAAAGGCAGAAATGAGGCAAAAGTGTGAAAAGCTTTTCACACGCCGCCGGAGGCAATTCAATCATTTTTGCCTCATGCGGAGACATGATATTAAAGAATAAAAACGTTAAGGTATGGCAGAAACATTTTTCATAAGAGATCTGTTTCTGCAAGCGGCGATTCACTCGCCGCGATAGCAGAAATGAGGCAAAAATGGGAAGACACGGTACGATAGCGGGGCGCAAGGCGGCGCAGGACAACAAGAGGGCCGCCATTTTCACGAAATACGCGAGGGCGATCATAGTGGCGGCAAAGAGCGGTGCCGACCCCGATTACAATGCGTCCCTGAAAAACGCCATCGACAAAGCGAAGTCCATCAACATGCCGAAGGACCGTATAGAGCAGGCGGTCAAAAAAGGCTCGGGACAGCTCGAAGGCGAGTCCTACGAGACGGCGAGCTTCGAAGGCTACGGTCCCTCCGGGGTGGCTGTCATAGTCGATGTGCTTACCGACAATAAAAACAGGACCACTTCCGCAGTGAAGAGCGCCTTTGACAAGCACGGCGGCAACCTGGGCGTACCCGGCTGCGTTTCGTATATGTTCGAACGGAAAGGCGTCATACTCATTGAGAAAGGCGACGGCGTCGACGAGGACTCCATCATGGAGACTGCCCTCGACGCGGGGATTGAAGACATCCTCGATTCCGACGAGTTTTGGGAGGTGAGGACGTCACCCGAAGATTTCCTCGCTGCGGCAGAGGCCCTGCGCGGGGCGGGATACGAGCTTGCCGAGTCGGATATCGAGTATGTGCCGAGCATGGAAGCGGAGCCAAAGAACGAATCAGACAAAAAGGCTTTGATAAAGATGATAGATATACTTGAGGACAACGACGACGTTCAGAAGGTGTATACGAACTGTTCTGCGGATCTGTCTTGATATACGCCCCTTTCCTTCCTGCGGATTTCACTAGTAAGCATTTCTTTTTAGGTTGGAAAGGTCAGGCTACGGAGAGAATATCCGATCCCTTTCGTCTATTCCAGTATACACTCCATTGGCGATTATAGCGAAGTACGGCGAAGGGGATC
>JAISAW010000121.1 GCA_031266515.1 Eubacteriales Family XIII. Incertae Sedis bacterium
TTGAGGACCATGATAAAAACCACCTTCGGGAACAAGTATGTACTGCTCCTCTCCCTGAGCATGGCGCTCGCTGTCGGAAGCACCAATATCCGGGCGTCGGCTATCGTCTATTACTTTAATTATTACCTCGGGCGGGAAGATTTGCTGCCTTTGTTTTTTTTGGTGATATATGGCTCCCTGATGATCGGTATGCCGCTCATCGCGCCGGTGAGCAGGAAATTTGGCCGCCGGAATACCTTTATTGTGTCCCTGGTTGTGTTTGCAATAGCCAATTCCAGCATCTTTCTCGCGCCCCAGTCAAGCCCCTGGGTCGTATTTGTCGCCAATTTCATAGGCGGGATAGCCACGGCTTTCACAGCTTCGCTGCCACTGGCGCTGATGCCGGACGCTGTGGATTTCTCGCAGTGGAAATACGGCGCACGCACTGAAGGCGTTATTTTCTCGTTCAACAGCTTTGCTTCAAAAGTTGCCATGGCTATAGGCGGAGGGATCCCGGCTTATATGCTCAGTTTGACAGGTTATATGCCCGGCGCAGCCCAAAGCCCCGAAGCCCTGAAAGGCATTGCGGCTATCATGTCTGTCGTGCCCGGCGCGATACTGCTGCTCTCCGCGCTGGTCATCTTGTTTTATGATATGAACGAGGAGAAATTCTCGCGCATAGTGGCGGATTTGAAAAGCGGTAAAGAGACGCCTTAAGCCGAAATGCCGAAAACAGCGCTCCTGTGGAGGAAGGACAGACGCCGCGGGCCGATTCCCCAAGTGAAGTAGTGAAGCATTGAATTCATACCGACAGGGGAGTATTATTATTACCCCGGTCAATGGATTTGCCAATTTGAAAAGGCAGTCCCAGGCATTTTTTGCCGGCGGTTTACAGTGATTTTCAAAGGAGGGTCAGGTTATGAGCAATTTCTTAAAGTTGGCTAAAGAACGTTATTCCGTGCGTTCTTATAAAGGGACGCCTGTTGAACAGGACAAAATTGATACCCTGCTTGAAGCGGCGCGCGTCGCCCCCACCGCATGCAACAACCAACCGTGGCGCATCAAAATACTTACGGACGCGGATGACCTCGCCTTCATCGACCGTATCACTCCGTATCGTTTCGGGGCGCCGCTCGTATTTATGATAGCCTACGACTCCGCTGCCTCGTGGAAAAATCCGCTATGTGAAGGCGTGGACAGCGGATATGTGGACGCGAGCATAGCCATCACCCATATGATGCTTCAAGCGGCCGATCTCGGGCTTGGGACGCTTTGGGTAGGCTATTTCGACATAGCGGATTTCTGTGAGCACTTCAAGCTGCCGGAAACCATCGTCCCCGTCGCATTGCTTCCCGTGGGATATCCAGCCGACGATGTGAAGCCGAACCCTCTGCACGACAAAAGCCTGGACATCGGGCAGCTTATCATCTGATGGCGGTCAGAGGCGCATTGCCCGCCCAGCCTGACAGGCTTGTCTCACTATCCGAAGGGTGGCGCATTCGCAGGAAAAAGAGCCCCTGTAGCCCAACTCGCTAATTGCTTTTGCTCAGCCCTGTGTAGGTGACCAATGCGATGATCTTCACCGGCTCGTCGGTATTGTTGGCTATCGAATGGGATTCGCCGTCAAAGCAGATCATTGAGTCGCCGGCTCCAAGCTCATGTTTCTGTTTGTCGTTGTCCTCGACTGTGGCGGCCCCGCTTATGACGTAGTAGACTTCCTGCTCGCCCAGATGCTGGTGATAGCCTATCGATGCCCCGGGAGGCAGTTCTACTTCGGCAAAAAGGCGGCCTATGCCCTGCGAAGTTTCATCGCTCATAAAATAGGTCATTGTCGGGCTGCCTGCGCCGCCTTTGACATTGGCCGGACTCTCAGTGTGCAAGTCGTTTTTCCTTGTTATCATGATGTTCTCCTCCTGGTTCCGATGACGCTGATTGCATATATAAATGAAGTTATATCTTTTCTCAGCCGGAAAATCAATTTTTCCCATGAAAAATTCGTTATTCCCCGCTTCGCAACTCTCCCGCATGGGATGAGACTCGCTTCGCTCGCAGCTGCTTTGGATGAGACTCGGCTTTGTTTGCAAATCTCTGGGTAATGCTTCCGCGGGGCATCCCCTGGCACCAGGCCGCAATCCATTGCAAACATGCGCGGTTTATAGCATAATGAAACCATTACATATCACTGCTCTATGCCTACTCAAAAGAAAGGAGGCAAACGATGCTTTCAGGTAAAAAAGCCGTCTATTTCATCTGCACCAGCGAGGATTTTCAAGGTCTCGTATCGAGGGACGTGTGGGCGATTCTGGGAGAGAAAGGCCTCCTTACACCTGCGGGTTTTGACTTTGCCGGCTTTGCTGTGATGAAGCAGGCGGACGATGAAGGAAATGAGTTTTTCTTCGTACCCACCGATGTCCCGCTGTGTTGGCGCTATCCGAAATATTTGCCGGAGATGAACGGACACTTTGCGGACTTCGATTTTGCGGGGATGGTCACCTGGCACGAAGGCGAAAACGCGCCGCCGAGTGTGCTTACGGTACATACCGCCGGAGATGTCGAAACCGGCGTCTATGCCCCGGCTTCACCGAAGTACGTCAGAAACCTCATGCACACCATAGACGGCGAGCGCAAACGCCTGGGGTTGGATGGGTTCAGGACTGTGACGGAAGCGACGCACTGGTCGGGTTCGTTTGAGACGTCCACGCCTCCGCCGACGCTTTTGGAATTCCCCGTCCCCATGGTGGACATAGAAGTGGGAAGCGAGGATGAGAGCTGGAACAACCGTACGGCTGCCGAGGCTCTCGCCGGAGGCCTCATGGGGGTTTTTGACGACAGCGGGCTTCGCCTTCACAACCTCCTCTGCGTCGGCGGGATGCATTTCGATCCGACCTTTGCCGAAGCCGTATTCACGGAATGGGACGGCCAGGGCTTTGGCGTTTCGCATATCATCGCAAATCAATGGCTCGTGTCGGGCAAATATGACGAGCCCCACGGCCTTGAGTTCATGGAAAGGGCGGTCTCCGCTATCGACGAAGGCATCGAAGCCATAGCTTTCCACGATAAGCTGAAAGGGACGTATAAGGATACCGTGAGGAAGCTCGGCGAAAAGCTCGGCGTCCCGATATTGAAACACCAGAGGCTTCGCAACCCTGAAACCATCGAATGGTGAATGTAAGTCTGCCTGGCTGATGAAGCAGCCGGCTATTTAGCACCCCGGCTGCTGCTAACTTGCCTTGGCGCTCTGTCATTCGCCGCCTTTCAGCGTAAACGTCAGCTTCACGGGATTGTGGTCCGAGCCGGAGTAGTCCTCGTCGATATTTTTTGAGGTGGCGCTTATATTGTCCGATACTACGAAGCCGTCGACGACCACCTCGTAGTTCACCCCTTTTGTATAGGGGATGCTCGTGTCCCTGCAAGTGCCGACTTCGCTCAGGTTGTCTGCGTAGACCACGCTGTAGTGCTCTGGCAGCATGTCGTTGTCAAAGGGCTGCACCCATTCGGGCTGCTTCATTTCGTTCATGAACATGGAATTGCTTCCGCCAAACGCATGGTTGAAATCGCCGCCTATTATCACGTAATGGCCTTTTGCATACTCGTCGGCCATGAGCGCCTTTATGACTGCCATCTGCTGCGCCCTGATCTGTCCGCCTTCGTCGTATGCCGATGGGTGTATGTTTGCCAATACCAGCTCTCCGGCTGCGTTCCCGTCGCTGTCCGTGACCGGCATGCGGCTTATGAGCAGGCACCTGTCGAGGTCAAAGTATTTGGTGGGAAACGCATCGGTGATCGGAAGGCTTCTGCGCTCTGCCTCCCGTATTTCGTAATTGCTGAGGGTCAGGATCCCTGAATCGCTGATCGCGCCTATTGGCTTTGTGGGAGGGTAGAGCAGGTAACCGGTATGAAAATTTGTCGCGTATGCGTACCAAAGCCCGCCGCTGAAGCTTTTCAATATGTGATCGGCCTGGTCTACGCCATGGCTGCGGTCGGCTTTCCTGTCCACTTCCTGGAATATCATGATATCCGCATTTTCGGCTGCGGCTTCATCTGTCACTGTTTTGGTGTTTCTTTCGAGAGCCGCTTTGTCCGCACCCCTGCTGAGGACGCCTTGCTTTTCAGTCCCGTCGGCCATTATCCCTTTATCCATGAAAAACGAGAAATCATGGTCGTAGGCTCCGAAGCCTATGTTGAATGTGAGGACTGTATAGGCCTCATCCGTTTGTAGCCTGGTGCTGTCTGCCTGTGCCCCTTCCGTGCGCCCGATTTCGATCGGCAGGTTGTCTTCTATCCGCCCTCCGTTCAGCGTCACGTACAGCACATACAGCAGCGCTGCAACAATGAGCACGGCGATTGCGATAACGACTGTCTTCACTACCCTTTTAATAATGGCCTTTCGTTTCGTGGTGTTCATATGTTCCTCCGCTTCATACCGGTCCTCTGTGGCGTTTGAAACCCCGCACAGCCGATTCCTCCTCCGTATCGCACACGTGTCAATTGTCGCAGGTTTGAGCCGCGCCGTCCACTACTCCATTCGCTTCTGAAACCGAAAGGAAAGGGACTGTTTTTCAAAAAACTAAATTCGCATTTGTGGTCAGGCACATCATCTGGTATAATATCGCCCAATAAATATATCTGCGTACGAATATAGAGTGGGGCAAGTGAACCTGAGCCAGGATCGAACGGAAATCTGTCTGAAGAACATACGCATGCGGTTTCAAATGAAATCCGGCGACCCCATCAACGTTTTTGACGGTCTCGATTTAGAAGTCTATAAAGGGGAGTTTATATCCTTTCTCGGGCCTTCGGGATGCGGCAAAACCACCCTGCTGAGGCTTATAGCCGACATATTGCAACCGACCGAAGGCATCGTCACGGTTGGGGGGATTTCCGCTGCAGAGGCAAGGAAGCAGCATAAATACGGCATCGTTTTCCAAAAGCCTGTCCTCTATGACTGGCGGACAGTGGCAAAAAATGTCGCGCTGCCGATGGAGATGATGAAAATCCCCAAAAAAGAGCAGGAAGAAAAGGTAACCGAAATGCTGCAGCTTGTGAATCTGGAGGGCTATGAAAACAGCTACCCGTTCGAGCTTTCAGGAGGCATGCAGCAGAGGGTGGGGATCGCGAGGGCCCTTTCGCTTGATTCCGAGATACTCCTGATGGACGAGCCTTTCTCTGCGCTCGACGAGTTTACGAAGATGAAGCTCCACGAAGATCTGCTGCGGATCTGGGAGGCCACCGGCAAAACGATAGTCTTTGTCACACACAATATTTCCGAAGCGGTCTACCTGTCTGACAGGGTCTGTGTATTCACGGCAAATCCCGCCAGGCTCGCAGGCATAGTGGATATAGGGCTGAAGAGGCCGAGGAATGAAGATATGCTCATAAGCTCAAGCTACCTCGCTTACATGGGTGAGATCAGACATATATTTGAGGCCGGCTATGAAAAGGATTGACGGAAGGCACCTCAGCCTCATACTGTGGATCGTGGGGTTTTTCCTCATGTGGGAGTTTGCGGCTTTTCTGCTTGACGGCGTGCTTCACGATCCCATGGCAGCAAAAAAGCTCCCTTATTTCCATGCCGTCATTTCCGAGACTGTACTGAATGCCGACAATATCCTGCTCCAAAGCGCACTCACCGCGCTCAGGGCGGCGGAAGGGTTTTTGATCGGAGCCTTGGTGGGATTTTTGCTCGCATTGCTCATGGATCTCTTCGGAGTGGTCGAACGGATGGCACTGCCGTATCTCCTGGCTTCACAGATGATACCTATTCTGGGCCTTGCGCCCATTATTTTTGGGCTTGTGAAGGATCTGGATATGTCGCGCGTCACCATAGCTGCGTACATGACTTTTTTCCCGGTTTCCCTCTCCCTGCTGTCGGGCTTCAAGTCCGTCGATATCGAGCAGAGGATGCTGATGAGGAGCTATGCATCGAGCAAATTCCTGTACTACAGGAAGCTGGCGCTGCCTTACTCTGTCCCCTTCCTTTTTAATGGGCTCAAAATAGCCGCACCGATGGCGATGACGGCCTCTGCGTTTGTAGATACCCTGAGCACGCAAAACGGCATAGGCTCGATCATCATCGTAGCCCTTTACGGCGGCGGCACCACCGGGCAGTTTTGGCCGGCTGTGCTTGCGGCTTCGCTGCTTGGGATAGTCAGCTATGTATTGGTGATACTGGCGGAGAGGGTGGTGGAGCGGTTCATCCCCAGAGCGCCAAAGGAGGCTGCAGGTGAAGCGGCGTAGCGTGGTCAGCGGGATGATGGTGAAATTGGCCCCGCCCGTGGCTTTCGGTGTGTTTGTCGTAGGGTTCATACAGCTCGGACTTGCCTATACCCTGCTAAATTTCAAACCGATGCAGCTTCCCCCGCCCTCGGCTGTAGCGTCTGCATTTATCGAAAATTTCCAGGCGATAGCAAGGGACAGCCTGGTCACCGTAGGGCCTACCCTCGCCGGCATGATAGTGGGCTCGCTCATCGGATATTTGACCGCAGTATTTATCACGCGGTTTCCGAAGGGCGGGTTTGGGCTGCTCTACATAATGATTGCAATCAATTCGGTCCCTATCGTAGCGCTCGCGCCCATAATGAACAGATGGTTCACCCAGCCGTTTCCCGCGAAAGTCAGCGTCGTGATCATCATCAGCATGGGGGCCATGGCTGTCAATGCGTTTCGCGGGCTCTCCGACCTGCCGGATGAAAGCCGTCACCTGATGAGGGCCTGTGACGCGAGCAATATGGAGGTATTTACAAAACTGAGAATCCCCGCATCACTTCCCTATGTATTCACCGCGTTGAAAATAAACGTCTCGGTGGCGATGATGGGTACCATCATAGGCGAATACTTCAACGACAATACCAGCGGGATAGGCTACATGATAAAATACACGCTCCGCATAGGGAACCGAAAAGCCGAAGGCTGGGCCTACATATTGGCTGCGGCGATAATAAGCATACTGATTTATGCCGCACTGACCCTCGCCCAGCGGAGGCTCGTCAGGTGGCATGCTTCGCAGAGGATGGGCGCATAAAGGGGATGCATATTCACAGATATGAGGCGCAAATATTATGGGGCGCAAATGTGCGTAGCTATAAGGGCTTGCCGGGCAAGCCATAAGGTAATGACGCAGGCCCATCGGCACAAGGAACGAGGGCTGAGCTGAAAATACAGACAGGTTGGCGGAGCTTGAAGCACCGCGTAAAAGGAGAAAGGAAAAGGGATGAATAGTAAGAAAAGCAAGAAAATCAAGGTATTGGCAATAGCGCTTGCATTGGCCATGACGGCCGCGCTTCTCGCGTCATGCGCTGCGAAGGAAGAAAAGCCTGCCGGAGAAGGGCAGACGCTCGACAAGATCACGGTGCAGACCCTCTGGGTACCCCAGGGGCAGTTTGCGGGGCTCTACATAGCCGACGCCAGGGACTACTATGAAGAGGAGGGTATCGACATCGAGATCCTTCCGGGAGGGACAGATGTGACGCCTGCCGATCAGGTCGAAAACGATGTGGCGCAGGTCGGCGTCCTGTTTTACAGCTCGCTGCTGACTTACCAGGAAGGCGGCTATGACTTCATAAACGTGTTCCAAAATTTCCAGGGAAGCCCTCAGTATTTGGTAGCCAAGAAGGACACGGGCATCGCGACCGGCGCTGACCTCAAGGGCAAGAAGATCGGCACGTGGGGCGCTCAGTGGCAGGTCGAGTTTGCGGCTCTGCTCGGCAAGTATGACCTCGGCGACTCCGACGTCACATGGGTACAGCAGGACTACACGATGGATCAATTCATCAACGACGAAATTGACGCGGCTTCGGCGATGGCTTACAACGAATGGCTCATCGCAAACGACGAAGGCTGGGACGAGTCAAACACGAACATCATCGACCTGAACAAAGAAGGCACAGCCATGCTGGAGGACTGCCTGTTCGTGAAGCGCGACTGGGCTGAGGCGAACGAAGACCTGCTCGTGCGGTTCCTCCGCGCTACGAAGAAAGGATGGGATTATGCCATTCAAAATCCCGAAGAGAGCGGCAAACTCATATTTGAAACAGGAAACAGCGCGACCGAAGAGCATCAGATCAAGATGACTGAAATCTGTGGATCATATGTGCAGCCGGAAGGTGCCACCGCGGGCGATATCGGAAAGATAGACGAAGCCAAGGCGCAACAGACTATAGACTTTGCAAAGAAGTACGGACTTATCAAGGGCGACATAGCGCTCGAAAACAGCATAGACGTTTCCTATTGGGAGAAAGCGTCGTCGTAGTGTAAGACATCCCAGGCCGCGAAGCGGCAGGCTTGCTACGCGCCCTGCCGCTTCGCCGTACCGGATCTGCGCTGAAGAGCCCGCATTGAAGAGGAGGACAAGTGTGAAAAACTTTTCACACGCCGCCGGAGGCAAGTAAATCATTTTTGCCTCATGCTGAAGTAAAGTGTTGAAAAATCAAAATGTTATGGTAGAGCAGAAACATTTTTCATGAGAAATTTGTTTCTGCGGCAGAGGTACAGGAGCTTTAGCTCCGTCGTACCTCGCACATCGAGGAGTGCAGGGCTTCAGCCCGTGGCACTCTACCGTAAGCGGCGATTCACTCGCTGCGTTAGCAGAAATGAGGCAAAAAATGAAGAAGATATTGGTCAGCGAGTGCCTGTACGGCGGCCGGACCGTCCGCTATGATGCAGGCGATACGACATGCGAAGATCCCCGGTTT
>JAISAW010000101.1 GCA_031266515.1 Eubacteriales Family XIII. Incertae Sedis bacterium
TGCTTTTTTATATCGTGCGGTGTCGTCCAGTCAGATGTCTCAATCTCAAGGATTAACGCCTCGACTGCTTTTTTGCAGTCAGCATGGCGCTTGGTGAAACCAAGAACACGTTGTTTGCCCAGAACTTTCATGATAGTCGGCGTACTCCCTTTCTTGTTACCATATTGGGAATATAACACGGTATGTAATACCAAGTCAACGGCTTAGCGAAAATCCTGTTGTATTGTTATTACCCCGGCAGCAAATAGCAGGAAATCGCGCTGGTCTTTCCGCCAATCTGCTTTGTTGGCGAAATCCTTACATACTGCCCGCTTTGGATGTGACTCTTCTTCGACTCGCAGCCGCTTGGGATGTGACTCGTCTTCGACTCGCAGCTGTATGCGCGGTTTCGCCGCCGCGCATATCAGCTGAAACCCTCGGCACTTTATTCCTGCTATTTGTTGCCGGGGTAATAAACTCGATATGAAGCGTCTTGCCTGGTCCTTCCGCTATCTGTTTTTGATATATTGTCAACAGCGAAACAACAGATTTCGTTGTCAGGAAATCAGCCACGCATGCTGGCGCATAGTGTATGATGTAGTACATGAGACATAAGACTTTCGATGCTCCCGTCCTCAAGGATATGACGCGGGATGAACTGCGGACATTCCTCTCGGGGCTCGGGGAAAAACCATACAGGGCCGACCAGATATTCGGATGGCTGCACAGAAAAGGCGCGGCATCATTCGCAGAAATGACAGACGTCTCCAAAAGCCTGCGCGAGAAACTGGCGGAGATGTCGGCGGACGCAGACGAAAGACCTGGCGCAAGCGATGCCGGACACAGCGGGGACGGTTCTTTTTGTGCTACCATAGAGACCAGTGGGGACGGTTCGGAGATTTCTCACGCGGTGCCTTTCGAGCTAATGACGCTTGGCATGGATAGAGTGCAGGTTTCCTCCGACGACACGAGGAAGTACCTGTTCCGTACAGCGGACAATCAGCTTATCGAGTCGGTAGTGATGAAATACCACTTCGGCAATACCGTCTGCGTCTCGTCGCAGGCCGGCTGCGCGATGGGCTGCGTGTTTTGCGCCTCAGGCCTTTCAGGGCTTGCCAGAAACCTCTCCCCCGCCGAGATGGAAGACCAGCTGCTGCTTGCCGAAAAAGATTTCGGGGAAAGGATAAGCCGTATCGTCGTGATGGGCACGGGCGAACCGTTCGCGAACTACGAAAACCTGATGGCCTTCCTGACGAACGTGACAGACCCGGCCGGCCGCGGGATGGGCCGCAGACAGATCACCGTGAGCACCTGCGGACTGCCAGAAGGTATGCACCGCTTCAAAGACGACCTGCCGCAGGCAAACCTGGCGATATCCCTCCACGCGCCGAATGACGGGCTGCGCCGACGGATCATGCCAAAAGCTGCGGCTGCGATGGGAGTGGGCGATATCGTGGGTTTCTCGCGCGGATACACGGAGCAGACCGGCAGAAAGATAACCTTTGAATACGCATTGATAGCCGGATGGAACGACTCCCCGAAAGAGGCCGCGCAACTGATCCCTCTGCTGAAAGGCTTCAATTGCCTCGTAAACCTCATACCGCTGAACCCTGTGAGGGAGACGGGACTGAGAGCTACGAGCCGTGAGGACGCCATCGCCTTTGCGCATACGCTTGAAGCCGGAGGGCTGAACGCCACGGTCCGCCGCGAGGTCGGGGTGGATATAGACGCAGCCTGCGGACAGCTGCGCATGAAAAGTGCCGCCGAAAAACCGTAGTCTACTATTATCCTGTACCTTAGGGACTGTTTGGAAATAACCTGTACAGGTTATTTCCAAACAGTCCCTTATTTATACCATTCTCAAAATTTTTGAATGTTCGAATAGATGATGAAAACAGTTACAAAACATTATCAGCGGACGCCGCTGGATCAGTATTTTCTCTCCGTCTGATATTCCAACGCATCAGTGAGCGAAAGCGTCCCTTTATAAATGGCTTTGCCGCAGATCGCGCCGCTGACGCCAAGCTCCGAAAGGGCTTTGATATCACCGATTCCCGCGACGCCCCCGCTGGCGATGACGTCGGCTTTGACCGCTCTGTTGACAGCATCCATCTCTCTAAGGTTTGGGCCCGCGAGCGTCCCGTCCTTTGAGATATCCGTGTATATGATCGTAAAAACCCCCGCTTCGTCCATGGCTTTGGCGAGATCGATGAAGTGCACACTGCTGTCTTCAAGCCAACCGCCGCCCGAAGCCATGCCGTCCTTTGCGTCTATCCCGACAGCTACCGAATCACCGTATTTTTTTATCATCGATTTGGCAAAATCAGGCTCTTTGATAGCGACAGAGCCGAGTATCAGCCGCCTCACGCCGAGTGCAAGGTAGCGCTCGATATCCCCCTCTTTCCTGATGCCTCCCCCGACTTCGATGAACAGGCCGGTACCCGCCGCGACTCCCGCTATCACAGACTGGTTTACCGGCTCGGCGGCAAGTGCCCCGTCGAGATCCACCATATGCAAGTGTGTGGCACCCAGGGCTTCGAATCCGCGCGCAGTGGAAAGCGCGTCCTCCGCCACCTGTTCGGCAGTGGCAAAATCGCCCTTTGTCAGACGTACGGGCAAGCCGTCTTTCAGGTCAATTGCGGGCAGTATTATCATCTTCTCCTCCTTCACCTTCGGCGACGGTAGCCTCCTCTCGCCATTCATTCATGCGGCAATCCCGCCAGCCATCCCTCCATTTTGCTTGCCGGGGCTTAAACGGCAGGCACTTGAAAAGTATCTCACGCATTCGCCATTTCAAGAAAACTCTTGATTATTGAAAGCCCAAGCGGCCCGCTTTTCTCCGGATGGAACTGTGTGCCGAAAATAGTGCCCTTCCTTACGAGCGCAGGTATGACCTGGCCGTAGATTGTCTGCAAGCTGATATTTTCCTCGCCTGTGTTGGCCTTGTAGCTGTGGACGAAATAAACGCGGTCGCCGTCCTTCACTGCCTTTGTGAGTTCGCAGGGATTGACGACGGCCAAATCGCTCCATCCGATATGCGGCACCTTGAGTCCCGGGGCTTCGATGATGTCCACGTATCCGTCAATGAGGCCGAGACAGTCTGTCTCCTCAAATTCATAGCCCTTCTCAAAAAGCAGCTGCATCCCTACGCAGATGCCGAGAAAGGGCTTTTTCACGGCTTCCTCTCTTATCACGTCCACAAGCCCACGGCCGTGCAGCATGCGCATCGAATCGGGGATTGCCCCTACCCCCGGCAGAATGAGCTTGTCCGCCCCGCGTATCACGTCGGAGTCGTGAGTGATCTCGCAGCTGAAACCCAATTTTTCGAGCGCGTTGTTTACGCTGAAAAGGTTTCCAGCGCCATAGTCGATCATCGCTATTTTCTGTTCTGTTTTTTCTGCCATGCTAATATCTCGTTTCTTCCAACGTATCAGGGTATGAGCCGTTTCACTTTTGTCTGCGCGCTGCGTCCGTATCGCTTTATTACCCCGGCAACAAATAGCAGGAACAAAGTGCCGGGGGATCAGGGCACGTGCCGGCGGAGCCGTTCATGAACCGTTTCCTCCGCCGCGTTAAATCACGCCTTTCGTAGTGAGCAAGCCGTCTCCGCCCACGTCCACCGCCAGACGAAGCGCGTGTGCGAAAGCTTTGAACAACGCTTCAGCTTTGTGGTGGTCATTGTCCCCGTAGAGGAGGCCGAGGTGCAGAGTCACGTTCGCATTGTGCGCAAAAGCCCTGAAAAACTCCTGTACCAATTGGGTATCGAAGTCCCCGACCCTGTCCGCAGCGAACCGGGCTTCAAATACCAGGTAGGCCCTGCCGCCGACATCCACGTTGCAGCGGGCGAGGGCTTCATCCATCGGTACGGCGAAGTTCCCGTAGCGCGCGATCCCTTTTTTGTCGCCAATGGCTTTCGCAAACGCCTGCCCGAGCACGATACCCACGTCTTCGACGGTGTGATGGGCGTCGACCTCAAGGTCGCCCGTGGCGTCGAGACGAAGGTCAAACCCGCTGTGGGCCGCAAACGCAGTGAGCATATGGTCGAAGAAGCCTATGCCCGTGGACAGCTCAGAGGTACCCGTCCCGTCAAGCTCAATGAAGAGCTTTATATCAGTCTCTTTTGTTTTTCTTTCAACTTCGGCGTTTCTCATAGTACCTCTCCATTCTATATTTTTTACATGATCACGGAAGTGAGACGGTCACGTCTCGCTTCCGCATGAGACAGGGCTCGGCTTTTTCTCTCATGCTACAAACCTTTGCCTCTGGCTTTGACTGACGCGACGTGTGCGGCAAGCCCTTCGGCTTCCCCGATGCCCACTATGTCCCGTTCGGCGTCCGCCAGGGCTTCCGCGCTGTAGTACGTATAGCTCATGCGCTTCACAAAATCATACACCCCGAGCGGCGAGGCATACCTCGCAGTCCCGGAAGTCGGCAACACGTGGTTCACGCCCGCGAAATAGTCCCCGACCGGTTCCGGCGTGAACGCGCCGAGAAACACTGAGCCTGCGTTCCTGATATGCGGCAGTACGGAAAACGGGTCCTCCGTGAGGATTTCGAGGTGTTCGGGGGCGGCTTCGTTGGCGAGCGCGACCATTTCAGCCTCATCGCGGCAGACAATGATAATCCCGTTTGTCTCGATGGATGTCCTCGCGGTGGCGGCGTTTTCCGCATATTCACCGTCGAAGATCTCCCCCAGGCGATCAAGCTGTGCTTCTATTTCCTCCGCTGCCGCCTCTGCAAGCCCTGCATCTGTCGTAAGCAAAACTGCCGCAGAAGACGGATCGTGCTCGGCCTGCGAAAGCATATCAGCCGCCACAAAGCCCGGATCCGCGAAGCCATCCGCAATCACAAGTATTTCGCTCGGCCCCGCCACCATATCGATATCGACCGCCCCGTACAGCCGCCGCTTTGCCGCAGCCACATACGCGTTGCCAGGGCCCACTATCTTGTCCACGCGGGGGACGGCTTCTGTACCATATGCCATGGCAGCCACAGCCTGGGCGCCTCCCGCAAGTATCACGCGGTCCACGCCGGCTATATACGCCGCAGCAAGTACGCTCAAATCCGCGCCGAATACTTCAACTTCGGCCATAGTGCCCACAGCCTCCGTCTCCGCCGCAGCCACGGTGTCAACAGCACTCGCTGCATCCACATCTCCCGCTACGCCTGATGCATCCACCGCATCCGGCGCGCCCACAGCCGCGGACATTTCCACGGCATCCGAACGCCCGCCCCTCATTGTCTTCAACGCTCTCGGAGGCGTCACCATCACGATATCTTCCACGCCCGCCACTTTTGCAGGGATGGCGTTCATAAGCACAGTTGAGGGATACGAAGCCCTGCCGCCCGGCACATAGATCCCTACCCGCTCAAGGCCTCTGACGGTCTGCCCGAGCACACTGCCGTTTTCATCGGCCATCTCATATCCGGACGGCCTTTGGCGTTCGTGATAGCGGCGGATATTCTCCGCCGCACGCACAAGGGCTGCGGCGAGCCCATCATTCAAGGACTCATACGCCTTCTTCATATCCTCCCTGCCAAGCTCGGACAGGGCCACGGCCGCTGCAGCTTCGCCGTCAAAAGCCTTCGTATACCTGAGCACAGCTGCGTCGCCTTCAGTTTGGACAGCCCTGATTATCTCAGCCACCGCCGCTTCGGTCTCAGGCGAAGACTCTCCGCTTCTGCCGACAAGTCCCCTGACTGCGCGCAGTTCCGCCTGCCCGTCAGCGGTTACGGTCTTTATCAAAGCACACCTTCCAGTTTCTTCACAAAGCCCTCTATTTCTTTTTTTCTCAGTTTCATCGAGGAATTATTCACGATGAGCCTCGACGAAATCTGACGGATATCTTCGATTATGCTGAGCCCGTTCTCCTTCAGGGTGTTGCCGGTTTCCACGATATCGACTATCCCGTCCGCAAGGGCGAGCAGCGGCGCTATCTCGACAGAGCCTTCGATTTTGATGATGTCCACGTCCATACCCTTAGCCTCGAAGTACCGCTCAGCCACATTCGGATACTTCGTCGCTATAGTCCTCGTGCCTATCCCCCCGAAAATCCGCCGGCCCTCAGGCGCAGCCAGGGCAAACTTGCACTTGCCTATGCCGAGATCGAGGATCTCGTAGTACGTCCCGCCAGCCTCGGCTATCGTGTCTTTGCCCACTATGCCCACATCGCAGGCGCCGTGCTCCACATAGGTGATGACGTCAGGAGCCTTGGCGAGAAAAATCTCAATATCCGCGCCGGGGACCATAAACAGGAGCTTACGCCCTTTCTCCGCAAAAGGCGTGATATCGTAGCCGGCTTTTTCGAGCAGTTTCGTGAAATCGCGCTCCACCCGGCCCTTTGTCAGGGCTATCCTGAGCGAGCCTGCGCCTCTGACCTCGCAAACCTCCGCGTCACGCGCTTCAAGCCGCGCCTCAGTCACTATGTCCACGTCAAGCCCGAACCCTATCGCCGGCAGGTCAGTGTCAAAATTCGAGAAGAAGTCGTCGTAGCGGCCTCCCGAAAGCAGCGGCCTGCCCGCACCTTCGCCGTAAGCACGGAATACTATGGAGCTGTAGTAGTCAGCCTGGTTTACAAGGCCGAGGTCCACCATCACCTTGCCACCGTACCCTCTGTCTTCAAGTGCTTCAAGCACCTTTTTCAGGTATTCGAGCATCGCGTTGATCTCCGGGTCATACCCGTCAAAACGCACTATGGCTTCGTCAAGCGCTTCAGTGCCGCCAAACAGGCGCGGGACTTTTTTCAGCAGCCCCCTCGTCTCGTTTTCTTCATAGCCCTCCAGTATGTCGTACAGCGCCGAATTATTTTTTGCCGTGATATAGCTGTGGATATTGTCCCTGTCCTTTTCGCCCGCGCCAAGCCTTTCGAGCAGCCTCTTGAAAATCCCCACATGGCCAATCTCGATCCTGAACTTCCCCGGATAGACTGCCGAGAGCGACTTTATTGCAAGCTCAAGCACGGCGATGTCGCTTTCAAACCCAGTGTCGCCTATCAGCTCTATGCCCGCTTGAAGTATTTCCGTGCTCCGGCCCCGATGCTCCTGCTGCCTCCTGAAAACTTCCTGTATGTAGTAGAGTTTTATGGGGAGCGAGGCACCTTTTAGTTTTGTCGCAGTCATGCGCACTATAGGCACAGTGTTGTCCGGGCGCATCGCTACGAGACGCCCCTTGCTGTCCGAAAATTTGAACATCGCTTCTTTCGGATAGTAGTCCGCATTGGAGGCGAACACATCCAAAAACTCAAGCCCGGGCGTCCTCACCTGCCGGTAACCCTCAGCTTCAAACAGCTTCTCCAGCTCCCCCGTTATCTTCTTCTGCTCCGCGCACTCGTCAAACAGCGTATCCGCAGTGCCCTCCGGCGTCAACCTGTAGTCCTTCGGCATATCATTCCTTTGCTGGTTCATTTGTTAATAACGTCAATAGCGTCACAAAAACGCGCAGAGCCATTCTATCACCTTTCGCCTTATTTTCGCTATTCAGACTGCCGGAGAGGCTCCCGCTACAGGAACTCTCTCAGCGAGTAGATCGTCACCCCGTCCCTTCCCGTAAGGGTGCGCGCATGGTACATGGAGCTGATGATCGCTTCCTCAACCGTTTCGACAGTGGCGTCGAATACCTGCTCTATGTGCTCTTCGCCCAGGATATTGATGTTCGCTATCTGCGGGTCATTGTAGTGCTGTATCCTGTTCGCCGTGGAAAAGGCTACGGCTATGTCGCCGCTGTTGTGTCCGAGGTAGGAGCCGACCCTCCCCAGTGCCGCAGCCGAGCGCCTCGCAACCCTCTTCAGTTGGCGGTCCGACAGAGGGATATCGGTAGCGATGACCATGATCACCGAACCTTTGTCGCCCTCCAGCCCCTGCGGCTGCACACGGACATATTTGTCGTCGGGGACGCGGGCCCCTATAGGGTCGCCTCCCGCTACGAGGCGTCCGGGTTCGCCGAAGTTCGTCATAGTGACCACCCCGAGCGTATGCTCCCTGCCGTCGAACGAAAGGATCCTTGACGCAGAGCCGATGCCGCCCTTCAGGCCCATGCAGACCATCCCCAGGCCGCTGCCGACTGCGCCCTCTTCGAAATCTGCGCCGCCCGCTTCCATCGCTTTTTCTATCGCCTGGACGACATGCTCTTCCTTGACGTGAAAACCCCTTATATCGCTGAGGAGAAAATCGCTGCATTCCGTCACCACCGGATTTACGGTGCTCGTGGTCAGAGCTATATCCCCATTTGTTGAAACCATGTATTTTGTAAGCGCAGCCATCGCATCGCCGACGCTTAGGGTATTCGTCATGATGATCGGGGTCTCAATCGTGCCCAGGACATCGATCTGCATGAGGCCTACGCTCTTGCCAAAGCCGTTGATGATATCTACCCCCGCAAGCAGCTTTTCGTGGAATATATCGCCTGTGTGAGGGAGGATGGCCGTGACCCCTGTATTTATATCATTGCCATTGCTGATGGCGACATGCCCGACGCTGACGCCGGGGACGTCGATGATGAGGTTGCTGCGCCCTTTTTCATATCTCGCAGTGAGGCTGATGCCGCTGTCTTTTGGAAGTCCCATATCCGTTCTCCTTATCATTTCGCCCAAGTGATATCTTTCGCAATATGCCGAACAACACGCCGCCCCGCCCCGGCTATTTCTCGGGATCGCCTGGCAACCCTGTCTCGTAGCCAAGGAAGTCTTCGATATAAGTGAGGAAATCTTCGCCGTAGCCCAGGGTATAGTCGTAGAGCACAGGCTCCCTGAATTCATACCTGCCGGTTTCGATCAGCTGCTTCGCAATCGGCGAAACGAGGGCGACTTTATACTCAAGCCGGCGGATGCCTTCAAGCGAGTATGAACCGACGACAAGCTGGTCCTCTATCGTGACGTATACTATTTCATCCACATCGTCGTTCAGCCGGTACAGCTCTTTTTTCACGTGGCTGTTGTCCTTCTTGAACTTCACGTAGAGCATGCCGCCTTCTGTCTCGGTCTGAAGCGCGGAGATATATTCCTCTTCAAGCCAGTCCTCGACATTTGGCGCGTGGCCCGCGATCTCATAAACCGTCACGTATTCAGGCCTGGCGAGCTTCATCGCCGCCTCCGTATCGGTGATTGTGATAGTGCTCAAAACTTCAAAGCGCGCTACCTGCCCGGCCGCGAGATTTATCTCACATATGGCGATGAGGTAATTCCTTTCACCCTCCACCACAGACTCCACGACATAGTTGCCATCAGAGCCTTCTCCCGAACCGTCCTCTTTCAAAATGCTGTTCAGGCACAGGGTCCCGGGGCCGAACTCCTCAGGGGCAAGGCCCTCAGGCACTTCATAGCCGGCCATCATCCTGACCGGGTACCAATCTTTCGCGAAGTAGCGCATCAGGAAATAATTGATTATCTCGTTTGGGTCCTCCGGCCTTCCGCCGCAGATCTTGTCGTAGAGCCGCCTTTCCCTCTCGGACGAAAGGGAAACTTCAGAGTTGATGATGAACCCATACTCCTCATCGGCACCAGGCATGGAGGAGGCACCGGGCTCGCCAAGCCCTGCAAACTTCTTGATGAGGAAAAAAGCCTCGTTCATGCTCAGCGGCACTTTACTCGCCCCGAGCCCTCTGAGCATCATGGCCTCCATCTCTTCGAGGGTATCGGGGTCATCCCCGTAAATGCCATTGTATGCCTCGATGCCGTCCTCGGTGGTTTCGACATAAAAATACTGGTGAAGCGAGGCCTCTTCGCCGCCCTTCATCTGCGGCTCGCTGATAAGCCAATGCAGGTACACGACTATCACGCCCATCAGCCTTGTGTCTGTGGACCAGGCCTCTATGAATTTTCTGCGCCTCTTTACCTTTTCGAGCGCGCCCCCGCGTATCACCCTGAGATCATTTTTGTTCAATTCTTCATTTTCTCCATTCAAATTTGCCTCATTCTATTGTGTTATAATCTCTTCGTCAAGCGGCGCATGGGCTGTTCTTGCCCAGCACCGTTGGCATCACAGTAATTCTTGAAGGAGGACCATAGATGAAGTACAGGCCTTTTCCCTCTGACGGGAGAGAGACATCATTGCTCGGTTTCGGTACCATGCGGCTGCCACAAAACAGCGGCCGCGACAATGACATCGATCAGGAAAAATCGATCGAGATGATTCGCTACGCCATCGACCATGGCGTCAACTACGTTGATACGGCATACTTTTATCACGCCGGAGCAAGCGAAAGGGTGACTGGCAAAGCACTGCAGGACGGCTATCGCGAAAAGGTCCTCATCGCTGACAAGCTGCCGCCGTGGGCGCTGAAGACCGAGGACGACTGCATGAGGGTTTTCGAGGACCAGCTGAAGAAGCTCGGCGTCGACTACATCGACAATTACCTTATCCACAACATCTTCCAATTCAACTGGAAAAAAGTGAAATCCATGGATCTCGTGGGCTTCGTACAGAAGCTGAAACAGGAAGGCCTTATAAGGAACTTCGGGTTTTCATACCACGGGGAAGTGGAGGGGCTCTTTGAAGAGATCATCGACTTCGCGCCCTGGGACTTCGTCCAGATCCAGCTGAACTACATAGATACCGAATTCCAGGCGGGGCTGAAAGGCTATGAATACGCGCACTCGAAAGGGATCCCTGTCGTAGTCATGGAGCCGCTGAAAGGCGGGAAACTCACTCAGCAGCTCCCCGAAAGCATCGAGAAATACTGGGACGGCCTTGGCCACAGCTGGTCGCGCGCCGAATGGGCACTGAAATGGCTCGCAAACCTCCCCGGAATCCTCACCATACTCTCAGGAATGAACACGCTGGACCAGGTAAAAGAAAATATTCGCATCCTGTCGGAAGCCGAAGCAGACAGCCTGACCGCAGAAGAGCTGAATATCATTGAAAACGCTGCGGCAGAGTACCGCAAGCTCATAGCCTACGCGTGCACAGGCTGCAGGTACTGCATGCCCTGCCCGCAGAGGGTCGATATCCCCAAGGTGCTTGAATTCAGGAACAACTGGGATCTGTTTGCCCACAACCCGTCGCTGAAAAGGGATTTCCGGATTTTCATACAAAATCCCCCGTCGGCCTGCGTCGAGTGCGGTGAATGCGAAGGAAAATGCCCCCAGTCCCTCGAGATCAGAAAAGCCATGAGGGAGTCCGCAGGGATATTTGAGTCGAAAAGCCGTTAGAGGCGAAAGACACGTTCGAGGGGTGCTGAAGTTTTATAATCGCCGGCCAACACCTATCCGTTGATCAGCGAGTCTACTTCTTCGCGTCTCAGTTTGCGGTAATGCCCGGGTTTCAGTGCCCCGAGCCTTATGTCTTCGACGGCTATCCGTTCCAGCTCGACCACCTTCATATCGATCGACTCAAACATTTTCCTGATTTGCCTGTTCCGGCCCTCGCCGATCACGAGTTCCACCGTACAGGCGTCCCTGGCCTGCCTTTTCAGCACGGCTTCAGATGGAGCGGTCATGCGCCCGTCGATCTCCACCCCCTTTCGAAGTTTTCGGAGTTTTTCATCCGACATATGCCCAAGGGCCCTGACTTTGTACGTCTTTTTCTTCCCGTTTCCCGGGTGTGTGAGGGCGTAGGCAAAATCCCCGTCGTTTGTCAGGAAAAGCAGTCCCTTCGTGGCTGCGTCGAGCCTTCCTACAGGATAGACCCTGCCGTCTATGTCGCCCACGAGGTCCATTACTGTAGGCCTGCCTTTTTCATCCGAGGCTGTGGTGATGAAGCCTTCCGGTTTGTTGATGGCGTAATAAAGCTTTTTGCCCGGGCGCGGCAGGGGTTTCCCGTCCACTTCGACCAGGTCGTTTTCGCCCACTTCCATGCCGAGAGTGCGCACGACCTGTCCATTCACGCTCACCTTCCCGCTGGCGATAAGCCCGTCTGCAGCCCTTCTGCTGGCTATTCCCGCATGCGCGATCGCTTTGTTCAACCTCACTTGCATCTACTTGTCGTCCCCATAGTAGACAATCATATTCCTTTTTTTCTTCGCCCTGTACAGAGCGACATCGGCGTGCTCTATCGTTTCGTCAAACGACAGCCCTTCCCTTCCTTCGGCAATCCCAATGCTTATGGTGATGCTCAGGCTTATGGCACCGTAGGAGATGGAAAGCGCTTCTGTGGACTTCCGGATCCTCTCGGCGACGATCTCCGCGCCTTCCCTTCCTTCATCCGATACGAAGACCACGAATTCCTCACCTCCGAACCTTGCCACTATGTCATATTCCCTCACCGACTCCATGATCGTGCGGGCTATCTCTTTGAGGACCACATCGCCTGCCGCATGCCCGTATGTGTCGTTCACCATTTTGAATTTATCCAGATCGCACATCAGTATGTGGTAGGCCTTTCCGAACCGGTCTGCCCTGCTCACCTGCTTTGACGCAAGCTCACGGAAATAGCGGCGGTTGTAGATGCCTGTCAAAGCGTCCATATTCGCGTACTCTTCAAGCTGCATGATGATATCCCTGTTTCGCGTGACATCCCTTATGAGTATCGCCCAGGCCTTCCGCCCGAGCATGTACATGGGGCTGAGTTCGCTTATCTCTGACTCGTAGTACCTCTTCTCGATCCCTCCGCCCGGCAGGCCCAGCTCCGTCTCAAACTCTATGCTATAATTCGCCTTTTCCTCGAAGCCCTGCCTCAAGGCGTCCGGCCAGCTCTCAATATTGTCTATGCATTCGCCGCGCTGGGTAGCCGTAAGCTCGGGAAAAATATACTTTGCCACATTGTTCACGCTGACGAGCCTGCGCTCGTGGTCTAGCAGCACGAACGCCTCCGAGATATGATCCATCACCTGTTTGTTTGCGGCTGTCGTGATGCCTATGATGTCATAGCGGACCACCACAAAGAACAGGACGACATCCATGATGAAGAATGTATATGGCGTCAGGTATATATTGTAGACATTGTTGCCTGTCACTTCCATCACGACGTACACCATCTCTCCCAGGAAAGGGATGGCGATGACGCCGAGCAGCAGGTTGAGGCGGCTTTTAAAATGCTTCACCCATTTCCGCTTTGTGCTGAAAATGATGGCCACGCTTGCGCAGACCAGCACTATGGGGTACAGATGGCTCGCATAGTACATCACGCCCGGGACGAATTTGAGCGAATTGGCGGCGCTCTGGTCAAACCAGTATTCGACGTATATCAGCTTCGTCGCTTTCGTAGTCCACATCGCGATGACAATAAAAGAGGATATGAGTATCGCAGGTATCCTCACCAGAAACAGGTTCAGCCTGACCTCGCAGTAGTCGGCTATGAAAAAGAACGCCCAGGTACAGACAAAAGCGTTTCCGAAATACACGATCTTTACAGCAGTGAACGCTTCGTCCACGTTGGCGCTCGTGAGTTCAAGCAAATACCCTGTCAACAAAAATATGGTGGACACCAGCATTACGACCATCCAGTTTTTTGCTGAGGATTCGGCATAGAAGAGGGTGTAGCCTGCTATGGCGACCACGCATGTCAGGGCAATCAACAAGATGCCTGTTAGTATCTGGTTTATCAATCGTTCTCCCTGTCAAATTATCGGTGCGTACCACTCATTCGCCCATAACCCATAGCTGCTTCGGTGAAATTATATCAAAATTTGCGGGATTATATGCGGATTTGCCATTTGTAAAGCACATGTAGCACTTTATTGGTGACTATTTAGACATGCTTGTCTTTTCTTTCAAAATGCAGAGGACGAGCGAGGGAATGGGGCAACCTGTTCATGTTCGATTAAGTATGTACTTCGCTAAAAATATTTGCGAAAAGCGAAGCGGCAGCCCGGGTGCGAGGCTCCGCCCGAGCAGAGGGCTGACGTTCGCCCATCCTGACAAACCCAGCCTGTCCCTGTAATGGCGTCTGAAGCAGAATAAAAAACAGGACAAAAACGAAAACCGGCTTTTGACGATTGCATGGCCTACGGTGATTGCCATGTGCGGAGCCATCATATATAATTAATTGGATTAGGGTAGCGATCGCGCATACCCTGGGCATTGAGGGGTCGAACCACACCGGTTCGATTCCTCTATGGATTTGTCGAACAATAACATGTGATGATTTCACGCCGCAATTTTGCTGTCAGGCAAGGCAGCTGCGAGCATAGCGAGTCTCATTCTAAGCGGAGGAAGGAGTCATACTGGTGGTATGACGACTGACGACAACGCCGCATGGCGGTAAAATTGCAAGTGAAAAATTGCATGTTATTGTTCGACAAGTCCTATGCTTACTTTCAGTATAATGAGGATGTGAGAACGCTATGCTTTACAACAATTCAGACACGCTTGACCCCAGGTATTCGGAAATAACGCCGGAAATAAAAAAACTTTCAAATGTCGCCGTAGAGAACGGCTTCATAGAGCCCTCGCTCTACAAACAGCACAAAGTCAACCGCGGGCTGAGAGACCAGCGAGGGAACGGGGTGCTGACCGGCCTTACGGATGTGAGCGAAGTGCAGGGGTTTGAATTCCACCAGGACGGCACGAAAAGCCCGATAGACGGAGTCCTCTTCTTCAGGGGCTACGACGTCAAGGACCTCATCCAGGGGTTTATCGACGAAGACCGCTTTGGCTTCGAAGAGACTATGTACCTGCTGCTTTTCGGCGAGCTCCCGACGAAGAGGCAGCTCGAAGAGTTTTGCGCGCTCATCGCCAGCTACAGGACCCTGCCGACGAGCTTTGTGCGCGACATCATCATGAAGTCGCCAAACTTCGATATGATGAACGTGCTTGCGAGAAGCGTACTGACGCTCCACGCCTATGACACGAGGGCCAACGATATAAGCATCCCGAATGTGCTGCGCCAGAGCCTGTTCCTTTCCTCGATCCTGCCGCTGCTCGCGGTATACGGGTACCAGACTTACCGCCATTACTTCGAAAATGCCGACCTGTTTATCAACTCGCCGAAAGTCGAGCTGTCGACCTCCGAAAACATCCTTCGGATGCTGAGGAAAGACGGGAAATATACCGCGCTTGAAGCACAGATCCTCGACCTTTCGCTCGTGCTGCATGCCGAGCACGGCGGAGGCAACAACTCGACATTCACGACCCACGTGGTCAGCTCGTCGGGCACTGACACCTATTCGTCGGTGGCGGCTTCGCTCTGCTCGCTGAAAGGGCCAAAGCACGGCGGCGCCAACGTGAAGGTCGTCGACATGTTCGAGGACATGAAGAGTGCCGTGCGGGACTGGAGCGATGAGGAGGAAGTGGAAAATTACCTCACTCTCCTGCTTGACGGGAAAGCTTTCGACCGCAAAGGGCTCATTTACGGCATAGGCCACGCCGTCTACTCTATTTCAGACCCGAGGGCGGAGATATTCAAGGTCTTTGTCGAGCGGTTTGCGCAGGAAAAAGGCCGAATGGATGAATTCCGCCTCTATGAAAAAGTGGCGGAGCTCGCGCCAAAGGTGATAGAAAACCACAGGCAGGTATTCAAGAGCGTGAGCGCCAACGTGGACTTTTACAGCGGCCTTGTATACAGGATGCTCGACCTGCCACCCCAGCTCTTCACGCCCATTTTCGCCATAGCGAGGATGCCGGGATGGAGCGCGCACAGGATAGAGGAGCTCATCAACGGAGGCAAGATCATAAGGCCTGCGTATATGAGCGTCAGCGACAGGCGCGCGTACTTGCCTATAACGGGAAGGGAGGACTGATTCGCGGTAAAAACTGACGCCTCTTCCAGTATCTTCCGTGTACAATAATTATTGTGATTTCTGTGGAAAAGTTAATCGGATGCTTTGACAAAATGGCTTGGTTTCATTGAAATCAAGCCATTTTCTTTGAAACAACTTATCCATAGCGACATAGGGATAATTTTGTATACAATCTTGGAATTACTATGGATAAGCGCTCATCTGCGGATAAAATCAACGTTACTGGATTATAGAAATATGTTTGCAATTCTGCGAACACGAGGTTACATAATATGGATGTACATAAATTGTCAACAGGAGTCATAAGCCCAGCGCCCATCCGTCGTCGGCACGGGCACTCCCGCTGCGAGCGAGGCTTTGGAATCGAGGATGCGCTGATTTTTTGAACCTCTGAATGGCAGGGACAGAGACCTCTCGGCGAGCACGAACCTCCCGTCGACCAGGGTGGATGCCAACACCATGAGAGCGAGCGCATCCGGGTCGCCGTCTTCAAGGATCTCTTCGAAGGTATAGCCGGTGTACACGGCAAGGTCGAGGCCACGAACTGCTATCGCCTCGGCGACCGGCAGCAGTGCCCCTGCGCGGACCATTGGCTCGCCGCCGGAAAAGGTGACGCCCTGCAGCAACGGGTTTGCGTCGAGCTTTCCGACCAGCTCTTCTGCCGTCGCACTCTGCCCGCCTTCGAAGCCCCAGGTCTCGGGGTTGTGGCATCCTTCACAAAGATGCGGACAGCCCTGGAAGAATATCGCCATCCTCAGCCCGGGGCCGTCCACTATGCTGTCGTTTTGTACGCCTGCTATCCTTATGTCTTTTTCCGTAGCTATCACGCCACTATCTCATCCTGTTTTAAAGGCTCTTCCTTCTCCGATTCCCTGTCCGCGCCATGCTTCACACGATCCGCTTCCTCAGCCCTCTTGGCGTCGTTGAAGCGGTCCAGGGTGCCTACCAGATATCCGGTAATCCTTCTGATACGCTCAAAACCGGCCGAACCTTCATCTTCCGTCCTGCCGCAGCCCGGGCAGACATCATCAATGATCCCGTTGTAGCCGCAGACCGGATCGCGGTCCACCGGGTGGTTGATACTGCCGTAGCCTACACCCGCTTCCCTCATCGCGCGGACGATCTGTTCGAACGCGTCGAGGTTGTGGATCGTATCGCCGTCGAGCTCCACATAAGTGATGTGGCCCGCATTGGTGAGCTCGTGGTACGGTGCCTCTATGCGTATTTTGTCGAAGGCGTTGACGTCGAAGTACACAGGCAGGTGGAACCCGTTGGTGTAGTATTCACGGTCGGTCACCCCCTCGATCTCGCCATACTTTTCCTTGTCGATCCTGACAAACCTTCCCGAGAGCCCCTCCGCCGGAGTCGCGAGCAGGGTGTAGTTCATTCCCGTTTCGCCGCTTATACGGTCGAGATAAGCCCTCATAAAGCCGACTATATCAAGCCCCAGGTTTCTCGCTTCTTCCGTCTCGCCGTGGTGATGGCCGGTAAGCGAAACGAGGGCTTCGGCCAGCCCTATGAACCCGACCGACAGGGTGCCGTGCTTCAGCACTTCCCCGAGTTCGTCGTCCGGGCCAAGCTTGTCTGAGTCAAGCCAGATCCCCTGTCCCATCAGGAACGGGTAGTTTCTGACCTTCTTCTTCGCCTGGATCTTGTATCTGTCGTAAAGCTGTTCGGCCGCGAGGTCGAGTTTCCTTTCAAGGTCCTCGAAAAACCACTCGATATTGCCATTTGACTTTATAGCTATGCGCGGGAGGTTGATCGATGTGAAGCTCAGGTTCCCCCGCCCATACACTATCTCGTTTTTGGGGTCATACGTGTTTGCTATCACCCTGGTGCGGCAGCCCATGTACGCGACTTCAGTATCAGGCCTGCCCTCCTGGTAGTACGGGAGGTTGAAGGGCGCGTCAAGGAAACTGAAATTCGGGAAGAGCCTCTTCGCGCTCACCTTGCATGCCAGCTTGAACAGATCGTAGTTCGGGTCGCTTTCGTCGTAGTTCACGCCTTCCTTCACCTTGAAGATATGCACCGGGAAAATAGGCGTCTCCCCTCCACCGAGCCCGTCGTCGGTCGCAAGCATGATATTTTTGATCACGAGGCGGCCTTCAGGCGTGGTGTCCGTGCCGTAGTTGATGCTCGAAAACGGCGTCTGCGCTCCCGCCCTCGAATGCATCGTGTTCAAATTGTGCACGAGCGCTTCCATAGCCTGCTTCGTCTCGCGGTCGGTCTCCTTCTCGGAGGTCTTCACCGCGAAATTGTGCACTTTCTCAAGCACATCGGCTTCAACCCCAAGCTCGGTGAACTTCTCTATCTCCCTCTTCGTGTACTCCACGTCAGGCGTGAGTTTGGGGTGAAGCCCCGTCTCGCTTTCGATCTCCTTGAAAACAGCCTTCACTGCCTCATCGGCAAATTCGGAATCGAGGTCAATGAGCTCAAGGGCTTTGATGAAGTTCGATACGTATAGCTTCTTGTACGTCTTCGCCACGCCCGGCGCGAGCCCGTAATCGAAGTTCGGGATGCTCTGGCCGCCGTGTTGGTCGTTTTGGTTCGACTGTATCGCGATGCATGCGAGGGCCGCATAGCTGTGGATGCTGTTCGGTTCGCGAAGGTGCCCGTGCCCCGTGGAAAACCCTCTCTTAAACAGCTTGTCCACGTCTATCTGGCAACAGGTGGTCGTCAGGGTGTAGAAGTCGAAATCGTGGATGTGTATATCCCCGTTCGCGTGGGCGTCGGACTGCCTTTTCTTCAGTACATACTTCTCATAATACTCTTTGGCGCTCTCGCTGCCGTATTTCAGCATCGTGCCCATGGGGGTGTCGCCGTCGATATTCGCGTTTTCCCTCTTGGTGTTGCTGTCCTTCGCGTCTTTGTTTGTAAGCTCGTCCATCGTCTGCATCAGACGCGACTTGCGCTCACGGACCCTGCTTCTCTCTTCGCGGTAGAGGATGTACTTTTTTGCGACCTGCGGGAAGCCTCTGTCCATGAGGACTATTTCGACTTCGTCCTGGATGCTCTCGACGCTTGGCGCGCCTGTGCTGTATTTTTGGCCCAATCTGCCTTCGATCTCGGCGGCCAGGGATTTGCTGACAGAGACATCGCTGCGGCCGCACGCCTTCAGGGCTTTTTCCACGGCGCTTTCGATCTTTTTAATATCGTAAGGGACACTTCTCCCGTCTCGTTTGATAATAGTATTAAACATATGGTTAACTCCCTGCAACATCCGAAATAACACTGTATATATGGCGTCTGACCATTATGGCATACCATATAGAGCGTGTCAATGGATTTTGATGTTACAAGCCCGTTGCAGTTTTTTCGCATATATTTACTACGCCGGGGAACGCCTGCAATCCCACGCGGCCGGGCATTTCGGACTGTTGAAAAACGTTATTTTTCGATTTTCGCCAGCCGGGTCACGTCGGGCATAAGCAGTGCTATTTCGAAGAAAGCGGCCTGTCCTTATGCTATAATACGCCCATGGCATACAAAATAAAACTGGATATGTTCGAAGGGCCCTTCGACCTGCTCGTCTACCTGATTGGGCGGGCCGAGATGAACATCTACGATATCGAGATATCGCTTATAACGAGACAGTACCTGGACCACATCCGCCTCATGGAGGAAAATGACGTGGCGGTAGGCAGTGAATTCCTGGTCCTCGCGTCTTCGCTGATAGAGCTGAAATCGAAGATGCTGCTGCCCAGGATCACCCCCGAAGGCGAGACCCTTGAGGATCCGCGCACAGATCTGGCGCACAAGCTCACAGAATACGTCAAGTTCAAAAATCTCTCTGAGCTGCTTGAGGCCCGGCGCGAGTCTGCGGCCATGCGGCTCGGCAAGCCCCAGGAAGACCTGCTGCCTTACACAGGGGAGCCAGACATACTGCTGAAAATGGAGACCGACGAATTCATAGCCGCTTTCAGGGCCTTCATCAGACGCAGGAAGAAAAACGAAGAGCTGAAACGCATCCACGAAAACGCTTTGAGGGAGCAGCACTCCCTCACGCGAAAAGTCGGACTCATCGAAAAGCTCCTCCGGGGCGCAAAGGGCAGGATATTCAGGTTTCGCGAGCTGCTCGGTGAAGCCAAAAACAGGTACGACAGGCTTGTGACATTTATCGCCATACTTGATATGGCAAAAGACGGCAAACTGAAAGCCTCCCAGACGGGCAATTTCAGAGAGATAGAAGTAAAATTCGCTGACGGGCCGTCCGTCCGCACAGTGGACGGAGGTGACCAATGACCACGAAGAAAGCGCTGAAATCAGCCTTTGAATCCATGCTGTTTGTGATAGGCGAGCCGCTTGACGCAAAGACCGCAGCGGACACGGTGGGGATAGCCAAAAAGGAAGCTTCGGAAATCTTCAGGGAGCTCAAGGACGAATACGAAGACAGCGGACGCGGGATACGCATCAAAGAGGCCGGCGATACTTTCCAGTTCGTGTCCCATGAAGAAAACTTCGAGTACATCAAGGCCATATGTACACCTGTACGCGAACGCAGGCTGTCGAGGGCCGCGCTTGAAGCCCTTGCGATAGTGGCGTACAAGCAGCCTGTGACGAGAAGCGAGATCGACAGCATCCGGGGGATCAAGAGTGACCGCGTGATAGAAGGGCTGATCGCAAAGGAGCTGATCGAAGAGCGTGGGCGCTCGGCGGCTGTCGGAAGGCCGACCCTCTACGGCACCACCGTGAAGTTCCTGTCCTACTTCGATATGAAGGATCTTGGGGAACTGCCGCAGCTTGACGACGAAGAGCTTGAAGAGGCGATAATGAGCTTCTCGGACCCCGATCCCGAATCAGCGATAGAAGTAGGGCAGACAAAGCTAGTACTCTGTTAACCCTGAAACTTGACTAATCACCGGTCTTTTTCCCGTAATCCTGCGTTGTCGTCGGTCACCGAAGCTACGGCTTCGCCTCCCTCCTCCGCCTTGTCTTACGGGAAAAATCCTCGATGATTACTGA
>JAISAW010000022.1 GCA_031266515.1 Eubacteriales Family XIII. Incertae Sedis bacterium
ACTCCCAGCAGCGACTGGAGTATCAGGCAGCCTACGGGGACCGTCGCCATCGACAGCAGCGTGGAGAGAAAAGTCCCTTCTGCGGCTATTTTGCCGTCGCCGTCATACTGCTCAGCAAGCGCAACCGGTACCGCCGCGCAGGGCAGCATGAACTCAAAGACGATGACCGCGTGCATGAGGGGCGTCGGGTGGAACGGGATGAGGATGAAGTACATCGCGGCGGGGATGAGCATCAGGCGCAGGATGCACATACCCACCACTTTTCTGTTCGCCAGCCATTCCTTCACCCTGCTGTTTGACAGCTGGATGCCTATGATCATCATGGCGACCGGAGTGAGTATGCTTCCTACCTGCTCGGCTATGCTGAGGACCGTTTCCGGTATTGGGATCCTTGTAAAGTAAACGGCCAGGCACACGATGATCGACATCACTGGCATGGTCCATACGCTTTTGGCAAATCGCTTCAGCGAATCATATGCCCCCTTGCTCTCTTTCGGATCCCGCTTTTTCACCATGGCGATGGCCAGGGTGTACATGCCTATCAGCTGAGGCATGTTCGCAAGGACTATTATCAAAAGGCCGTTTTCGCCGAAGATGGCAAACGCTATGGGGTATCCCATGAACCCTGCATTGGTGAATATGAAGAAATTCTTGAACACGCCTCGCTGGTCCGGGCGGTCGATCTTCGCGGTCTTAAGGTATACGAGGGATACGAGGAATCCCAGAGTCAGCCCCATGGCGCCAAATCCCATGCATGCAAAAGTGAACGTGCCGGGCACTCCCGACTGCGCCTGCTTCACCAGCGTCGCGAAGATCAACGCGGGGCTTGCGATATTCACTACCAGGCTTGACAGGTATTTGACGGAATCGGCCGGAAGCCAATTTCTTTTTGCCGCCACGTACCCGATCAGGACAAACGCGAAAACTATGAGAACTTTTATAAAAATCGTGACCATCCGCAGCCCTCTGAGATACCAATGGGGTTAATCGGAATTCCTGGCGCTGTGAAATGCGAAGATCCCCCAGACGCCGACTCCGATTATCAGCACTATCAGGCCCATGGTGAGGTCGGCAAACATCTGTGGGCCTCTACCGAACTCGACAAAAGGGCCGCCTTTGCTGAGGCTCATAAAGCCGTCGACGCACCACATGACAGTCGCGCCGGCGAATATGAGCGCTCCGACGCCAAACTGGTATTTCTCCGCGTCCTTTGGCATTGCGAACCTTAAAATTATGAAGACCACAGCCGCGACGACGGTCATTATCAGATGCATGGATATGAGACCTCCTGAGTGTTTATTACCCCGGCAGCAAATAGTAAATGATTGAGTAATGATAGCACAACCCTGCGCCCATATCCATGTGTATAAATATCGTGCACTTCCTTGCCCCGATGCGCCCGGCAGTGCTATGATATGTGCAATAAGTTCTGAGGCACGAAGGTTCGGCCTGAGTGGGAAGACGGCTGATGTAGAGTTATTTGTCAGGTCCGCGTGCCCGGTGGTATGGGGATTTTTATTTTCCCGGGAAAGGATATGTGAAGAATTATGAAAAAAGTACTTGTATTGCTGCTCGCGATACTCATGCTCGCGCTCACGCTTACGGCTTGCGCGGGCGGCAAAAAAGAGGAGGCGCCCCCGGCGGCGACGGCGAGTCCCGTCGATGTGCGGGTGGCGGCGCTCAAAGGCCCCACAGCTATGGGTATGGTGAAGTTCATGGACGATGCCGACAGCGGCAAACTTGAAGACAACAACTACAAGTTTGAAATCACCGCCGCCATCGATGAAGTGACGACGAAGGTCGTCCAGGGCGAAATCGACATCGCGGCAGTACCGGCAAACCTTTCATCCGTCCTGTACAACAAGACGGAAGGCGGGGTCGACGTACTTGCAATAAACGTGCTCGGCGTCCTCTATATAGTGGAAAAAGGGGACTCCGTAAATTCGGTTGCGGACCTTAAAGGCAAAACCATCTACGCAAGCGGGAAAGGCGCCACGCCTGAGTTCGCGCTGAACTATATCCTGAAGGGAAACGGCATCGACCCTGAAAAAGATGTGACCATAGAGTGGAAGAGCGAGCATGCAGAATGTGTTGCGGCGCTCGAAAACTCAGCTGACGGCGTGGCCATGCTGCCGCAGCCCTTCGTGACCACCGCACAGGTCCAGGACAGCACCATCCGTACGGCGATCGACTTGAACGAAGCCTGGAACGGGCTTCAGGCGAACGAGAAAGAGCCGTCAGCGCTCGTAGTCGGGACGCTCATCATCCGCAAGGAATTCCTTGACGCCAACCCGGATGCAGTAAAAGCATTCCTCGATCACTACAAAGAGTCTGTCGACTTTGTGGATTCGAACCTTGACGAAGCCTCCGCGCTTGTCGGAAAATACGACATAGTGCCCGAGGCTGTCGCCAAAAAAGCCATACCGAAGTGCAACATCTCCTTCATTGAAGGAGCGGAGCTGAAGACAAAACTCAGCGGCTATCTCGCGGTGCTGTACGACCAAAACCCGCAGTCGGTGGGCGGTGCCCTTCCGGGAGACGATTTCTACTACTCCAGGTAGCGATTTCTCCATTGTCGAAGGCGGCGGAGTAACAGATGCCTGAGCGAAAAAAAGGAAAAACAGGAATAAGGCTATGGACCGTGCTGTTCTGGCTTGCCGTCTGGCAAGCGGGCAGCATGGCCCTTGGCCAGGCGATACTCCTCGTATCTCCTGTCGCAGTTGCGAGACGCCTTGCCGAACTCGCCATAACCGCGCCCTTCTGGAGTTCCATCGGATTTTCCCTTTTGCGCATAGCCTCCGGATTTTTGATAGCTGTGGTGGCAGGTGTCGTGCTTGCGGCAGCAGGTGCGCGTTTCCGGCGTCTACGCGAGCTGATTTCCCCCGCGATGCTCACCATCAAAGCCATCCCCGTGGCCTCCTTCGTGATCCTCGTCCTCGTTTGGGTCCCTTCCAAAAACCTTTCAGTGGTGATCTCTCTGCTCATAGTGCTCCCCGTGGTGTATACGAATATCATTGACGGTATCGACGCAGCCGATCCGAAACTGCTTGAAATGACCCGCGTCTTCGAACTGCCTGCCCTCCGGGCCGTGCGGTATATTTACGTCTCCCAGGTGCTCCCGTATTTTCGGGCAGCGTGCTCTGTGGGGCTTGGGCTCTGCTGGAAAGCCGGAGTGGCGGCTGAAGTCATCGGCATACCAAAAGGCTCGATCGGCGAAAAACTGTACGAGTCCAAAATTTTTCTGAATACAGCCGATCTGTTCGCCTGGACGGCGACGATAGTAATAATTTCCTACAGCTTCGAGAAAATCTTCATGCTGCTCATCGACAAATTGGTGGGGCGGATAGAGAGGATGTAAATAAAGAGCCCCTGATAGAGCAGCAGAGGACAAAGCGGCTGACGGATGATAAGGCGGGGACGCAGCGGGGACGATACAGGCAAAAGAGGCTACGAAGACAGTTAAAACAAGCGAACTGGCAAAGGCGGCAAAATTGACAGGCGATGGATATAGGGCTTAGAAACATCAACAAGGCATACGGGGGGCAACGAGTGCTTACAGACTTTTCGGCGGACTTTGCCGGGGGGCAGATAAGCTGTATAATGGCGCCTTCCGGCTGGGGCAAGACCACGCTCATAAGGCTGATGATGGGGCTTGAACACATCGACAGCGGAGAAATGACGGGGCTTGAAGGCCTGCGGAAAAGCGTTGTGTTTCAGGAAGACCGGCTCTGTGAGAACCTCAGCGCGACGGCAAATATCCGGCTTGTCTGCCCGGAAAAAAGCAAGCCCCTGGTTGAGGGGGAAATGTCGTCATTCGGGCTGGGCGGCGACGCGCTCGGCAAGCCTGTGCGCGAGCTCTCAGGGGGCATGCGCAGGAGGGTCGCTCTGCTGCGGGCCCTGCTCGCAAGCTACGACATCCTATACATGGACGAACCTTTCAAAGGGCTTGACGACGATACAAAAGAGACAGTGATGGCCGAAACCCACCGGCTTATCCTCGGCAAGACGGCGCTCCTTCTGACGCATGACCGCAGAGAAGCCACGGCGCTCGGGGCGTCAAAGATCCTGGAAATATACTGACTCCAAGCCTCCGAAAAAACTATCCCGCTATTTTCAACGTGGCTATTTTGCCGCCAGAAATTCCGCTACCTGTTCGGGCGTCACGCCTATACCTTCGACGGCGTCAAGCCTCTCTCCATCCATCCTGAATGCAGGCACAGCCCATACGCCGCTTTTCTCAAATGCGAGAATGTTGTTTTCGCCCACGTTCTTTTTGTATTTGCCGGAATCGAGGTCGGCTCTGAGCGTATCTGCGGGGACTATCCCTTCGAGGGCGCTGACGAGAACGTCGACTTCCTCCACATTTTGGCGCTCCACACAAACCGTCTCAAACAGCTTATCGTGAAACCCCGTCGTCGCAGCTCCTGAGGCGTCGGCCGAGTAGTACGCCTCTATGCAAAGATCGGTATGCGGATGAAGCTCTTCCGGCCTCGGATGGGATTCCACCGGCCTCCACTCTATCTCGATATCATCATGCCCGGCGATAACGTCATTCAGGTAGCCGTACCCCTTCTTGCAATACGGACAAATGTAGTCGTAAAAAAATACCAATTTCCTCATACTTTGCCTCTTTCCTCATTTTCGCCACCACAAAGGATATGGACACCCCCTGTTTCGGCAAGTAAATAGCCGTCTGAACACTTACTATATTATAACAGCAATAACCAAATTCCAGCCGGCGTTTGGAGAAAATCACACTCCGGCCTTTGGCATTCAGACATGCGCTCTACTCTCCCAGCAATTTCTCCGCCTCGCCGATATCGTCTTCATCGAAAACGACAAATCCCGCATTTCTCAAATACTCTACCGCAAGCCCCTGCCCGGGCTTTATCGCATCGGTAAAGGTCCCGTCATAGATCGTCTTGCTCCCGCAGGACGGGCTGTCCTCTTTCATGATGCAAAACGCGACGTCGTTTTCCTTTGCGAGGCGAAGCGCTTCTTCTGCGCCCTTCGTATACTCGGCAGTCACATCTTTGCCGGCGCCGGTCTGCACCGTATCGCCTATTCGCTGAGAGTCGGGCCTCGGGGTCGGAAGCCCGCCAAATACTTCCGGGCAGATTTTTACAAGCCTGCCTTCTTCTTTCCATTTAAGAAACCGGGGATCTTCGCATGTCGTATCGCCTGCATCATAGCGGACGGTCCGGCCGCCGTACAGGCACTCGCTGACCAATATCTTCTTCATTTTTTGCCTCATTTCTGCTAACGCAGCGA
>JAISAW010000046.1 GCA_031266515.1 Eubacteriales Family XIII. Incertae Sedis bacterium
AGGAACCATTTCGCTGTCGTCTCTCGCTCGGGATAAAACTCTATGAACTCCCCGTCCACAAAGGTGTAGAACCGGGATACATCCGTGCACATGCCGTAAGTAGGCAGAGATTTTGATTGTATGAAAAATGAAAACGGCTTGCCTTCGCGCTGCCCCTCGAAGTGAAGGCCGTCCGCGCACAGCCACAGCTCGCCTTCGCCTGCTATCTCCGAAGTTTTCTGGTCTTTGAGGTATTCATACTCCGGGAGCACTCCTATTTTTACTTTTTCACGCAGCTCAAAGTTTTCGTCTTTCACCCATTCCCTTATGACTCTACGCTGCTCGTCATACCAGACCCTCGGGTTGGCGGGGATCACGGCTTGCCCGTGGGCGGGCGTCAGTCCATAGGATTCATCCAGATGCGCCGCATTGCCGCAGGCGTTGCACTCAATCAGGCTGCCATCGCTTCTCATCTCGAACTCGGCTCCGCATTTGGGGCAACGGAACAGCAGCGTATGAAGGTTCTTTGCCATCTGCCCCTTGCCGTCGTAGTAGTGGCCGCGCTCTTTGTTCCATTCGTACTCGTCGTGGCGGATAGCTTCGTCGAGCCTGAGCTGTGCTTCTTCATCGGTCATGCTACAGAGGTCTTCAGGCGTGAACAGCAGGTCAAGCTCCACTTCTACCTTTCCGCCCCTTTCATCCAGATTGTACTTTGTGCTTACGAAATATCCGCCCCTTATCATGACGCGGACCACAGGTACGCCGAAGTACCTGAGCAGTTTGCCGGAGCCGAGTGCCGACGGCTGGTTCGTCCCGGAAATAGAGCTCATGCCTTCGGGGAAAAGCGCTATGGCGCCTTTGTCGTCCAGAACTTTCTTCATAGCCCTGACCGCAAAGACGTCCCTGACGAAATTCTTCTTCGGGATGCACTGCATGAGCCGAAAAATGAATCTCAGGTGAGAGCGGAAAAACTCATTGTATCCCACGACATAGTTGAGCGGCCTCGGCAACAGCGCCAGGGATGCGTATATGTAGTCAAGCCTTGACGCGTGGTTGCAAACGACGATGAAGGGGCCTTCTATTTCCTTCACGTCGATATTCCTCGTGATATGCAGATCGATATTTCTCGCAATAAACCTTTTTACCACCACGCGGACCAGGATTTGATATATGAGGTAATTGGGCCTTCGGATTTCCCTCCCGAGCAATCTCTGATGCAATGTTTTTCTTTCAGTTTCCATGCGTTCCAGTATATATTATTCACCCGGCGACTAAAAGCAGGGTACCGCCGGGGAATGCAAATTGAAGCGAATTTGTTAAATTGTTAAATTTGTCAAATTTCGCAAGACTGTTTTGCTTTGGAACATGCTCATAACCGCCCGAAGACCCTGACTGGCAACCGTCCAACATTTATTTCATCCGCCTGTCGGCGACGTCACCGTTATACATAAAGCAGTGCACCGTCATTTCCCAGTCGGCGCAACGTCATTTATCAGGACAGCGCAGATTCAAAGAATTCGGCAACCGTGCGGATTGCTGTATATCGCTGCGCACCTATCCCGTGGTCGGTGTCGAGTGTTAGTTCTTTGAGCTTTCCACCATCGATCTCTTTTATCGCTGCGGCGAGAAGGTCGATATTTTCCTCGCGGGGCAGATCGGCGTCCATCGAACCGGCGATAAGCAGCAGAGGTTTCGCCGACAATTGCCCCGCATATGTCGCCAGCGCAAACCGATCGGGATTTTCTTTTGCTTCATCCGCGAATGTGTCCCACGAAAAGCCGTTCAGCCATTCGCCAAACCCGTCAAACAGCAGCCTGAACAAAGCCCCTGCCTCTTCCGACTCCTGCGCCGCCCTGTAAATACCGCAGATGTTTGCGGGCATGATCAGCGAGCCCGCTTTCAGGTCTGGATTTGTCGCCAATATGTATGCGGCGATCATCCCTCCGAGGCTGTGGCCGACGACAAAGACATTCTTCGTGTCAAAAATCCCATCCTTATTTTCAGCCACATATCGCGCGACTGACTCTGCATCACGAAGGCAGCCCCCTATAGAAAAGGCGCCGTCGCTTCCCCAGCTGCCTCCGTAGTGGAAGCTGATCGTGCAGTACCCCATGTTTCGAAGTATCACGGCAAAGTCGAACAGCCTTTCGTTGCCCGGAAGCCCGTGGCAAAATATCACGGCGGGGTGAGGCCCGCTGCCACCCGGGACGTAGACCTGCGAGAATATACGGCCTCTATCGCCCTCGATGAAAGTCCCGAAAGCGCTCGGCTTGTCCGGTTCATCCGTCCAGTCGCGATCCACAAACATCTGATCCACTCGAATAGTCATCAATCCACCTCTTTCCACTCCTTGCCGAAAAGCAATCGGCATGAAATAACATCAAACCCCGATGATCCGCATCTATATAGCCGGATCATCAATCCTTTTTTTGTTATTAGCTTTACGATTATATCACGATAGAAAATGAGAAACGGAAGGCCATCTGTTTTTTCGGCGGCGTATTCCAAAGCCTGCTGCTCAATCGTCCTGCCGGTCATGGCTATAGTTCTTTTCATGGCGGTTCTGACGTCGCGCGTTTTCAGTGGGCCCAATTCCCTGCGAAACGCTCTGCGCAGAAATGAGATCCTGTCAACTTCTATCAATTCTTGTCAATATTGGTCAATAGTATTCAACTTGCATCAATATCAGTCAATAGCTCTCAACTCATGGCAATATTATTCAATATACTTTCACCCTTGCGATATTCTATTTTTTGTTATTCTTTTTGCCAATGTCGAAATCGTCGGCTGCACCCTCTATCATGTCTGTGACAAGTTTGTTCGCCTCGACAGCGTTCTTTGACGTGATGACAGATCCCCC
>JAISAW010000050.1 GCA_031266515.1 Eubacteriales Family XIII. Incertae Sedis bacterium
TCTCATCCTGGGGCTGCAGCAGGTCCCAAGGGTTGGGCTGTTCGCCCATTAAAGAGGTACGCGAGCTGGGTTCAGAACGTCGTGAGACAGTTCGGTCCCTATCCGCTGTGGGCGTTGGAGATTTGAGTGGCGCTGCCCCTAGTACGAGAGGACCGGGGTGGACGTACCGATGGTGTATCTGTTGTCCCGCCAGGGGCATGGCAGAGTAGCTAAGTACGGACGGGATAAGCGCTGAAAGCATCTAAGTGCGAAGCCCCCCATAAGAATAGATCTCCCCCCGTAAGGGCAAGACCCGTGACAGACTATCACGTCGATAGGCCGGAAGTGTACGCATAGCGATATGTTCAGCTGACCGGTACTAATAGGTCGAATACTTAACCTCATATTGGTTTTCACTGCTTTCGTTTAGGTTCCTGTTCGGTTTTGAGGGTGCAACAGCACTTTCAGCCATTGCCGGTGGCAATAGCGGCGGGGCCACACCTGTTCCCATCCCGAACACAGCAGTTAAGCCCGTCTGCGCCAAAGATACTTGGCGGGCGACCGCCCGGAAAACCAGGACGTCGCCGGCTCATCACCCTTCATGCCCTAAAGGCGTGGAGGGTGGCTTTATGGATACGGGGCCCTATGGTCAAGTGGTTAAGACACCGCCCTTTCACGGCGGTAACCCGGGTTCGAGTCCCGGTAGGGTCACCAAATAAAACCGCTGAGAGTTTTGAATCCTCAGCGGTTTTCGTGTTTTCATACAAGACAGTGCCTGCTTTTCAAACTTCCCGGCGACACCAAATCCTATACCGCGTTTACGGTATCCTCAATCTCCCTCATAGCGAGGATGGTTTTCTCAATGAGGGTATCGAGTTCCCAACCCAGGTCGTCGGCTCCGTGCTGAATGATATCCCGGTTGCAGCCTGCTGCAAAACGCTTGTCTTTGAATTTCTTTTTGACGGACTTCAGCTCGAGGTCTTTCGTGCTTTTTGAAGGCCTCATTATAGCCACTGCGCCGATTAGCCCGGTAAGTTCATCGACCGCGAAAAGCACCTTCTCCATCTCGTGCTCGGGAGGGCAGTCGATCAGGACGCCCGACTCCTGCGGCACTCCGTGCCCATGGCTGACAACTGCGTGGATCAGGTCTTCTTCAGCGCCGATTTCCGCCAGAAGTTCGGGCGCTTTCAGGCAGTGCTGGTCAGGGTACTTCTCATAATCTATGTCGTGAAGCAAGCCTACGATCCCCCAATAGTCTGCCTCGTCGACGTAGCCGAGGTCGTTTGCGAAGTATCGCATCGTGCCTTCGAGCGTCAGGGCGTGCTTGATAAGGAAAGGCTCCTTGTTGTGGTTTGTCAGCGCTTCATAGGCTTTTTCTCTCGTGAGTGTAGTGGTTCTTGCCATTTTCAGATCACCTCGGTTCTCCATATAATTTACGTATAAAATACAGTAGCTCTTTGTCGTCTATGATACCACAGCACAGTCACTTACAAAAGAACATGGCTAATCTTCTCAATGTTTTCTTTCTTTCAGTTTACTGCCAAGACATGCGCAGGAGCATTTTATTTGTCGGTGTTTTGCTGTAATATATAGAGGGTACGCAGCAGGGTGCGGGCATTGTAGTTGCCGTCACAGGCACAGGGCAACAATGGAGGCGTTTCCAGGTATTTGTGTGAAATTACCGAGCCGGTTTTACAGGCGGTCCGGATTTCGTCAGGTTCCGTGAATAGTCTCGCAGGGATTCGCGTATTGATAAAGGGACAGTATGTGGAAGATTAGAAGCACAAAAAAAATCGGTGGGCGTGTAGTGAAGGGAAATTTTTTCATTTGCTTCATCGCCGTCCTTATAGTCACACTTTTTGCGGATGGCCCCGTATCCGTCACTGATAATGCGGAAACAGGGCGATTTGTGATTGAGACTGTGGCAGATAGTTTTCCGGGTACGCCATTTGCAGGGGCCTTGAATAAATTTCTGGGCGACATCGATAAGTTCAAAAAAGCGACAAGCCTTGGGGAAGATTCAAGTGCAGGCCACATAGCGCCTGTATATCACAAGGTGATAGCCGATGGCAGTGTGGGCGGGATGGTCGCCAGGTCGCTGAACAAAAATTTGGCTAAAGGCCAGCTTGGGCCTACGGCGGTGTTGTTGTTGGGCCTTGCTGTAACCGGGCTCACATACATATTCCTTGGGGGAATATTGGAAGTAGGGCGGGCGCGGTTTTTCCTTGAACTCAGGGACGGCCGCAAGGTGCGTCCGAGCAAAGTTTTTCACGTATACAGGATCGGCAAGACCAGGCATGTCGCATTTATAGTTTTTCTCAGAATGCTCTATATGTTTTTATGGGCGTTCACGATAGTGGGGCTGCCCATAAAGTACTACGCATACAGGCTTGTACCCTATATAGCTGCGGAAAACCCGGGGATCAGCAGGAAGGAAGTGTTTGCGCTTTCCTCAAAGCTTATGAAAGGGCAAAAATTCAAGCTTTTCCTGCTTGACGTGACTTTCCTGCCGCTCAGGGCGCTCTCCCTGGCTACATTCGGCATCCTTGGATATGTCTGGATCAACCCGTACTACAATGCGTCAAATGCGGAGGTCTACGCAATGGTACGCGGTGAGGCACTCGTACTGCATGATTACGAGAATATGCGCCTGCCTGCAAAGCTTGAGGAAGCCGTCTCGAATATAGGCGCGAAACCACAGTATTCGTTCCTGAATACTGCAATGATGTTTATCGCTTTTTCGTTTATTGGATGGGTCTACGAATGCCTGCTCTGGATCATCCAGGATGGGCTGTTTGTCAATCGGGGGACCATGTACGGTCCGTGGATCCCTATTTACGGCGTCGGGGGCATCGTGATCATCACGATTGTAAACAGATTTTACAAAAGGCCCATGGTGTGTTTCTTCATGACGATGGCTGTATGCGCCCCGATCGAGTATGTGGGTGCGTGGGTTTTGTGGAAGACCAGACATCTCAAATACTGGGACTATTCGGGCTACTTCCTCAATATCCAGGGACGCGTATGCCTTGAAGGGATACTGGTCTTCGCCATACTTGGTTCCGTGGGCATCTATATCGTCGCCCCGATGCTCGACACGTACTTGAACCGTATACCCAAGCGGACAAGAACTGTCATATGTGCAGCCCTCTTCGCAGTGTTCTTGATTGATCTCTGCCTCTCGCATATCTACCCCAGGACCGGTCCGGGAATAACCTATGACTTACAGTGATATTCCCGTAATGCATTTTGGAAATGGCTGGCTTCTGACGTTTGCCGCAATTTTTGTTGTGAACACGTACTTGCTCGTGCATCTGGCCCTCACGGATTTTAAGCGGGGGCGGTTCAGAAAAACAGCGGTGCTGGCTATAGTTTTTGCCGTCCTTATGGCGCTGCTCGTATTTTATTTCAACAGGTTTTTTGGAGGGGACAGCTACCGGGCCTATATGCGGCCATTGGCATATATCGCCGGATTTTACATGTGCCTCTCATTCTACTCCTCAGGCATATTCTTCTTCTCGGATACAGGGAGAGGGATCATCCGGCTTATACGGCGTATCAAGTCGGGCAGGCCGCGAGGCGCGGAGGATGAGGAATTGCCCGCGCCGGATATGAACGAAGGCTCGGCTTTCGAAGGCGAAGGTGTCCTCGAATCACCTCAAGCCGGATCGGCTATGGCAGGCGAAAAGAAGCCCCGAAAAAGAGCTTTGCCGAAAGTATACAGCGCGAGGTTCACGCTGCTGACTATTGTGCTCTCTACACTGCTTGCACTGGCGGCCTTCTATACGCCGGGGCACATCACTGTGACCGAATACGCTCTCGGCCTTCCGCGCCGCGAAAGCGAGTTGAAAGGCCTGCGGGTAGCTTTCATCTCCGACTCGCACATCGGGCCTTCCGTCCGCGAAAAGGAACTTGACGATATAGTCGAGAAGACGAATGCTCTGAACCCGGACATAGTGCTGCTTGGGGGAGACATTGTTGACGAAGGGACCCCCGATTCGCTCAAACAATACATGTCCGAGAGCTTTTCCGGCTTTAAGAGCAAATACGGCACGTATTTCATCATGGGCAACCACGACGACTATCGAGGCGACAGGGAAAAGACGCTTTTCTATATTAAAAAAGCCGGGATACGCTATCTGCTTGACGAAACGGTTTTGATAGATGGGAAATTCTATTTGATCGGCCGCGACGACAGGAGGTCTCTTCGTGTGCCGCTGCAAACCCTTGAGGCACAGGCGACGCAGGATCTGCCTGTCATCCTTTTCGATCATCGCCCGGTAGTCGAAGATCTCCGGAATTCTGAAATAGTCGAGCTGCAGCTATCCGGGCATACTCACGACGGGCAGATTTTCCCGTTTCACGTGCTCGACCCTTTTAAATTGTTTTCACCCCAGTATGGCCTCTACGAGAAGGGCGGCAATGAGATCATCGTCAGCTCCGGCGTGGGGGAATACGCTGTGCCATCCAGGCTTGGCAGCCCTTCGGAGATCGTGTTCGTGGATATCACTTTTGAATGAACGGCGACAGGCAAAGGCGATAGTATGAAGAGCGCCAGGGATGTCCGGGTAGCGCGAGGCTACAACCCCACAATGCAGATGTCCCGGTCTTGAAGAAAGGGTTGGCTGACGGTATACTGTCGTCAGCCGGTTGAGTATACTGTCCTCGGTCAAAGTTTTGCCCAAAACCTTTTGAAGGGTGTCGAAACGAGGACCGCGGATTGGTATTATCACATTTTGTGCGCACATGGCGGAATTGGCAGACGCGCCAGGTTTAGGACCTGGTACTGAGGTGTGGGGGTTCAAATCCCTCTGTGCGCACCAATTTTTTGGAAAAATTATATATTCAGATAGTTTTTGTTTCGCTATGTGATATGTAAAGAGGGATTTGAACCCCGGAAGGGCTTGAAGGTCCTGCGGACCTTCAAGGGCAAGCCCGCCGTCAACGGGATAAATCAATCAATTTTGGTTTCTATTATTTTTGAGTGCATGTAATCGCGGGCGCAGCCATAAGTGGCAGCTCCAAGTCCCTCTGTGCGCACCATTCGGGAGAGGATGCCGGCAGGCATCCTCTTTAAAACTGTAGTGCACAGAGGGACTTGAACCCCGGAAGGGCCCATCGGTCCTGCGGACCTTCAAGGGCAAGCCCGCCGTCAACGGGATAAATCAATCAATTTTGGTTTCTATTATTTTTGAGTGCATGTAATCGCGGGCGCAACCATAAGTGGCAGCGCCAAGTCCCTCTGTGCGCACCACCATTTCTTTACTCACACTCAGGAAAGAAGCGCTAAGATTTCGTCTTTACCCAGAGTTATCGGTCCTCCCGCAATGGTGGTTCTCGCCTCAACAATCAATTCACCGGGCATGTTCATATAAGCTCTGAGCGAGCTTTCGCTTATGGGCATGCCTTCTCTTCTTATTACATCGGTTGGGCCGCTGCCTTGCCGGTATTCTATGTTCCCGAGCAGGCCTTGCATGCCCGAATGCTTGCCCGTTATGACTTTCAAGTGGAGCCTGTCTACAACATCCATATTAAACGAGCCGCCTGAGACCTGTTCCAATTCGTCATCCGGGATCTCCTTGGAAAACTCGCCTGTCTCCGCGACAAGCCCAGTGATCTTGTCAAATTTTTCTTCATTTGTCACGATACTTCTCCTTTCTGCGGGTACGCCGGCACAAAAAAGGACCGTCCCCGGTGTGCCGGGCGCCGACGTCACCTGGCACCGATGATGGAACCGGTGGCGCCGGTGGGATCGGCTTCGCCAGTGGTGCCGGTGGGGCCGAAGGGATTGGGGGGAGCGGTTCCGCCGATGGCACCGGTGGGACCGATGGCACCGGTGGGACCTTCGCCGCCGGACACCCGCGCAAGATCCTCCTCAGACAGTTCCTTTGAAAGCTCATTGATCTCAGCGATAAGCTCCTTGATCTTTTCTATTTTTTCTTCGTTTGTCATAATGGTTCTCCTTTTTTAACACACAGAAATCCGCAAGAGCCCCCTGATAAGTGTCCCCTGAAAGCCTGATTGGATTGTATATGTATTCCCGATGTCCGTCAATTCATTTCTTGACATTCATTTCTCAGACGACGCGTCGCTTGCGGACAGCGTGACCTGGATCAAAGCGGGATAGCTCGCCGGAACTTTGTTGGCAGGCACCTTCTACAGGGCGGACGCTGTGACCGACATAGTTGCCTCATGACGTTTCCTGATGGTAACCAGTAAAAATCTGTTGGTTATTCTCAATTACCAGTATAACCAATAGATTTTTGGCTGTTAGCTTGACATTTCAAAAAAAACCGCTAGAATCATGAGTATGGAAAGCATTACAGCGGAAGAAAAGAAAATAGGCGGAGCTATAAGACAGTTTCGCATACGAAACGGGTATTCCCTCGACGAAGTCGCGGACAAAGCGAGTCTATCTCCGACGTCTGTCCGCTCGCTTGAACTCGGGCGAGGTTCGACTGTAAGCACGATGCTCAAAGTCCTTGCAGCTATCGACGAAATGGAGATAATCACTGAATGGATGGCGAGAAGCGAGGCATACAGCCCGATATTGGAAGCACGAAAAGCAAGAATGAAAGGTCGTGCGCCGCAGAGAGTCCGTCGAGGCAGGCAGTAAAATGGCTTTCGTACATGTCGAGGCCATAGACGTGTTCCTGTACGGCAACATGGTCGGTTCGATTGCACGTCATCCACACAGGTTAGTCTATTCTTTTGAATATGATCCAGTTTGGCTTAAAAACGGAGTATCTATCAGCCCGGTTTTTCTTCCTCTGAGATCCGGCGAACAGTATTTCCCCTCTCTTCCCGCAGAGGTATACCAAAGACTGCCTGCTGCGATTGCGGATGCGCTGCCGGACAGGTTTGGCAACAGGTTGATAGATGAAAAGCTCGGTTCCATGGGTGTCCATCCCGACTCAGTGACGGCGCTTGACAGGCTTGCTTATACAGGGGACAGAGCTATGGGAGCGCTCGAATTCCGCCCGGCAAGGTCGCTTGGCCGAGAGCCTGAAGGCGTGATCGAATTGGCAAAGATAGTCGGCATCGCGCGCGCTGCAGTGAGTGGAAGCATAGCGAGTGACAGGGAATCAAAAAATGCGCTCAGACAACTGCTTTCCGTCGGTACCAGTGCAGGTGGTGCCAGGGCAAAAGCCGTTATCAATATCGATCCGGTCACAGGCGAAATCACTTCGGGGCAGAGGCCGGAGCGCGGCAAGTTCGCATGGTTGCTGAAGTTTGACGGTGTAGGCAAGGACTCTGGCCTCGGAGAATCCCAGATGTACGGGCGTATAGAGTATGCCTATTCTTTGATGGCGAAAGCTGCGGGTATCGATATGCCGGAAACGCGCCTGTTGGAAGAGGGCGGCAGGGCACATTTTATGGTAAAACGCTTTGACCGTTCATTTGCTTTGCCTCAGGAAATGCCGCAGAAGGTACATATGCAGAGTCTGTGTGCCATGGGGCACCTTGACTATAACATGATCCATATGAATGAATACTCGGATCTGTTTTCAATCATTCGCAGGCTCGGTCTCGGAGAAAGCGCTGAGGTAGAAGCCTTTCGCAGGATGGCGTTCAATTATTTTGCAATGAATTGCGATGACCACTCAAAAAACTTTGCGTTCCTCATGGATGATGAAGGCCGATGGCGTCTGGCACCGGCATATGACATCACCTTTGCATACAATTCCCACAACCCATGGTTAAGGGAACATCTGATGGGAGTAGATGGTAAGTTCAAGGATGTAAAAGGAAATGACATTATCGATTTTGCGGAGAGACACGGGATCCCATATGCAAAGAAGGCCTTGAAAGAAGTCGCGGGTGCTATCAAGCGATGGCCGGAATTCTCATCCCAGGCAGGTATACCTCAAAACGCAGCTGAAGAAATAGCAACTCATTTCACGTTGAATTGACTAAGGGACTGTTTGGGACTCTATGCATAAGTCATGGCTTTTGACCCGTGCCTGACCCACCAGTAATTAAAAGTGCTCTCCGAGATCTCTCTATATCTTGCGCCGTAGGGGTCATTGTAGTAGATGTTCCCGGAACTGTCATAGCCGGTGACGACCACGCAGTGCGTAGACCCCGGGCCAAGCGCGTCAATAAGCCATACTGCAACAGGCTTGCCGCTACGGACTGTAGCTTTGATGACATCCAGGGAAGCCCCCGACAGGTCAATCGTTTCGAGGCCATAGGGGGACAGCATGGGAACTGTCGCCGACGGGTATATAGTCCAGCCCGTCGCGTCTTCGAACCGGCCCCAGCCCAGATCAGGGCTGATGCTGCTCAGTGGCATGAACCCCACCACCTGGCTCATAGGGGTCTCATAGCCGACAGCGTGGGATATCAGCATAGTTATCGACGCCGCTTCGCAATATGAGGGGTACGACGGCAGCTGGTTTACCATGGGCACACTCAGCATATAAGGGCCTGTGTAGACAATCCCTGTTTGCGTACAGGCACCTGCGAAGCTTCTTTCGCCGTTTGCGTCGGTAGCGTATACATGGGCGATATAAGTGCCTGTCTCGTAATTGTGTTTCCGTACGTCGTCGGATACGCCCCAGATATTTTCGCCTACGATGTCGGCGTCTATCCAGCGCAAATCGTTTTGCCCGTTTTCCTCGCCCCATACGGCGACTGACACCTTAGTGACGGGGATAGCCTCAGCTTCTATCTGCGCGGTGATGGCGAAATAGCCGGTAGCCGTATCGGAATTCACCGCTGTGAACTGGACGCTGCCTTCTGACGAAGGTTCGGGCGGTTCGACCTGGAACGTTTCCGGCCCGATGGGCGTGGAGCTGACGCTGCGGTTTATGTACTCCTCAACCCCGGCGGCCCCGAAGTAAAACGGCACAAAAAACAATGCCGCTATCAAAGCTGTGCAAACCGAATTTCGCGGAAACCTTTTTTCTGTGGAACTCTGCGGAAATGATGGGTCGGAATTGAGAGGGGTTCCTTTGATTTGGTGCCGTTGTTCGGAAACAGCCTGCCCGGGATGGCGTTTGCTCCCCGGATCGTTTCCGGATCCGGCAAATCGGATAACTGACAAGAATCTCATGTGCACATCCCCTTTCTGCCAGACAAATCGCTGCGTGGACAAGGTTTTCCTGCGGCGGCTTCGTACACCATCCATCTGGAAAGGGGGGGGGCACTTGCCACTCAAGTCAATACTATAACATTTTATTTATTTAAAATCAAAATCGGATAGCCCAGGCAGACGCCGGAGATTTACAGCCCAAGCCTCGCAGCCGCATGGAATGAGACTCGGCTTTGCCTCGCAGCCGCATGGGATGAGACTCGGCTTTGCCTCGCAGCTGCATGGGATGAGACTCGGTTTCGGTGCGCCTTCGAACCCGTTTATAATTGACCTGCCCGTAATCTTCTGGTAGTATTCGCATGAACCAACGAACTGATACGGGAAAGTGATATTTCGGCTGTTGCGGAAGTTGTGTGGAGCGCAGACAAAATGAGGAAGGCTATGCAGGCGTACGGAAAGGCAAGACTTGTGAAAAATGGGGGGGGGCAATCCCAAAATACGGACGTATATACCCTCCCTGTAGAAAGTATTGCGATGTTTGGCACGGACATGTTTCCCGTGTCTTTTTTTGCGCTTTGCGATCCGCGTCCTGCCTGGAAAATGTCTGCGTTTTACTTTCCTTTGCACTGAGTATGGAGTCGAGTGCCAGTGTGGGCGGAGGGGCGGTTTCGTAACTACCGCCGAGTGCGATGGGAAGATACGGCTGCCCGTGCGGGTGGCTGCCGAAAAAGCCGGGGAAGAGAGGTGGCTGCGGCCGCCTGTTCATGTAAAGGGGATGTTGTCCGGTACCGGAAGCCAGAATGGTCCCCGTATGCCGCGATATATTATTGGACAGGATGCGTTGTCGGAGCGGAAAGAGGATAGCGAAATGGACGGGACAGAGAGCTATCCCTCAAAAGAAAGGAGGCGACTACAGATCCGCAGCGCAGAATAATCACGATAAGTCGGACATGTGATGGGAGTGGCAGGATGTGAAGGACGTGCTGCCGTTCCGCAATTTGTAAGGAGGAATGAAGATGAAGCTCGGTAAAAAGAGCAAGTTTGTGGCGCTGTTGCTGTGCATAGTGATGACCGTCGCGCTGGTCGCCTGCAGCAGTGGAGGCGGCGATTCGGGCAGTGGCGACGACGATACGATAAAAGTCGGCTTGATATTGACAGGCGTCAATGGCATTTTCGCGGAGTTCATAACCGCGCTCGAAGCGGGTGCCGAAGAGTACGGCGTGGAGTTTCAGTTTACGGAAGGCCTTGACGACTCCAAGAAAATTGCCGCGATCGAAAATTATGTAGCGGCTGGAGTGGATGTGATAATCTGCCAGGTAGGAAACCCGGAGGCCACGAAGCCGGCAATGGAAGCCGCCCAGGCTGCGGGCGTGAAATTCATATCCTATGATATGGATACAGAAGGCTCCGATGCTTTCTTCGGCGTCAACAACTCTGAATTCGGATACGCAATCGGAAAGAATGCCGCCGAATGGGTAAACGCCACGTTTGACAGCAGCCAGGAAGTGAAAGTCGGACTGACCAACTATCCTCCGCTCCAGTTCCTGGTGGAAAGGGCGGAAGGCATCGAGCAGGCACTGAACGAAATCGCCCCGAACGCAAAGATCGTAGTGACGGCCCAGGGCGGGCTCAAAGATGAAGGCGTCACCGCAGGCGAAGCCTGGGTGCAGTCGCAGCCGGATCTGAACGTCATAGTCGGGATTAACGACGACGGGGTACTCGGCGTCTATGAAGCATTCAAGGGCGCAGGGAAAGCCGACAGCGATACGATCGGCTTTTTCGGAGGCGATGCGACGCAGGAAGCCTGCAAACTCATAAGCGAAGGCACGACATACAGAATGTCGGTGTCTACGGATCTCGTAGGCATAGCGCCTCAGTTCATCTCGGTGGCTGCGGCCCTCGGCAAAGGTGAGACGGTCAACCATGACAATGCTTTTCCGCTCTACCCGGTCGACAGGGACAATGTCGCTGATTTCATAACAGGCTGATTTCAATTGTTCACGGGGTGATAGCCCGGCTGTCGGGCTATCACCTTTTCATGTCGCGTCAAGCCGCGCAAAAAATCGAGGTGACTATAGAATGGCATCGATATTAAAAACCAAAGATCTTCGAAAGACATATCCCGGGGTGGTAGCTTTGGACGACGTGTCCTTTGAAGTCGAGGAAGGCGAAGTGCATGCGCTCGTTGGCGAAAATGGCGCGGGGAAATCGACGCTGATCAAAGTGATAACCGGGGCGATCACCCCGGACAGCGGGGAAATCCTCTTTGACGGCAAGCCCTGGAAATCGCTGACGCCGGCCCTTTCGAGATCCGTCGGGATAGAGGCTATCTATCAGGAGTTCAACCTTGTCCCTTATCTGTCAGTTGCGGAAAATGTCTTCATCGGGCAAAGGGCCACCCCCGGCCCGATTGTCAGCTTCAGCAAATTGAATGATAAGACGAAAGAGGTCCTCAGCGCTTATGACGTGGAAATAGACCCTGCGGCGAGAGTATCGTCACTGTCTATCGCAAAAATGCAGCTTGTCGAAATCACGAAAGCCATCGCACGAAACGCCAGGCTGCTTATCATGGACGAGCCTACGGCGCCTCTGACGGAAAACGAGGTGGAAGCCCTGTTCGGGATAGTCGCCAAACTGAAAAAGGAAGGCGTGACGATCATATACATCTCTCACAGGCTTGATGAGATCTTCAGCATTTCCGACCGCGTGACCGTCATGAGGGACGGGCAGTACGTCATTACGGAGCAGACGAAAAATATGACGAAGGAAAAACTGATTTACCACATGGTAGGCAGGGAGATGACTGAAACCTTTTCCGGCCGGGAAATAAAGTACGGGGAGCCTGTCCTGGAAGTCAAAAATGTCTGCGGCAACGGCGTGAAAGATATTTCCTTCACGCTCAGAAAAGGGGAGATACTGGGGCTTGCAGGGCTTGTAGGCGCGGGAAGGACCGAACTCGCCCGCGTGATATTCGGTGCCGAAAAATGCGACGCCGGGGAAATCCTGGTGGATGGCCGCCCCGTCAAAATCAAAAGCCCCGGCAAGGCGATCGCGCTCGGGATAGGCCTCCTCACAGAAGACAGGAAAGCGCAGGGCGTGCTTTTGAGGCTGTCGATAAAATGGAATACGAGCATCACGGTACTGAAGCAGATATCAAACGCCTTCGCCGTGACAAGCGGCCGCAGGGAGAAGTCTCTTGTGGAAGAGTTGAAAGATTCGCTGAAAATAAAAACCCCCTCGATCGAGCAGCTTGTCGTCAACCTGAGCGGCGGGAACCAACAGAAGGTCGCCCTCGCAAAATGGCTTGCGAGCAAATCGAAAATCCTGATATTCGACGAACCCACGCGAGGCATCGACGTAGGGGCAAAGCAGGAAATTTACACCCTGATGAACGAGCTTGCCGGGCAGGGCATGGGCATCATACTCATCTCTTCCGACATGGAGGAAATCCTCGGCATATCGGACAGGCTGATCGTCCTTTCCGAAGGGAAGTACGCGGGGACTTTGGAAAAAGACAGGTTTTCACAGACAGAAGTGCTGAAACTCGCTTCGGGGGAATAAAGGAGGATCAAATGGAACGCGTATTGAAATACGTCAAGGAATACTTTGTTTTCGTAGTCGTAATAGCTATGATTGCAGTAATGGGGGCAATGAAGCCCGATGTGTTTTTGACGCCGTACAATTTCTTCACGATCCTTCGCCAGGTTTCGATATCCGGGATCATGGTGACGGGGCTGCTCTTCGTCATGCTTGCCGGGGGGATCGACCTGTCGATAGGCGCGATCATCGCAGTTTCATCGGTGTTCACCGCCAAGCTGATCGTGGATTTTAATATGCCTGTAGTGCTGGCGGGCGCGCTGGTGATGGTCCTCTGTACATTGATAGGGTTTGCGATCGGCTTCATCATCGTAAAGACGAAGATCTTTCCGATGATCGGGACACTGGCTCTCATGGGGATCCTCTCGGGACTCGCTTTCATCGTATGCAGAGGCCTTCCTATCATCGGCCTTCCGAAGAGCGTACTGCCGCTGGGACAGGGATTCATCCCCGGCACGCCGATCCCGATTCCCGTCGTGATCCTCTTCGTGGTGCTGATTGCCGCTTCGTTCATCCTGAACAAGACTTATATAGGACGGTATTTCTATCTCGTGGGTGGCAACCCGGAAGCGGCAAGGCTATCCGGCATCAACACCGAGCTGGTCCAAATCGTTTCATACGGCATCAGTGGCGCGCTCTGCTCGTTCGGAGGGATCATCATGATGTCGAGGATCAATTCCGGCGCGCCGACGGTCGGCCCCGGGATGGAGATGGACGTGCTCACTGCGGCCGTCATCGGCGGGGTCTCGCTGATGGGAGGCGAAGGGAAGGTGAGCAAGGCTTTCGGCGGCGTCCTCATCATAGGAATCCTCACGAACGGGCTTACGATCCTCAATGTCGATCCGTATCTGCAAAAGATCATAATAGGTTTCGTATTCCTCGTGGCGGTCTGCTTCGACGGATTGCAAAAGAATATATTTATAAAGGGTGACAGAAAACGTATTTCGGCAAAGGAGTAGCAGCTGCAGTTCAATATACGCTGGAGCGAGATAGCCGCATCAAAATCCTGAACGCTTGGGGAAAATCCTGAGTATTGTATGAATAGTGACGAATAGTAAGAGAATTATTGGTTTGTGATAGTTGCAACAGAAGAAAAGAGGCGGAAAATGGCGAAAAAAATCGGCACATACAGAAAGTATCTCGAACCCGGGTATGGCGAAGTCAGGCCTGAAGTGGCCATAGATGCGCCGCAGGCGCTCGATTTCTCCTCCCCCGAAGCCCTGAAAGCGTCACGGCTCAAAATAATAATTGAGAGCGTTGCCGACCTCACGGATCTTTGGAGGGCCTGCAACTGCTACGAGAAGCAGATGAAAGTCCTGACTGACGACACTTGTTTCAAGCGCGAAGGCACGGACATACCCGTCAGGGTTTACCACCCGATAGCGGAGGGATCGGGAGCCACAGAAAAGAAATACCCGATTTTGGTCTTCTATCACGGCGGCGCGTGGTCGATGAACAATGCGGACGTCTACGATTTTGTCTACAGGTATCTGGCGGCTTATCAGGATCTTATAGTCGTCGCCCCCGACTACAGGCTCGCCCCCGAGTACCGCTTCCCCACTGGCATCGAGGACGCCTACGGCGCTTTGGAGTGGACTGCGGCAAATGCATGGATCCTCGGCGGGAGCAAAGACAATATATCTATCTGCGGAGACAGCTCCGGCGGGAACTTCGCCGCCGCGGTCGCGCAGATGAGCCGGGACCGGGGAGGGCCGACGGTCAAGGGGCAGATACTCATCTACCCTGCGACTGTCTTGAACCCTGAGGGAGAAATCAAATCAGAGGAACTCTACGGCACGGGATATTTCCTCGAATACAGCAGCAAGGACAAAATGGTGGAATTCTATTTTGACGACTACGCGGATTCCGATACAGCTTACGCGTCGCCGTTGTGCGCCGAAAGCCTCGAAGGGCTTCCTCCCGCCCTGTTCTTGTCGGCGGAGTGTGACCCGATACTGGATCAGGCCTTGATGTACGCGGCGAGGCTCGAGGACGAAGGCGTCTCTGTCAAGTATCATCTGTATGAGGGTATGATCCACGCCTATATCAACAGGCCTTATCATGAGACGATCGACAGTTTGGACGAGATAGGGAAGTTTGTCAGGGCACACGGGTGAAAGGGTATTTGACGAAAGTGAGGGAATGATGAAAAATACAGCTGCGGTCATGACAGGCCTGCGGGAGATGGAGCTTCGGGAAATCCCTGTACCCACCGTTGCTCCCGGCGAAGTCCTCGTAAAAATTGAGTATGTCGGGATCTGCGGATCGGATCTCCATTACTACGAGCAGGGGCGGATCGGCGACTTTGTCGTGGAGGGCGACTTCATACTCGGGCATGAGTGCGCGGGGACTGTCGTCGGGATTTCGGACGACGTCACGACGCTTAAAGTCGGGGACCGCGTAGCCCTCGAACCAGGAAAGACCTGCGGCAAATGCGAATACTGCAAGACAGGGCGCTACAACCTCTGCCCATACGTCGAGTTTCTCGCGACGCCTCCCTATGACGGTTGCCTGATGAACTACATCGCCTTTCCTGCGGAGCTTTCTTTCAAGTTGCCGGATGGCGTCTCGACGAAAGAGGGCGCTCTGATCGAACCGCTCGCAGTCGGGCTCGAAGCGGCGAGCGTCTCTTCAGTTTCGATCGGCGACAGCGTGGCCATACTCGGCAGCGGCTGCATCGGCCTCTGCACCATGCTCGCCTGCAAAGCGCGGGGCGCGTCAATGGTGATCATGGTCGATGTCATCGAAAGGAGGCTTGAGAAAGCGAAGGAACTCGGCGCGGACGTGGTGATTAACGCCGCGCGGGAAGATGTCGAGGCGAGGATAGCAGAGCTCACGGGCGGTGCGGGGACTGACAAGGTGATCGAGACTGCGGGGAATGTGAAAACCGCGCAGCAGACGATCGATCTCGTCAAGCGCGGCGGCGAGATATTGATCGTCGGCATGGGCGCGGAGGACAATTTCCCGTTCAATTTCGGGAAGTTCATGTCAAAGGTCGCGAGTATCAAGACGATATTCCGCTATAAAAACCAATTTCCCGTTGCGCTCGCCGCAGTTTCGTCAGGGCAGATCGACATCAAAAAAATCGTGACAAACGAGTTCTCCTTTGAGGACTCCGCAGAGGCGTTCGAGCGGAGTATCGAGGATAAGGCGAATATAGTAAAGGCGGTAATAAAAATAAATGAATAAACTAACTTTGTCAAATGAAAATCTGAAAGATATTGCGGAGAGGCTTCCCGTGCCGCAGTATGACAGGAAAAGCGTCACTCCCGGGATAATGCATTTCGGGGCTTCCGCCTTTCACCGCGCCCACCAGGCGAAATACCTCGACGACCTGATGAACGAAGGGAAGGCGCTCGATTTCGGCATCATCGGCGTCGGCATCATGAAGGGGTTTGACGAGAGGATGAGGGACGCGCTGAAGCCGCAGGACTGCCTCTATACGCTTGTCGCGAAAGATCCGTTCGGCAGCAGAGACGCGCGGGTGGTCGGCTCCATCGTGGATTACCTCTACGGCCCCGACGACGAGGAAAGGGTTCTCGAAAAAATGGCGAGCCCCGAGATCAAAATCGTGTCGCTCACAATCACGGAAGGCGGCTACAACTTCGACCAGATAACGGGGGAATTTATCGCGGACAATCCCGACGTCATTCATGACCTCAACCCTGCAAACCCGCCGCGCACCGTGTTTGCCTATATTTACCGCGCTTTGAAGCTCAGGAAGGATAGAGGGGTACGCCCCTTCACTGTCATGAGCTGCGATAATATCCAGGAAAACGGCACGGTTTGCAAGAAGGCCATCCTGGCGTTCGCGGGGCTTGTCGGCGACGAAGGGCAGACGCGCTGGATCGACAGCGAAGTCCACTTCCCCTCGTGCATGGTCGACCGGATCACCCCGAGGACGACTGAAGAGGATATAGCGGATATAGCCTTTGAGTACGGCGTCGCCGACAACTGGCCCGTAGTCACTGAGGACTTCATACAGTGGGTTCTCACGGACGACTTCGGCGACGGTGAAAGCACCAGGCCTCCGTACGAGGACGCCGGTGTGCTTATCGTGAACGATATCATACCCTATGAACTGATGAAGCTCCGCCTGCTCAACGCGAGCCATCAGGGGATAGCGTATTTCGGGCATCTAATGGGTTATGAGCTTGTAGACGAAGCCGTGAAGGATCCGTTGTTGCGCGAATTCCTGGCGGCGTATATGGACCGGGAAGCGACGCCTACGCTGCAGCCCATCCCCGGCGTCGATTTCGCCCTCTACAAGAAAACCCTGCTCGACAGGTTTTCAAACGCAGCTATCAAGGACACTGTCGCGCGGCTCGCCGCCGAGGCTTCCGACCGAATACCGAAATGGCTCGTCCCTGTCATCGAAGACAGGATCGCGCAGGGAGG
>JAISAW010000069.1 GCA_031266515.1 Eubacteriales Family XIII. Incertae Sedis bacterium
TTTTGTGGTGGCAATAGCGGCGGGGCCACACCTGTTCCCATCCCGAACACAGCAGTTAAGCCCGTCTGCGCCAAAGATACTTGGCGGGCGACCGCCCGGAAAACCAGGACGTCGCCACAAATATGAATGACCCTGCGCAATCACGCAGGGTCTTTGCTATAGGCATCACCATCATCTAAGTCCGTCTGCAACGCCGCAGCGGCGGGGATCCGCGATCGTGCACAGCTCCCCTGTTTTCTCATCCCGGTAGCAAATCTGGAAGGATCCCATATGGTAGTCCCAAACGCCCGACACCTTGACGCGGACGCCCATCGAGAGCAGCTTTTTCTGCACGTCTTCGGGTATGCGGTCTTCGATCACCAGGCTGGCGTCTTCCGTCAGCGGAAGCATTCGAGGCGCCCGCACGGCCTGATAAGGCTCCATGCCGAAGAATATCCGGTTGCATAGCACTTGCGGCACAGTGCAGTGGACATTGCCCGGAGAACCCAACTGAAATACCGGTTTCCCGCCCTTGAACACCATGGTATTGCCCATGCAGGTTCGCATACGCGCACCTTTGAGCTGGTAGTATGCCATGGGGGAAGCCTGGTAGTTCGGCAGGGCGTGGCTTCCAACCATAGGGACGCCGTCCACCACCTGTCCTGGAATGCCGCCGCTTTGCAGGGTGTTCATCATCTGCACCCAGTTCCCTTTCTCGTCAACGATAGAGAGTTCGCAGCTTCCGGACGGTTGATCCTGATGGCTGTTTTGGTGGAGCGTCGGCATCTTGCCGCCGCCTGTGAACGCGTTCGGGTCGCCTGAAAATCCGGAGGTCATCCTCATATGCTCGCTCAGATCGCTCTTCGGCATCATCCCCTGTATGAGCCTGGCGAGGTGCATGTGAAAATCTTCATCCAGGAAGGTGGCTATATCGAACGACAGCACTTGCGGGTCGTTAGTATAGCCGCACACGCGGGAAGCTATCTTGAGGGTATGACCCATGTAGAACAGGTGCTCGGCGGAATATGGGGCTACCTTGTCAATATTCAGCTTGCCCAGGATCCCCATCACGAGCGCCACAAACACGCCTTGCTGCTGAGGCGGGGCTAAGGAAACGATCTCGTAATCCCGCACCTTGTACCGCAGAGGTTCTATCCACCTCGGCGGCGTTTCGGTCATATGTTCCTTGCGGATATTCCAGCCCAACTCGTTGCCTTTTTGAATGAAGTGATCGGCCCACTCGCCGGAGATCATATAGTCCGGTCCTTCCTTCGCCACCTTTCGGATGGTCCGCGCCATATCCTTTGAGCTGAACCGTTCGCCGACTGTGGGGAAGCGGCCATCCGGCATGTAGAATTCCCTTCCCTCCGGGAAAAATGTAATGAAATCCTCGCCGAAATCGTTCACTGAAAACTCAAAACAGGAGACATGGTGTCCCGTTTCCGCCCAGTAAACGGCTTCTTCGCACAGTTCGCCCCAGGGCAGCGTTCCAAATTTGTTATGGATTTCTTTAAGGCCGGGCATGAAACCGGGGATGACCGAACGTGGAGGGTTCAACGCATATTTGCCCATTCCCTGCGGTACAGGCATGTGAGGCGGCAGTTCTGAGGGAAAAGTACCTGTGGAATCAAGCTGGCAACACCTGTCGTTTTTGGCGTCGTAGTACAAAAATGTGACTGTGCCGGTGTGGTTTGTCATAAACGGCTCTATCACCGCTTGTACCATGCAGCCGGCGATCCCGGCATCCACTGCGCTTCCGCCTTGTTCCATCACCTTCAGCATGGTATACGTCACTACGGCGTTGTCGGAACTCGCCGCCGCTTTTACACCCTTGACGACCGGTTTTTCCCCAGGCAGCCACTTTGGGTCGGACAGGTTGATCTCTCTCGGATTTAACATGCGTTTCATCTCCTTTTTCTTTAAAATTTCTATTAATTGATTTACTAATCACTACGTAGGGTTCCTCACAGAAGTTTAGAGCAGAATCCGTTTATCCTCTTGGTTGCGTGGGGATTGGACAGTTGCATCTCGCGCCGTCTGCGCGGAGTGAGTGCGCACAAAGTCGCTTTGGATGAGCGCTTTGGATGTGAGGCTGCTTTGCAGTCCAGCTCTCGGCTTCGCCTCGCAGCTGCACGAAGCGGAGTCGCCTTTTTGCCCCGAAGCTCTGCTTCGGCTGGCAAAACGGACAGCGAAGCGAGCAAAGCGAGCGTAGGAGTGAGCGAAGCGAACATTGCAGCAAGCGAGACGTGACTGTCCAATCCCCGGCGTATGTCTGAACAATAACTTTCCATCATCACTCTATTTGATACAGCGCCTTGTACTTCCCGTTCAAATATTCGAGGAAGTATTTGCTCTGCAGCTTCTCGCCCGTAGCCCTTACAAGGACTTCGTTGGGTGAGTACATACATCCGTACTGGTGGATATTGTGGCCAAGCCACCGATTCAGGGATCCGAAATCGCCCGCTTCGATTCGCAGGTACACATCGGGAATCTCTCTGAGCAGAGCGGCGCGCAGCTGTCCTCCGATCAAATTTCCCAGCGCATAGCTCTGAAAATAGCCTATCCCTCCTATCGCCCAGTGGATGTCCTGGAGCACGCCCTCGCGATCGTTTTGCGGACGGACCTGCAGGTATTCCTCGTATTTGTCATTCCAAAATTCCGGCAAACGTTCAAAGTCGACTTCGCCGTCGAAAAGGGCCCGCTCCACCTCAAAGCGGATAATGGGATGAAGCGAATACGTCAATTCGTCCGCAAGCACTCTCTTCAGCGAAGGGGTTACCTTGTTGGCCGCGCGGTAGAACGCATCTGCGCCAATGGACTGAAACTGCGGCAGGCGGCGCTGCATTTCGGGATAGCAGTACGCCAGGAATTCCTTTGATTTCCCTATGATGTTTTCATAGAACCGGGACTGGCTCTCGTGGAATCCGCCCAGATTCCCGCCCCACAAGTGATGTGAAACGACCTCAGGGTTCGCGCCCGTGGCGTATATGGCGTGACCCGCTTCATGCAGCCCGGCAAAGAGCCCGAAGTGCAGGGAATCGTAGTTTGACGTAATACGCGCGTCTTTAGGCCCGATAATCGCCGTGAACGGGTGCTGCACATGAATGTAACCGCCTCCGGTTTCCGGGGAATAGCCCATGCGTTCCGCTATATAGATGAGCAGTCCCCTTACGCTCTCCCGGTTGCACGCCTGCTCGAGGCAGGAACTGTCGATTTCAATGCCGGAGTTTTGAATCTGAGTCAGCAACCCGGCAATACCGCCGCGCAGTTCGCGAAACAAAACCGCAACCTCCCCGATGTCAATCCCCTCGTCCTGCAGACCGGCAAGTACCTCAAAGGGCTCTCTGGTTTTGTCTATGGCGGCGGCGATTTCCCGTTTGATCGCAAACATCTCCTCCAGGGTCGCCTTATAAAGGGAGTAGTCCGACCGCTCGTAGGCGTCCAGCCATACCGCCTGTGCGCCGGCGACGGCGGCGGAATGCCTGCCCTGAAGCTCCGCGGGGACTCTGCCCATGCTGCTGTAAAGGCGCAGGAATTGACGGATCATCCCTCGCTCCGCATCGCTTTCGAGCCTGGAGTCGTCGAGATCGGAAAACCAGGAGGCCAAGCCCCTCACTTCTTTTCCCTGAAACAGCTCCCCCTGCTTCGACGCATAGTAGCCCTGCATGTCGCGGCGGTAAGGCTGCCCCTGACTGTGCAAATGCCCCCAGTGATCCCACATAAACAGGTGAGCCAAAGACGTATAGTATTGATTCTCCCGCAAGATCTCCGCAACTCGATCCAATTTCAACTGATAGCTCATGATTCCGAATTCCTTCCTGTTCTATGTCAGAGAATTATTTTCCGATTACTCCCTGATCGATTCCACTCCGCCAAACGCGAAGCTTTCAATGTCGGTCCCATCCTTTAACAGATACTTGCCGAAAAACGCTTTGGTGTAAGTGATGATGATGTCGCGTATTTCCATCGGATCCCTGCTTCCGCTGAGAGCTTCTTTCCGGGCGGTAAACAGGCAGTCGCTGAATTCATAGTGATTCGCGCCATCGATGATGACAAAGCAGTTCCCCCCGCTGTTGCTTTCAAGCAGAAACGCATTCGTATTCCAGGCGAGCGCCGTACAGAGATGCATGAAGGGTTTGCCGAGGTCGCTGTCCAAACAGCCCAGCATGTTGCCGTCAAGGTTGACGCCGCACACAAACCGCTCGTCGTCGCGGCAGGTGATGGCGGCTGTGGTACCGCCGAAGGAGTGACCGAACACGCCAAGCCCGATTTCAAGCTGCAACCTTCCGGTGAACATGGAAGGGATGTCACCTGCATTCATCCTGTCGAGGCGATCCGCGATATACCTCACATCCTCGCTTTGAAGCTCGGCGTACCTCGCAAACCTCGTCGCTTCCGGCGCCGCGGTCAGGCTGCGGGAAATCTCAATTGCTTTCTCTCTATCCTGTTTTTCCGTTATGATTTGAGGATTGGCCATGATAAGGGCGGCGGCTTCCTTTCCGTACTCCGCCAGGTCGCCCATGAATTCTTCGGTGAGCGCGACAATTCGCCCATCCGTAAGTTTCTGTATACCGCTGCCCGGATGGCCGATCGATACTGCGATATAGCCGGCGCTCGCCAGATCCCGGCAAAACAGCGTACCCTGCTGCGGGAAAGTCCCTGCGCCGTGGTTGTAGATCAGTACAGGAAAGGCCTTTTCTTTTGCGGATAAGGGCGGATCGTCGTAGCACCCGGTGCTGAAGCCGTCGTCAAAAATCTTTTCAGGCGGTGAACCGATTTTTGCCATCAGCTCGTCCCTGAGCGCGTGAAACTCCGGAAACGCGTATATCGATGCCGGCCTGCCTTCGATGCTGTCCACCGGGTAGAAGAAAAACGCCGTCACCTCTCTTTCCGAATTGTCGGGCGCGATATAACGGAAATCCATCTGCGTTCGTCCCACCTTGTATTCGCCGATCGGCACCGGAAATTCCCCGTAAGTTTTCATAGAGCATTCTCCCTTCTGTGAGTATGATCACAATATAGCGTGATTATAATCGTAAGTCAATATCAATTTTTGGACAGGCTATATTTCTATTGACACGTAAGTATGATCGTGATATAACGCGATTATACTTACACGAAAGGAGCTATTAATGCCAAAAAAAGCTTTCGATAACCTGAGCGAAGAGAATCGCCAGGAGATGATGGATAAGGCGATGCAGCTTTATGTCGACCACCCGTTCGAAGATATTACATTGAAGATGATCTTAGATACTCTCTCCCTGCATCCGACGACATTCTATCGGTATTTTGAGAACAAGGATGAACTTTATTACACGGCGCTGTACCGCGTGGTGCAGAAGAGGGGAGAATATCTCAAAACCCACGACGAGAGCGACGTCCTCAATCTCTTCTACTTCGAAGAGGGCACGGAGCCGCTGAACGAACTGGAAGTGCAGTTCACGAAGACGATCTTGAGCCTCCCCGACGAGATACTGCTTCACCTGTATTTAAAATCGTTCATGAATGAAACGTTTCTCAAAGTCAAGGACGAGCTGCGGCATATGCGCTACGACAGCAAGCTCAGACCCGACGTTGACGACGACCTGATCTCATTTATATTTTCAACGGTGCAATTCAACTTGGTGCTCTTCTTCAGGGAATTCGGTATCAAGGACGAGGATCTGATGGTAAAGCAGCAGAAATACCTGCGGAGCTTTTTCCGCCACGGGCTGATGACGGATTCCAGGTTCTCCGAATATGAACGGGAGTAGGAGGATCGGCGTGAACCTGGCCAGACGCCTGCACACAGCTATTTTTCAGTTGCTGTAAGCTGGAGGGCGATCCGCTGCGTTGGCCAGCGCGGAAAAAGGTGCGTACGAGAAGGAGGGAATATGTCTGTCAAGTCAGGAAAAAACAGGCGCGCCGATTGGCGAACCACAGGAAAAGAGCGCGTCAGCTATTACCTCGGAGATAACGCAAAGTCCATGGAAGGGCAGCTTGTACAGATATTCATGATGACTTTCCTTCTCTTCTCAGGGGTCAACCTCGTGGCGGTGGCGACCGTTACGCTTGCGGTGAAGGTCATAGATGCGCTTGACGATGTGATCTTCGGTTATTTCGTGGATAGGATCAAGCCGAATCAAATTCGGGTTTTGGCAAAAATCGCAGGTAATGGCAGATACCTTCCCTGGTACAGGTTGACGTTCTGGATGTTTCCGCTCGCTACAGTGCTCCTGTTTCGGATGCCGCAGGGCGTAGGCGACTGGGTAAAAATCGCTTGGTTTGCTTTTTTTTATTTCCTCTATGATCTCACTTTTACCCTGATTGATATCCCGATGAATGCAGTTGTCATGACAATCACGAGCAACCCGGAAGAACGCAACGCCATCGTTACAAACAAGATGATTATCACGGTCATTCTCATTATAGTCTCCGTTCCGCTGATGAATTTCATGATCAGTGAATACGTTGGAATGAGCATTCCAAACGTCGCTCTGGTCATGAGCATCATATTTGTCGCAATGATGCTTCCGCTCGTCTTTGTGACAAAAGAGCACAATGTGAACGCTGAAGTGGAGAAAAACGAGAAATACACGCTGAAGGAGATGTTTATAAATCTCAAAAGCAACAAGTTTCTGATGTACCTGTTTATCAGCAATATTCTGTACGGATGCTTCAGGTCCGGCGATGCGATCATTCTCTTCGCGTCGTACTATCTCTACGGAAACTCGCAGGTGCTGATGATCCCTGTGCTGATCGCTCTCATTCCCACTGTCATTATGCAAAAATATACTGAGACTCTTTGCCGGAAGTACGATAAATACAAGGTTGCCCTCATCGCGCAGTCCGTCCATTTTGCTCTCAGGCTGCTCATATTTATAATCGGATATCGCTATCTTCCGTTGCATGTTGGCTTGCTTGTAGTGACAGCTATCCCCTCGATCACGCATGAGATGTCGACGCGGTATATGGTTTTGGACTGCATAGAATACGGCAAGTTCAAATCCGGCAAAGAGTGTGCGGGCATCACGTTTGCCCTGAGTTCCTTTATTTCCAAGGTGTCGCTCAGCGTGGCGAGTTCCCTCTGCATGATCATCCTGGGAATTTTCGGCTGGGTCGCCATAAATGCGGAGAGCTTCGCGGAGATTGCGGAAAAGAATATCACGCAGCCGCCGTCCGCGCTGACCGGGCTCTGGGTGGTATACGCCGGAACGTGGGTTGTCGGCATAGGCCTGTGTCTGATCTTTCTCGCATTTTATCGCCTTAAAAACAAAGATGTCGC
>JAISAW010000130.1 GCA_031266515.1 Eubacteriales Family XIII. Incertae Sedis bacterium
ATGTTCGACGTCTCCATCCCGGACAGAAGCGCAGGCACCTTCGGAAGGCTCGTATACCTCTTCGAACTGATATGCGCGTTCACCGCCCTCCTGATGGATGTGAACCCCTTCGACCAGCCGGGCGTAGAGGCCTACAAGTCGGCAATGCATGCGTATTTGGCGAGAAAATGAGCAACTGATAGCTGCTTGTACAATTACACAAGTTACACGGAGGTTCTTGCGTTAATGCAGGGCCTCCATCTTTGTGTACGCCACGTTTGTGTACATTTCCAATGTGTTTCAGGGTTGTTCCTGAATCAGTGAGTGCTATTGACATAGCACTGCAAATCATTATAATGAGTAAATAGCAAAGTATGATGAGTAAATAGCAAAATATAATGAGTAAATTGTAAAATACACTGAGTATTTTGCAGGGAGGTTTCTTATGTTCAAGAGGGCATTGGTTTCGCAGCTTGCGGAAAGACTGGCGGAGTCGCGTCGGTTTATCCAGATTGTCACTGGATCGAGACAGACAGGAAAAACGACCGCCATAACGCAGGCGCTTGAAATATCCGACGTACCAAAGCACTTTGTCAGCGGGGATGATCCAAGCGCTACTTCTGCGGAATGGCTTCGAAATGAGTGGCAACAAGCTCGTGCACTCGCAAAGTCCGGCGAAGCCATTCTTGCTGTTGATGAGGTTCAGAAGATAGAAAATTGGTCGTCCATCGTCAAACTCTTGTGGGACGAAGACGCAAGGTTGAAAACACAGCTGAAAGTGGTTCTTACCGGATCATCATCACTTCTCTTGCAAAAAGGCCTGGGAGAATCGCTGAAAGGCAGGTTTGAGATATTGTACTCTCCTCATTGGAATTATACGGAGTGCAAAGAAGCCTTTGGTTACAGCCTCGACGACTTCCTGTTCTTCGGCGGTTACCCGGGGGCCGCGCCGCTGATCAAAGACGAAAACAGATGGGCCAGGTATATGGGGACTTCTATCGTGGAGCCAACCATCTCCCAGGATATCCTCCTGATGGAAGAAGTGAGGAAGCCCGCGCTCCTGCGCTCTCTATTCATGCTTGGTGCCGGATACAGCGCGCAGGAATTATCCTTCACGAAATTGCTCGGCCAACTTCAGGACGCAGGGAATACAGTCACGCTTGCACACTACCTTGACCTGCTCGGAAAGGCCGGCATGCTCATAGGCTTACAAAAATATTCCGGCAATAAAATTGCTGTGCGGAAAAGTTCACCTCGATTCATGGTGTTCGACACTTCGCTGATGACCTTCTCCGATGGTACAGGCAGACGGCGTTTGCTCGAAAATCCGAAAGACAGAGGCCGCCTCGTTGAAAGCGCTGTCGGCGCGTATCTGCTAGCCCGCAGCAAAGAGGAAGGGTTTGAAGTCTACTGGTGGCGTGAGCGAAACGACGAAGTGGATTTTGTCATAAGGAAGGGCAGAAACCTCACGGCTATAGAAGTGAAAAGCGGCAGAGCGAAAAACGTCGGAGGGAGCCTTGTGTTCAAAAGCCTCTATCCTGAAGCGTTTTCGCTTATTGTCGGCAGCACGGATCTCAGCCTGGAAGATTTCCTGTTGGGCACAAAGCCGTTGTTTATTTGACCGTGGCGATGGAACCCGGGCGGTTACCCGTCGATAATCGGCCCGGCGTTTACGATGAGGTTTTCGCCCTCGCGGTAGATGATGATCTTGCCTGACTCTGCGTAGATCAGGATCTTGTCGCCGTTTTCGGCGTTGCGGTAGAATGGCGCGCCGTCTTTCAATCCCGCAGCGTCTGTGACTGTTGAGACGACAGGCTCTTCGCCTTCGGGGAGTATCATGATGCCCCCGAGCTTTGCGAGCATGTCGGCGTTGGGGCCTTCATCAACGTTGGAGTTGTAATTCAAGACAATGAATATTGCCGCCGCCGCGATGGCCAACACGACGCCGATGGCCGCCAGCGCCCATTTAAGGGAAATCTGCCGCCCGGCGGGCCGCTTTGTTTTCGTGCGCCTGCTTCGCGTTTCGCGCTCCGGTTCTTCCGTGGACTCTGCCCACATATCGCCGCTTCGAGGGCCACGCGTCGATTCTTCCGTGGGCTCCAGCCATATACCATTGCTTTGCAGATCTCGCGCCTGGTTTTCGATGGACTCCGCCTGCGCATTTCCCTTTTGTGTTTTATCGTCGTGCATACTTTCCTCCTGGTCACTTTATGTTCCACTTGCCATTAGAGCTGCAACGAAACCAGTTGAATTTCATAACAACTCAATTGCGAGGGCTTCAGCCCGAAGCAATCCGGAAAAGACACGCTGTAAACGGATTGCTCCGCTTCGTTTGCGGGGGACATCCCGCTACAGCTTTGCGATCGTAAAGAGGGCAAGGTTGTTGTCATTACTCGTATTCACATTTGCGGGATTAAAGTGATAAAATCCCAACTTGATGTACTCGTCTTTTTTTATCAAAATGCTGTAACTCATATTGCCTTCGACCCACTGACTGGTACTGGTGCCACTGTTGCCTATCGTATCCACAACAGATTCGGTTACATTGCCACCGGCGTTGTATTTGTGGATAACAAGCCGAGCCGCACTGTCCGAAATGGCCGCATCACACAGAAATCTTCCGAAGTTCACGTTGTACACGCCGGTTGCTGTGGCCGTTAATTTTGTCCCAGCCGCTTCGCTGATTACCGTAAGCCCGGAATTGACATCTTCGATGGTATCCGCGTTTACCATCAAGGGCTTGAACTCAGAGGTATCCACGTTCGCGCCCTGCACTGACGCGAACTGCCCATGCAGGTAAGACTCATCCGACACGGGATCCAGCGGCGACATATTGGCATATTTCGGCGGGATGAAATAACAAGCAGCCATTGGGGTGCCCTGACCACTTGAACCTATGAATAAGGAAATCTTATCACCTTTTTGGACGGGAAACACCCCGCTATCTCCTGCATAGATTCCTGCCGTATGCACTACTTGTTTGCCATTGATAGACATGTACATTCCATTAGATACAGGGGTTGTTCCATTATCGTCGTATACCCACAAGTTTACATAGCCATCCTC
>JAISAW010000066.1 GCA_031266515.1 Eubacteriales Family XIII. Incertae Sedis bacterium
CCTACGACATGCGCGAGAAATGCTCTACGGCTTTGGCGAAGTCGGAGATGGTCTTATCGGCATCGCCGTGCTCGATTCCTTCGCGGACGCAGTGATTTAAGTGTCCTTCCAATACCAACTGCCCTATTTTGTGCAGAGCGGATTTGACCGCGTTTATCTGAATCAGTACATCTTCGCAGGGTATATCCTCATCTATCATCTTATCAATCGCGTTGAGTTGTCCTTTGACCTTGTTCAACCGTCTGTGCAAGTTTTCGGAATCCATACATTGGCGCATTTTCATTTCCTCCCAATATAAACAGCAGTATAGCAGGTTGCTGCATATGGGACAATCCGCCCGCGCCTTCGATCTACGTATCCGCTTCGCCGACCGCTCACTCCATCGCCTTCAGCGACTCGACCATGTTCAGCCTGCGGATTTTCCGCGAGAACAGCAGGTTTACAAGCACCGACAATCCGAAGGTGAACGCAAAGGAAATGAGAAGGGTCGCTGTGTGAAGGGATATCGGGAAGTCAAATTCATCGCCTGAAAACGACACTATGATATTGCTGAGCCACAGCCCTCCGGGGACGCCGAGGATGAATCCCGCTGCGGAAAACCACAGGTTTTGTGTGAGCAAAAGCCCCCTGAGCTTGCCGGTTTTGAGGCCGATCACTTTCAGCGTCGCCATCTCTCTCTCCATCTCGGTGAAGGCGAGCAGGCCGAGGTTGTACAGCACGACAACCGATAGTACGGCTGCGGCGGCGATCAGCAGATAGATCATGACGTACATGGCTTCGGTGAGGTCATCCCAGCCCGCCGCGCTATCGGCGGTTGACTGAATGGATTCAACGCCATCCATATTTCCAGTGACTTCTTCGGCGGAAATGATGGCGGTGGGATGAAAGTCCATGCCGAGCGATTCGAAGTACTCCCTCGTCATGGCGATGCCCTGGCTTACAGGCTCGCGGTAGACGATGGCGACTTCGCTGTCGGTCCAATCTTCTGTCCCATACATGTGCCATTCGATCGAGTCGCCCGGCTTCACATTCAGTAAATTTGCCATTTTCTGCGTGATGGCTAAGCCGTCCACTGGCAATTCCATCGGCTGCAGATCGATGTCGGTGGTGTGAATCAGAGTCGCGCCGTCCGTCACCGTCAGAGTTCCGCTCTTCTTGTTCCCGTTCGCCCGGATTTCCACAGCGCCGTCTATTACGCCCTCTCCGTTCACGGCTTGCATTATGTCGTCAATTTCTTCCTGAGTGGCGAATTCGGTCAAAGTCAGCTTTGATTCATAGCGGTTGACTGTTTCATACTGCCAAACTTTCAAATCTTCCATGCTGTCGTTCATCGACAGCGCGCAGACGACGAGCGCCGTGCAACCGAATACGCCGATGACCGCCATCAGGGAGCGGATGCGATTGCGGGAGGCGTCCCGGATATTCCACTGGGCATTGAATCCGAATTTCTGCCATAGCTTCGTCCGTTCCAATCGCCCGTGCCGAAACGTCCTTGGCGCCTTAAGTCTCAGGGAATCAGCGGGCGTCTCGCGAAGCAATTTCCCGCAGGCGAGCCTGCATATGGCGGTGCAGAGCAATACTACGGCTGCAGACACCCACAGAAACGCCGGGGCATAGGCAGGCGCCCATTCAGGCAAAGTGTAGAAACCGGACATTGACGGATAAAACAGATAAGGCAGCGTGACGGGACCGAGAGCAAATCCCAGGGCCGCGCCAAACAAGGCGAGAAAAAAGCCATAAGCTATATAATGCCGGAGGATGACCCCTTTTTTGTACCCCATCGCTTTCAGAGTCCCGATCTGAATCCTCTGGTTTGCCACGATCCGCGTCATGGTTGTCGTCATGGTAAGCAGCGCGATCAGCAGAAACACCACGGGGAAAATATCGCCCATCATCTTATGCTGCTGGATTTCATTTGCAAACATGCTCACGCTCGGATGGTTTTCCCGCTCCAGAAAGACGCTGTACTTACCGTCTAAAGCCGCACTGACCTTCTCTTCCAGATCCACGGTATCGTCAGCATTGAACATAAGCGTGCTGTATACGAGCATATCCGGAACGGGGAAGGCTTTCGCGGAAAGAAAAGCGTATCCGTGATTTCCGAAGTCGGGTGTAAGCGTATCCTGCCCTGACTCAAAAACGTGCTCGGGCGAATAGACCAACCCTCTCACGGTTTTCTCCATCCTCATCCCGTTCAAAATGAGCCCTATCCCATCGCCGGGGAGGATGCCCCTCGCGTCCGCAAAGCGCTTGCCGAGCCATATGCCATCCGCGTCGCCCTTGTCAAAATCCGAGCCCTCCGCCAAATACGGCTTTGATATCTCACCGCTTTCCAGGAAATACAGGTCTATGACAGGCGCGTTTCCAAAATCCCCTGCAGCAGTGACTTCCAGTCGCCGCTCGGAGGCGGAAACGCCCGGGATATCTTCAATTGCCTCAACCTGCTCTTCAGTGAAACCCGCGCCGTAAAGAAATATATCCGCGAGGTTTGTCGCATCATAAAATTCGTCCGCGCTGTTTTGAGGGCCTCTCCATTCGCTTCCCACGCCCGTATAGATAAATACAGCCAAAAACGCCATGAGAAAAATAGAGATAAACTGCGTCTTGCGCCGCCCCATGTCGCGCAACATCTTGCGCGCGAGCATTACAGATTTACCTCTCTGACCGCCTTCGGCGACGGATTTTCCGCCACTTCGCTGATTTTTCCATTTTTGATGCGGATCACCCTGTCTGCGGTTTCCGCCAAAATCGCATTGTGGGTGACGATGACGACTGTTTTTCCTTTTGCGCGGCTCATGGCCTGGAGCATGTCGAGCACCACTCCGCCGGTCTCTGAATCCAGTGCTCCCGTCGGTTCGTCGCACAGCAGCATCGTGGGGTTTTTCGCCACTGCTCTGGCGATGGAAACCCTTTGCTGTTCACCGCCCGAAAGCTGCGCCGGAAACTGGTTCGCGTGATCTGACAGCCCGACGAGAGCGAGCGCCTCATTGGCGTCAATGGGATTTCTAACGACTTTTTTCGTCAAGGCGATATTTTCAAACGCGGTCAGAGTTGGGATCAGGTTGTAGAACTGGAACACAAAACCAACGTGTGCAGCTCTGTATTCGGTCAGTTTGTCGTCAGACAGCCCCACAATATTTTGGCCATCGACGAAAATTTCCCCCGAGGTGGCGAAGTCCATACCTCCAATCAGATTCAGCAGCGTAGATTTTCCCGCTCCAGACGGACCGAGGATGACGACAAATTCCCCCTCGCAAATCGAGAAACTCACTTCGTCCACGGCTTTGAGTATATGGGTGCCGACGCCATACTGCCGTGTGACGCACGTAAAACGGATGATTTCCTTTCGATTCATTGCAGCTTCCTTTATTTCGTATAATAGTTTGGTTAGCTATTGCTAACCAAACTATTATACTACATACATAAAAACTAAACAATATCACGGGAATACAGTGCCTTTTCGAGGCCGGATGTCTTGTTCTATTTGAGGAAAAGAGATAAATACTATTTCGAAATAAGCATGGAAACTTCAATCCAATCTCTGAATTTCCAAAAAGCATACAGCGGCAGGATCCTGTCTGTCATTTCATCAAGCGAGGCCAGGACGGATATTTCGGGATTGAATTTTTTACAATACTGTGTGATCGAGCGAGCATGCTTTGCCGTGCCGGCTTTTACTTCAATGGGAATAATAAACTTTTGGGAACCTCTAAAAACCCTATGTGTGTGAATTTGCCGTGGAGCTTGTCGCGCTTCACAGGCAAAAAACGCAGGGATACTGGTGGTATCTTGAGGCTTTTTGCCGAAGAAGCGCGGCGAGACACGCGGCAAAGACGTGCGCATAGGGTT
>JAISAW010000093.1 GCA_031266515.1 Eubacteriales Family XIII. Incertae Sedis bacterium
TTTAGTAGTAATAAAGATAAGGCAGGTCTTGATGCTTGGGGCGTTGAAGAAAATCTCGGATAAATTGAGCGGTTGGCTTGATGCGTATATGGACAAGTTCGGCGCGTCCCTGCGGACCAAACTTATAGTGATCTTTCTCATCGTCAAAATAGTGCCATTGGTATTGCTGCTCCTCATCGCCTGGATCCAGTTCGCGCGCCTCGGAAACGAGGTCAATGAACGCACGAATGACCTTGCAGAGGAGATGAACCTCACCCTGACGGACGCCGGCGAGCTCGCGATCACAGACGCGACGGTGGCTTTGAACACGAGTGCCGTCGAACAGATAGAGCGCCTGACGACGGATACGGCGCAGGACGTAGCAAGGTTTCTCTACAACAGGGACGACGATCTGCTGTATTTGGCGACGATCGAGCCATCGGCTGCGAACTACTCTGATTTCATCAACAACAAACGCGGCAATATCGCAAACAGAGGCTCATGGGCACTTGCGGACGACGGGATGAGCTGGATCCGGACGGACGGGCCGGTGGCGGAAGACCCCGGAGATGTCTCCACCAATGTGGAAAACAATGACGAGGCCGACGGAGTAGGCTTCCACCACAGGCTTCCCGATCTGTTCCTTGAGGACTACGTGAAAGTGCCGTATTACGATGAGATCACTTACATAGGGACAGACTTGCGCGAGCAGATCAAGGTCACCGCTTCCGGCTCGACCAAGGCGAACTACCCTCTTGGGATTGCTCTCGGCGACGTGTCAAACAAGGGCGACACCTATGTGGGGGCCGAGACGTACGGCTCAGAGATAAGAAGCCTTAAGCCCGGTGAGATCTATGTCTCCGACGTCATAGGCAAATATGTGCCGTCGCACTTCATCGGCATGTACACTCCCAAGCAGATGATAGTTTCGGCGATAGGCGCGGAAAGCACCGCTCTCAAAGGGGCGGATGGGGAAACCCTTCCAGAGGAAACCCGGGAATACGTTGATGCGCTTACGGATATAACACAGAGGGAAATTCCCGAAAGCGTGGTTGAAGGCGGCGTTTCGGACCAGGCGGCTTGCGATGCGCTAATGGCTGCGACAGCGGACAAGGCTGTCGGATTGCTTGACGAAGCGGGCAAGCTTCTCGAATCAGACGAGCTCAAAGAAAGAAATGCAGCGCTCAAAGAAAAGATATCAAAGCTGTCCTTCAAGCCTTCCCAGGAAGCGTACGCAGGGGAAGAAAACCCCATCGGTGTCCGCTTTGAAGGCATCGTACGTTTTGTGACGCCGGTCGCCGACAGCCGAGGGAATGTCCAGGGCTATGTGAGCTTTGCCCTCAACCACGACCATATAATGGAGTTCATGGACCACATTTCCCCGATGACGGAAAGATATACGGAGCTTCCGAGCGCTTATGACGGCAACTATGCCTTCATCTGGGACTACCAGTGCAGAAGCATCGTGCACCCGAGGCACCACTCGATAGTCGGATACAACCCGGATACGGGGAATGAAGAGATACCCTGGCTTGAAAACAGCCTATACCAGGAGCTCCTGACGAGGGTCGGCGGCAGCGGGCTTGCCGATCTCGAGGCGAATTGGGCAGGCTTGACAAACAACCCGCAGATACCGTCGCAGGAATGGCCGGGGGTAGACAGCCTGGTAAAAGACGTCCCCGTATTCAACGGCCAGACCCGCCAAAACAAACCTTCCCCCGATTTGACGGCTGCGGGCTACGTGGGGCTGGATGGAAGGTATCTGAATACCGCTCCGCAGTGCACAGGCTGGATGAACCTGACTGAGGACGGCGGCTCTGGTTCATTCTATATCCTGTGGAGCGGCCTGTACAAACTTACGACTGCCGCCGCCATCCCGTACTACACCGGCCAGTATGCGCCCACGGATAAAAACGGTTTCTCGCGCAGGGGGTTTGCCATGGTCACGATAGGTGCCGGGCTCGACAGCTTCCAGAAGCCCGCGCAAGACACTGCAGACAAGCTTGACGCGGCGATCGCCGAGGCGAACGAGAACGTGCTCGCCGAATCGGAAAAGACCCAGGAGACGATAGTCGACAACATGACAGCGACATCGATCCAGCTTGTCGCGACCACCGCGATCATCGTATTTCTCGTTGTTTTGATCGCAATATGGATGGCGTCCTTCATCGCAAACAACGTGACGGTGCTCATAGGCGGGGTCACGAAGTTCCGCCTTGGCGACAGAAGGTTCCGTTTCCATACGGAAAGGGCCGACGAGTTCGGAGAGTTGGCTGACAGTTTTGACGAGATGGCCGACAGCATTACTGACAGTGTGCACACCCCGCTTGTCATCACCGATATGGATATGAAGATCCTGTACATTAATGAATTGGGGAGCGAACTGATTGGCAGGGCGGAAAAAGACCTCATCGGGACTCCGTACAGGGACGCGAGCCTGTATCCGGTTGGCACTGAGTACGACCCGATAGCTGTCATGCTCGAAGGGCGGCAGCCGAGTGAATTCAAAAATGAAAAAGACGGACGATACTATCGCGGCGATGCGCAGTACCTCTTCGACAAAAATGAAAACAAGATAGGGTACATTATCACCTCGACCGACGTGACAGAGCTTTCACTGGGCAGGGAGAGGCTTGAAAAAGCCGTGAAAGACGCCAACAAAGCGAACGAAGCCAAAGGCCAGTTCCTGGCGCGTATGAGCCACGAGATCAGGACACCGATGAACGCCATCGTCGGTATCACGAACATCGTCGAAAAGAAGCTCGGTGAAATAGGGACAGGCGAAGGCAATCCCAAAATTGACAATATCCGGGAGCATGTCGCCCAGATTGAAAATTCCTCTCATCACCTGCTTGGGCTGCTCAACGATATACTTGACCTGTCAAAGATCGAGGCTGGGAAAATCGAAATATCCGAAGAGATGTTCAACCTTGAAAACATGGCGGAAACGGTCAAGGAGATCATCTTGCCGCGCTGTGGCAGCAAAGCTATAGAGCTGAATACGAAATTTGATGATAGCATTGCCACGCCTGTAGTGAGCGACTCTCTGAGGCTGCGTCAAGTCCTCATCAATCTGCTCGGAAACTCCGTCAAGTTCACGCCGGAAAGCGGGCGGATCGATTTCTTCATCGACAGGATGGATGAGACAGAAGATAAGTATCTGGTCAAATACACGGTGGGGGACAACGGCATAGGGATCAGCAAGGACGCTATCGGAGGCATCTTCGACCTGTTTGAGCAGGCGGACGGAAGTATCACCAGGAGGTTTGGCGGCACCGGGCTCGGGCTCCCAATCAGCCAGACCATCGTCAATCTGATGGGTGGAGAGATAGCGGTCGACAGCAAGGAAGGCGAAGGAAGCGTCTTCAGCTTTGAGCTGTGGATGAGAAAGAGCGATACTGAAAGCATGGCTTACGAAGGTGCCGAACCGGCACCCGCGGATGTGGACTACACAGGCAAGCGGATCCTTATAGTGGATGATGTGGATATCAACCGCATGATACTGGGGACTTTGCTCGAAGACACAGGCATTGGGATCCTTGAAGCTGAAGATGGTGAAGAGGCGATCAAGATCTTTGAAGACTCAGAAGAGGGCAGTATCGACCTGATATTGATGGATGTGATGATGCCTGTGATGAATGGGCTTGAGGCGGCGAAACGGATAAGGGAAATGGATCGGAGCGATGCCGGGACGGTACCGATCATCGCGGTCACGGCAAACGCATTCAAGGAAGACGCCGAAAAGACCATATCTGCAGGAATGAACGCCCACCTTTCAAAACCGATAGATCCCGACAGCCTGAATTCTGCGCTGTACAAATACCTGATACTTAAAAAATAGAGAGTACAAAGACGATTCCTTTTGTCTTTATGGCGTATTTGTTCATGCAATGACTATGCCCCGGGATGATTTTTCGTATGATAAAATCCTGTCGTGAGCGGATTTCGATGTTATTCGATGTTATGGGAGGATGAATATGGCTAAGTCAAAACCTGCTGCAAAAACAAGTGTGGAAGCTAAATCTAAACCTGAATCCAAAAATGAAGCAAAGGCGGCACCGAAAAAAACTGTGAAAGAGCCGGTAGCCCTGCCGGCACTCGAAACGCTGACCCGCGTTACCGAGTTTGCAGCGATCGAAGCATCGCGGACCGTCGGCAAACGCGCCAAATATGTGACCGACAAAATAGCGGTCAGGGCGCAGGGGATCATCATTGACGAGGCTGTCGAAGGCAAGGGCCTGATCGTACAGACCGAAGGCGGTCTGGATGAGGCCGACATGTTTGACCTCGGGTCGTTTGTGGGCAAACATAAGGATAGGCGCGGGCCGCAGGATTTCGATATCGCCATCGATCCTATCGAGGGGACTTCACTTTGCGCGTTCGGCAGGCCGGGCGCTATAGCGGTGATGGCCGTCGCGGAGCCGAACGCGTTTCTCGTTTCAAAAGAGTGCTATATGTGGAAACTGGTCGTCGGCCCGCAGGCAAAAGGCGCCATCGATCTGAAAAAATCAGCAACGGAAAATATCAAAGCGGTAGCGGAGGCGCTCGGCAAGAAACCATCAGACATGGTGATAGCCCTGCTTGAACGGAAACGCCACAGCAAACTCATAGAGGAAATCTCAGACCTCGGTGTTCATATCATGTCTCTTGACGCAGGCGATCTGATGCCGGGGATCGCCACCTGTATCCCTGACAGCGGCGTCGATATGCTGCTCGGGGCGGGAGGCGGGCCCGAAGGGGTCATCACCGCAGCGGCCGTCAAATGCCTTGGAGGGGATATGCAGGGCAAATTGGACGTCGGCCTCACAGAGCTTGAGATGGGGCGCGAGATGAAGGAAGAGTTTGCGGGCATCGATGAGCGCATCATGAAGCTTGACCAAATCGTAAACGGAAAAGTCCACGCCGTGATAGCGACTGCTGTGACGGATACGTATTGGCTCAGAGGCGTTCAGTACAACAGCAAGTCGGGGTACGTCACCACGGACAGCATGATCCTCCACAGCAGCAACTCGATCAAACTCAATGTGAGGACGATAAGAAACCTCAAGACCCACAACTGGAGGAAGCT
>JAISAW010000070.1 GCA_031266515.1 Eubacteriales Family XIII. Incertae Sedis bacterium
GAGCAGTCACATTTTCGCCAAAACTTCGGCTGCAAGACAAGGAGTGTTGATATTTAAGTCGCTATTAATCATAAATTTTTGATTTTTCCCGGAATATTGTTCAACTCTGTGCTATAGTATTCATAGTTCGCATAGTTTGCGCCAGGGAAGGACTCCTCGCATATGAAACGCAAAATCACAGAAAACCTGCTTCAATGGAAAAACAAACCGTCAGGGCGCATGCCTCTCTTGGTGTACGGCGCAAGGCAGGTGGGAAAAACCTATATCATCCGCGAGTTCGGCGGGCTTTATTACCAAAACGTCGCCTACTTCAACCTCGAAACCAATCAAACGGTGAGTTCTTATTTTTCAGATAACATCGAGCCGGGCCGTATACTGCGTTTTCTGGAAGCTGAGTCGCACGAACGGATTATTCCTGGCGATACGCTGATTATCTTTGATGAGATACAGTCTTGCCCGTGTGCACTGACTTCACTTAAATATTTCAACGAACAAATGCCGGAATACCACATCATCGGCGCGGGCAGTCTGCCCGGCGTGGCGATCAAGCGTGAAAATTACTCATTCCCCGTCGGAAACGTGGACTTCATCACGATGTTTCCTCTGGACATGGAAGAATATCTGTGGGCGCTGGGGGAGGAAAGGCTTTGCGAAGAAATCAAATGCGCTTTCACTGCAAACGAAGCGCTGCCCGAAGTGCTGCACGAAAAGGCGCTTGACCTGTACAGGCAATACCTGGTCACCGGAGGTATGCCGAGGGCGATACTGGAATCCATCGAAACGAAAAGCCTGTTGACAGTGCCCGATGTCCAAAACAAAATCATGAACGATTACATCGCAGATATGGCAAAATATGCGACAAACACGCAGAGCGTAAAAATCCGAGCAGTATACAATTCTATCCCGGTTCAACTTGCAAAGGAAAACAGGAAGTTCCAATATAAGCTGGCGCAGAGAGGCGGCACAGCGGCTATTTTCGGCGAAGCGATCGAGTGGCTGGATTTCGCGGGCATTGTCCTCAAGTGCGAGCGATTGGAGCATGCGATCATGCCGATTTCGGTATACCGCGACCTGTCGAGTTTCAAACTGTATATGAGCGACGTGGGATTACTGGCCATGAAGAGCGGTATCGCCCAGCAAACGGTGCTGTCGGCGGGCAAAATCGGAAACATTTTCCTGGGCGCTGTCACTGAAAACTATGTGGCGCAGGCGTTGGCGAATAAGAAATACGGCCTGTACTATTGGACGAATGGCACCGCCGCCGAGCTTGATTTTGTCCTCCAAAAGGACGATGAGATAATAGCGGTCGAAGTGAAAACCGGTACGCGGACCAAGTCAAAAAGCCTGAATGCGTTTGTGGAAAAATACAATCCCTCTTACTCTATCAGGATTTCCGCCAAAAACTTCGGCTTCAAAAACAACATCAAATCCGTCCCGCTCTACGCTGTGTTTTGTATTTGAGTATCTTCAGGAAATGATCATCCACCAATTTGAAGTCATTTTTTCACTGTTTCAATGAAACCACAAAGCCTTCGAAACAAATTGCTTCCACACTTTCATGAACTGGACGTTTTTTTCTGCAGCTTATACTATACTGTAGTTGAGGCGCGCTATCCTGAATATAAAAAACAAATCGCTCAAACGCTTACGCCGGAACGGTGCAAATCAATCATTGCAGGAACGGAGGAGCTGCTGTGTTGGATACGGAACAAGTTATAAATACGGTAGAGAGATACGCTGATATAGTGGCAAAGGAGCTTTCTCCGGCAGCCGTGGTTTTGTACGGTTCCTATGCCAAAGGGAATGCCCACGAGGATAGTGACATCGATGTGGCGGTCGTCTTCGATGGCTTTGAAGGCGATTGGCTGGAAACTTCGTCATATCTGTGGCGAATGCGGCGCGGAATCAGCTACGATATAGAGCCGGTTTTGCTCGACAGCATGCATGACAAAAGCGGCTTTGTGGCAAATATATTCAAAACCGGGCAAGTGATATACAGGGCGCAGTAACAGCAAAAATAGCTTATAAATATGATGATCCACCACTCAATATCTATACGCACTTGAAATATCCCTCCGAAATGTCGTTTAATGTATCAACGGTGGACAGCCCGCGCTGCAGCGGTGTGCCGCCGGTGGTGTGCGTGGCGAGCCTGCCCGCGTGAAGCTGCGTGAAGCTTGCTATTTATTTTCCCGCAGGCACGAAAGGCTAAAACGGCGAGGACGAAGGATGATAAGTGTCGCAATCGTAGAAGATGAGGCTGCCTGTGCGGCTGAGCTGAGGCAATATCTCGAAAGGTACGGCGAGGAAAGCGGAGAGGATTTTCGTATCTCCCTGTTTACGGACGGCGAGCATATCCTATCCCATTACGAGGCGCAGTACGACATCATACTGATGGATATCAAGATGAAGTACCTGGACGGCATGACCGCGGCGGAGGAAATCAGGAAGTCAGACCCTTCCGTCATCATCATCTTCATCACAAATATGGCGCAGTACGCCATACGCGGCTACTCCGTGGATGCCTTGGACTACGTGCTGAAACCCGTCTCATATTTCGCTTTCACGCAGCGGCTTCAGCGGGCTTTGAAGCGCATGCGTTTTCGGGAAAAGAAATACATGACCCTCCGCTTTCGGGGCGGAGGCGTCAGGAAACTGGCGATCGATGATATCTACTTCATTGAAGTGTTGAACCATGACCTGATCTTTCACACGAAGGATGGGGAGTATACCGCAGCGGGTACGCTCAGGGACATGGAGGAAAAGCTGCAGTCGGAAAGCTTCTTCCGCTGCAATAAGTGCTACCTGCTGAACCTTCGCCATGTGGATGGCATCCGCCTTGACTCTGCGGTCATAAACGGGGTGAGCGTACAGATCAGCCGCAACCGAAAGGCTGCGCTTGTTTCAACCCTTTCTGACTATATAAGCGGCGCAGTCAAATGAATGCGCTCATTTCCGAAATCCCCCGCATCTACACAGCCCTGGCCGAATGGGGCGCTTGCATGGTCTATATCTCCATGCTTCCGCCCCGCGTGAGCCGAAAGAAACTGATTGTCTGCGCGCCGGCCGCGCTTCTGGCCCAAATCGCCTTCATGGCAAGTACGGGCAAGCTGCCCATCCCTTTCTGGATACCCTGTATGATGGTTGCCATATTGCTGATGTTCGGGTTTTTGTATTTCACGTGCCAGAGCAATGCGGCGAATATCGCTTCCACCTGCGCCAGGGCCTTCATACTCGCGGAGCTTACGGCTTCCCTGGAGCGGCAGATATACTGGTTTTTCTTTCCGGGGGACGACGCTTCATTTATAGTGAAGGCCGTGCTGCTGGCCGGCATTTACGGCAGCATTTTCTTTCTCGCCCGCTTGCTTGAACACAGACATATCGCCGACACCCGAAAACTGGATATCAGTGGGAGGGAGCTGACTGGCGTGATCCTCGTGGTGACCGGCGTTTTCATCATCTCAAACATAAGCTTTGTGACGGGCAATACGCCCTTCAGCAGCAGCTATCCATGGGAAATCGTCATGTTCCGTACCCTGGCGGACGCCGGCGGGTATGTGATCCTCTACGCGCACTACGTGCTCTGCTGCCAGGCGAGGATAAGGAAAGAGCTGGAATCCACCTATTACATACTCCAGACCCAGTATGCTCAGTACAAGCATTCGCGCGAAAGCATAGACCTTTTCAACCGGAAGTACCACGATTTGAAGCACCAGATCAGCGTGTTGCGCGCAGAAAAAGACCCCGAGAAACAGCAGGTGTGGCTTGACGCCATCGAGGGCGATATCAGGGACTATGAAGCGCAGAACAAGACAGGGAATTCCGTTCTGGACACCATCCTGACCGGCAAGGGCCTGTACTGCAACAAGCACGGGATTTCCCTGACGTGCGTGGCGGACGGCGCTTTGCTTGAGTTCATGGATGTGAGGGATATCTGCACTGTTTTCGGCAACGCCCTGGACAATGCCATAGAAAGCGTCATGCGGATCCCTGAAAAGGAAAAGCGGCTGATCCACGTATCTGTATTCAAGCAAAAGGGCTTCGCCATGTTTCGCTTTGAAAACTATTACGAGGGGGAGCTTCGCTATGAGGATGGCCTCCCTGTCACGACAAAAGAGAATATCGATTACCACGGCTACGGGCTGAAGAGCATCCGCTCTGTCGCGGACAGGTATGGCGGCACTGCTTCCGTACATGCCCGGGACCACTGGTTTGAGCTGGATGTATTCATCCCGATGGAAGGCATTCCTTCCCGGGGGCAGAGCTGACCGCTCCCTTTCACACCGTTCACGCTGAAAAATATACCGTTCGCGCAAAATCCTCACATTAATGAAAAATAAATGTAAAAATTAGCGTTGATTCAACACTTCAAATAAGCGTATTTTTTGAAACTTGCACAGGAGAGAGGATTTTAGTTATGAGGAAAGTGTTCAAAACAATGCTTGCGTTTGGTCTTGTGGCTGTTCTTATTTTCACTTTCGCCGCATGCCAAACCGCAGAAACAAAAGAATTCGACGAACTCGGGTCGGGCAGTGTGAAATGGTCGGAAACTGAAACGGCGGACGGCTATATGCTCGTCACCAACGAAGACGGCAAAACGCTCGGCTATTCAAAGTCATCCGGCGTGCCACTCGGCCAAAAGAGCGGCTATGCGTTCAAGGACTTGAACAGGAACGGAGAGCTCGACGCCTATGAAGACTGGCGGCTCGACTACGGCGAGCGCGCGGCGGACCTCGCTGCCCAGCTTCCGGTGGAAGCAATGCTGGGGCTCATGCTTCATGAATCCGCTTTCGGCGTCGAGAGCGACGGTTCGGACGCCACAACAGGGTTTGGCTCGATGGATCCAAGCCAGTCGACAAGGCCCTTCTCAGAGTGCATGGACGACTATGTCCGCTCCGTCCTGAACTTCTCAAATACAGGGGATCCTGCAACTTTGGCAAAATGGAACAACAACGCGCAGGCTTACAGCGAGGCGATGGACTTTGGCATTCCTGTCAGCATCAGCGCCAATCCGACAAACCTGGGCGGTGCCAACTATGCGGGAAATCTGGCGCTCGCCGCGACCATGGACACCGATCTGATACAAGAAGTCGCTGAGCAGCAGGCGAAGGAGTACCGCGCCATAAATATCTCCACCTTGCTTGGCCCCCAGATCGACCTTGCTGTCGATCCCCGCTGGAGCAGGGACAACGGGACTTTCGGCGAAGACCCGGCGCTGTCGAGAGATCTGACAAACGCGTACATCAGTGGCCTGCAGTCCACCTATAGCGAGGACGGAGAGGATTTGGGCTGGGGCATCGACAGTGTCACCGCTATGATGAAGCACTATCCCGGAGACGGCCCTGGTGAAGGGGGACGGGAATCCCACACCGCACCGGGCAAGTACAATGTCTACCCGGGCGAAGCTTTTGAGACAGGCTTGATACCCTTCGTCGACGGCGGGCTGGGCCTCGCAGGCGCCACCGGCGAATCCGCCTCCGTCATGACCTCATATTCCATCGCGTACACCGACGACGGATCCCTCGGGGAATTCGTTGGAAGTGCATTCAGCGAATATAAAATCAACATCCTCCGTGACAGATACGACTACGACGGCCTCATCTGCAGCGACTGGGGCGTGACCGAAGATATGGGCGGAATGATTGCAACGTCCTGGGGCGTCGAAGATATTCCCAAGTCAGAGAGGCAGTACCTGGGGATCAAGGCCGGTATCGACCAGTTTGGCGGCACCAGCGATCCGTTGCTGACCGAGGCGTATGCCATGTTGGTCGGAGACCTCGGCGAGGAAGCGGCCCTGGAGCGGATCCGGGAATCCGCACGAAGAGTCACGCTTACATACTTCAAAGCCGGCCTGTTCGAAAATCCCTATGTGTCTACGGGCGATACAAAGACAACTCTCGGTACTGACTACTCGATGGGATTGGCCGATGAGTCCAACCTGAAATCCATCGTCATGCTCAAGAACGACGGGGATGCCATCGCTGCCACCGATGCCAAACAGACTGTCTATATCCCCATGAAGTACTCCGAAGGCTCGCCTTCACAATATGGCGGCATGATCCCTGGCGTTCCGGCAGGATGGTCGCTTCCGGTCGATGAGGCCCTGCTCAGCGAATACTTCAATGTCGTCACCGATACCCTCGGAGCACCCACCGGCCCCGCCGGCGAGGACGGGAACCCGACTTACACCGTAAACGATATCACCCGTGCCGGCGCGGACCAACTGGCCGCCTGCGACCTCGCGTTGCTGTTTGTTTCCTCCCCGCAGAACGGTGCCTTCACCATAGCCTCCGGATCGGTGGATAGTGATGCAGCATACAAGCCCCTTTCACTGCAATACGGCGAATACACGGCGGATTCGGATAGCGTCAGAAAAGAATCCATCTCGGGCGATATGGTGGAAACAACTGAAGCTGGCGTCTACGGCGCCGTTACGACAGAAGCCAAAGAAAACCGCTCGTATTACGGGCAGAGCACCGTCGCCACCAACAAGAGTGACCTCGATATGATCCTCTCCGCCGCAGACACTATGCCGGAGACGGTGAAGATCGTCGTCGCGGTCGACGCCACAAATCCCATGGTTTTCTCAGAGTTTGAAAGCAGGGTGGATGCCATTCTCATGAATTTCGGCGCGCAGCAGAGCGCGATCCTCGAGATAGTGGCAGGCAAGTATGAGCCGGCGGGCCTCCTGCCTATGCAGATGCCAAAGGACATGGAAGCTGTCGAAGCACAGTATGAAGACGTACCCCGCGATATGGAGTGCTACGTCGATTCGGCGGGAAATAAATATGACTTTGCATTCGGCCTTGACTGGTCCGGCGCGATCAGCGATGACCGCACCGCGAAATATAACGTCCCCGTGCTCACAGAGCCGGCGAATAAAGGCGAATAAGAGCGTTGAAAGCAAACGGGGCGGCATGACTACGCCGCCCCGTTTAGTTTATAGCCGTCCCGTTCATGAAAGGAGTCCTGATTTAGATGAAGCAAAAAATGAGCAATAGAAAATTTTTAGCGATATGGCTGCCGGTTTTGTCGTTCGTCCTCATACTGGCCGTTGCCGTAAACATCCTTTCGTCTTATTTCAAAGGCTACGTGGATCTGTTCCTGGGGCGCGGCGAAATCCAGATAACGAAGGTGGAGGGCAGTGAAAATTGGGACACAGAATATTATAAACTCGATTATTCAAACGCCGAGGAAGTGAAAACCGCTGCCGACGAAATGGTAGAAACCGTCGAGGGTGAAGGTATCGTCTTGTTGAAAAACAACGATGTGCTACCGCTTTCAGGCGGGAAGGTGACGCTTTTCGGGCGTGACTCGGCGGATCCGATATACGGCGGTTCGGGGAGCGGTTCTGTTGATTTGAGTTCGGCCGTCAATTTCAAGACGGGCCTTGAACATGCAGGGTTTTCCGTCAATGAGCCTGTTTATTCTATATTGGAACAATATGCATCCTTTACGGAAAGCACGGACGCGCGTGGTTCGGCCGTCAAAACCTATGAGCACCCGAGGGCCAACATAGCCATGGACGACCCTTCGGCATCGACTTGGTACATCGGCGAAATGCCTGTGGAAAATTACGCCGGCGCCGAGGCAAGCTTCACTGAGTGGCCGGATGCTGCCATCGTCATATTCGGGCGCGGCGGCGGAGAAGGCGGGGATTTGGCACAGGACATGGAAGGCTTCGATGAAAACTACGAAGCCGGGCAGCATCAGTTGGAACTCAATTTCGACGAAAAACAGACTCTTGCGCTTGCGGAAGCCCATTTTGATACGGTGGTCGTGGTCATCAATTCAAGCAATGTCATGGAATTGGGCGATCTGCAAAACGATGAAAATGTAGACGCGATCCTCTGGATCGGCGCGCCCGGACAGACGGGCTTCAATGCCGTTGGAGAGGTGCTGTCTGGAAATATCAATCCGTCCGGACGCACGTCTGACATCTATCCCGCTGATTTGACAAAAGATCCGACATTTGCCAATTTCGGCGACTTCCGGTATTCCAATATCGGTTCAGGCAAATCGGGCGATGGTGGCTATTACGTCCAGTATGAGGAAGGCATTTATGTCGGCTACCGCTATTATGAGACGGCGGCGGTGGAAGGCGCTCTCGACTACGAAAAAGCGGTGGTCTACCCGTTTGGCTACGGGCTGGGCTATACCGATTTTTCGTGGGAGGTTACCGGCCAGGCTCTTGACGAGGACCATATCTCCGTTTCGGTGGAAGTGACGAACACAGGGGATGTTGCAGGCAAAGATGTTGTACAGCTCTACTATTCCGCACCCTGGGAGCAGGGCGGCATCGAAAAGTCATCTGTCGTCCTCGGCGATTTTGCGAAGACGAAGATGCTCGCTCCCGGCGAAGCCGAGACATTGACGCTTTCGTTTGCGACGGAGACGATGGCAAGCTACGACTATAAAGGCGAAAAAGCCTATGTGTTGGAAGAAGGCGACTACGAAATCCGCCTGCAGACTGATTCACACAACGTCAAAGACGGCGCACCGCCGCTTGTCTATACCGTGGACAGCACTGCCGTCCTTGATGGCGCGGCCAATCGGTTTGACGACGTATCCGCGATGTTTGCCGACGAAGCGGAGAACGGATTTGCCCTCAATATGTCGCGCGCGGACTTCACTGGCACTTTCCCGACTGCGCCGGCTGCCTCAGACAAAATCGCAAATGACGACATCGTGGCCGGATATCAGGAATATGTCGCTGCCGACCACCTCGATGAAGCCGCGAAAATGCCTGCGACTGGCGAGGATAACGGCTTACAGCTGATCGATCTGCGCGGTGTCGACTATGATGATCCGCTGTGGGATGACCTTCTTGACGAAATCGCAGTGGAGGACATGATGAATGTCTTCATGAACGGGGCGTATACGAGCTTCCCCATCCCAGGTATCGGCAAGCCTCAGACGGTGGACTATGACGGCCCTTCAGGGATCAGCAGCTACATGACGGAACTGAGCTGCACTGCGTACCCGTCGGAGGTAGTTATCGCATCGACATGGAACACGGATCTCGCGGCACAGATCGGCGAAATCCTCGGCAATGAAGCCCTCGCGAACGATGTCAACGGTTGGTACGCGCCCGGCGTGAACATCCACCGCTCCCAATTCGGCGGCAGGAATTTTGAATATTACTCCGAGGACGGGCTGCTGTCGGGAAAGATCGCTGCCGCCTGTATCTCCGGTGCGGCTGAAAAGGGCCTTTACGCCTTCATCAAGCATTTCGCACTCAACGAACAGGAGACAAACCGGGTCAACAACGGCGTATCCACGTGGGCAAATGAGCAGGCTATCCGTGAAATCTACCTGAAACCCTTTGAAATTGCTGTCAGATCCCCCAAGACGACGGTCAAGTATATTTCCGGTACTGACGGGGCTGTCTCCGAAAAGGAGATGAACGCCTGCACCGCTGTGATGAGCAGTTTTAACCGGATCGGCGCGACCTGGGCTGGTGGCAGCAGTGCGCTTATGACGGATGTCCTCCGAGGCGAGTGGGGCTTTGAGGGTATGTCAATTACCGATTTCAATCTCTACCCTTATATGAGCCCCGACCAGGGTCTGGCAGCCGGATCCGATTTAATGCTGACTTACCAGTCAATGAAGGATATTGACGACACATCCAGCGCGACGGCCGTCACACGGCTCAGGGCGGCGACAAAGAACATACTGTATACCGTCGTCAACAGCAACGCCATGAATGGCATCGCGGCCGGCACTGTCATCAGCTACACCACTGCCCCGTGGCAGATTGGCCTGTATATCGCTGATGGGGTGATCGGTGTGTTATTGATCGTCGGCTGTGTATTCGTCATAAGGAGGGTCCGCAGGCACAGCAAGGCGTGATCGAGGGGCAGGCGACAAAGGGAAGTTTGTGTGCCGTAATCACCCAAAACCCGGCAAGGGCCTTTCGTTCGTGGCGCGCCAAAAGCGGATCACTGCCGACGGCGGCCATTACTGCCTTGGCCTCGTTCTCTACGATTACATCCTGGAATGTTTGTTTCGTTATGGAAACAGTTTGTATACGAATTTGTTTACGGCTCTTCAAATGTGCATAAATGTGTATAATGAATAATAACACAATAATGCACAGGAGAGGAGGCACTAACCATGACGCGAATAAGGCCGATTACTGATTTAAAGGACACTAACGAGATTTCAGATATGTGCCATGCCAGCAATGAGCCTGTATTTATAACGAAAAATGACCATGAGGATCTGGTGGTCATGAGCATCGAAGCCTTTGACTCAATGCATGTGGACCGTGAGCTTGATGCGGTCATCGTGGAAGCCGAAGCTGAGTACGCTTCCGATGACAGATCGCTTGCAGATGCAAGAAAATCGCTGTCGAGCTTGAAGGGAAGGCATTTTGGATATAAATATACCGTAAAA
>JAISAW010000103.1 GCA_031266515.1 Eubacteriales Family XIII. Incertae Sedis bacterium
TTAGTCCCTGTTTTTAAACAGGGCGATGACTTCGATTATAACGAGTACGAACATCAGCAAAAGCTGGATATAAGCCGCGTCAATCATGAGCCTCACCCCCTTCGATTTTTACAACGAGCTGGGGGCGATAGAACCGCCAAAGCGATGTCCCTTTGCGGGACGCGTTTAGCGTCAGCCAGATTATACCATAAAAATTCCAAAATATGGAAAAATAGCGATACAAAATTCTAAATATAAAGTTTTGGTCAGATGTTCCCATGGCATCGCAGAAGCTTGAAAAATTTCCGCCACTTGCTTACAATGCAAGGCAGTGGTATGATTTAAGACGCTGTGTGGGCGGACAGCGCCCGCAGGCCGAAATGGATTCGGATCTGGAGGATATGAATATGGCGATAGCATTGAAAATAATACTCGTGGCTTCAAGCCTTGTACTGATAGCCACCGTGCTGCTGCAGCAGGGGAACAGCGCAGGCCTGTCCGGCGCAATCGGCGGCGGCGCAGAGCAGCTCTTCGGCAAGAAAAAGAGCAGAGGCTGGGAGAGGATGTTTGTGTGGGTGACGATCATAGCGGCCGTGGCCTTTATAGCGAGTTCCCTGGGGCTTGTGGCGATTGAGTAGCCGGCTCCGCGAAAACGAAGACCAAAAGACCCGCGGCCAACGGCTGCGGGTTTTCAGATACAGGGCAATGTGAGGCGGTATGTGTTATGAAAATTGCTATCATAGGCGCAGGTAAACTCGGGCTCAGGATCACCGATATCCTCATGGGCGGCGACCACGATATCACACTGATAGACACAAATGAGACTCTCATGGCGAGGCTGTCAAACACCCTTGACGTCGTCACCGTGCTTGGCGACGGCAAAGAGGTCAGCCTCCTGAAAGACGTTGGCATAGAATCCTTTGACTACGCTATCGTGACGACGAATGACGACGAGAAAAATATCGTGATCAGCGCCATAGCAAAGCAGATCGGCTGTGCGAACGTCGTCGCCAGGATCCGTGACCCCGAGCATATGAAGCAATACGACTTCCTCATGCAGACCTTCGGGATTGACGAGATAGTGAACCCCGACCGCTCCATAGCCGAAGAAATAAGCAAATACCTCGTTGAAAAATACTCCATCCAGGAGGGGCTGACCCATGCGGGAAAGATAGGCTTCATGGAGATTGACGCCACCAGGATGTCAAACGTCCTGGGGCTGACGGTATATCATGCAAACAAAGTCATTGACGGCAAAAAAGTCAAGATAGCAGCCGTCTCGCGGAATGGCAAGCTGTACATCCCCTCGGCGGACGACGAGAGGGTCGTAGAGGAAGACGATGAAATATACCTTGTGGGCGAACGCGACGCGATTGACGCTGCGGCGGACAAGCTGATCGACAAGGAGCGGCGCACGAAAGTCCAGCGGGTCATGATCGCTGGCGGCGGGAAGTCGGGCTATTACCTCGCGCGCCTGCTGGAAGACTTCGGTGCTTCCGTCAAGATCATAGAGATGGACAAAGCCCGCTGCCAATACCTTTCCACCCACCTCAGCAACGTGCTCATCCTGAACGGGGACGCGACGGACAACGACCTCCTGGAAGAAGAGGATATCTCTTCAATGGACGCTTTCGTCAGCACGACAGGTTTTGATGAAGAAAACCTCCTGCTCGCGCTACGCGCCAAAAGGGAAGGCGTGGAGGATGTCATCGCAAAGATAAGCCGCGAGAATTTCGGCGACCTCGTCAAGGAAATGGGTGTCGATATGGTGTTGAACCCGGTAGACATCTCGGCGAGCTATATACTTCGAAGGATCAAAGAGTCAAGGGTCATATCCTCCCAGATGATCAAAGGGCAGGGAGAACTGGTATACATAGCCGTAGGGCATGATATGAAGCTCCAGGGCGAAACGCTTCGCAGCTTGTCCCTTCCCGACGGCGTGTCGATAGTCGCTGTACAAAGAGGCCGGGATGTGTTCTTTCCTGAAGGCAGCACCAGGATAGAGGCCGGCGACCGGATTGCCGTGCTCGGGCTCCTTTCCGAATCCTACGATATAGAAAAACTGCTGAAAGTGCGCAAAGGCCTGTTTGGGTAGAACCAGTGAAAATCCAGAAGAACCTCATACTGAATGTGCTTGGCATCATGATGGTACTGACCGGCGTCACCATGGTCGGGGGCTTGCTTTCCGCTCTCTTGCTCAGGGAGTTTTCGATGGCAGTGGTATTTTTGGCTACCATGATCCCCATGGTACTGGTCGGGTTCCTGCTTTACCGTATCACGAAACGAAAAAACCAGGTCTTGAAAATGCGGGACGGCCTCGTTGCGACCACGCTTTGCTGGGTGTTTGCAATAGCGCTCGCAGCGATGCCTTTCATGTTTTCAGGTGCCTTTACATCGTATATCGACGCAGTGTTTGAAGCGGCGACGTCGATCACAACGACGGGGGCGACGCTTATCGCCGACACTGCCACAGTGCCGAAGAGCCTTATGTTTTGGAAAGCCTTCCTGAACTGGTTCGGCGGTATAGGGATCCTGCTGCTCGCCATATCCATATTGCCTGCGATGGGAGTAGGGGCGGCAAACCTTGTCAGCGCGGAAACTTCAGGCAACAGCCTGTCAAATATCCGGAACCGGATGAGAGATATCGCAAAAAGGATTTTTCTGATATACCTCATTTTGACAGTCACTGAATACCTGCTTCTCATATTTTCCGAACTCGGCATTTACGATTCGCTTATACTGACTTTCCAGAGCGTGGGCAATGGCGAACAGATCCATACGGGCGGCGGCATGATGGGGTATGGCAACATCTATGTCGAGGTCGTGGTCGCGCTGTTTTGCATACTGTCCGCGCTGAGTTTCATCAACTATCCTTTGCTTTTCAAGAAGCGGTTCAGGGAATTTTTTTCCGAGCCGGAATTCAGGATGTTCATCACCGTACTCGCAGTGCTCATAGTGGTCGTCAGCACAGGGCTCATCGCCGCGCACACGTATGGCTCCCCGGGCGAAGCTCTGAGGCAAGGTGCCCTCGGCTCCATCGCTTTCACCACTACTGCGGGCTTTCAGACTGAAGGCTTTGACGAATGGCCGCAGTTCATCCAGTGGCTCCTTCTGTTTGCAATGGCGATCGGAGGCTGTAGCGCATCCACTTCCGGCGGAATCAAGATGGTGAGGCTCTCCGTCCTTTTTTCTGTCATCAAGAGGAATGTGTACAAACGGGTCCACCCAAACGCCGTAGTCTCCGTCAAAGTCGGCGGCAGGGCGATTTCCGATGATAAAGTTTCCATGATCATCACCTTTACCCTCGTCTATATACTCATAACGATTTTTTCATGCATACTGCTCTCGCTCGAAAACTACGATATGAAATCCACCGTAAGCACGGTGATTTCGATGCTTTCAAATACGGGGACGACGATAAGCAATCACCCGGGTATCGAGTACTTCTCCGATTTTTCGCCGTTCTCAAAGCTATACATGGTCATACTGATGATAACGGGAAGGCTCGAAGTGATGACGGTATTCCTTCTCTTCATGCCGGCATTCTGGAGGACCAGCAAGTAAAAACCCTGGTTTGCCGTTTGCCATACACTGAGCTGCGGCCGCGCATGGCAAATCAAAATTATGTGGATTCCCCGCTTGACATGCATGGAAAATTATGGTAATTTCATGGCATGGAAAAAGAATCGGCTAAAAGGAAAAACGACTACGCGGAGTTCGGCGACCTTGGCGAAGAGCTTGCCGCCGCCGCGCTTGAAGACAAAGGGTATTTGATCCTCGTCCGAAAATACCGAAGGAAGACCGGCGAAGTGGACATCATCGCGGAAGACCCTGAAAAAGGCCTTCTTGTTTTCGTGGAAGTGAAAGCGAGGCGCTCCCTCAAATTTGGAAGGCCTTCCGAATCCGTCACCGCAGCCAAGGTGAGGCAGATCAAGCGGACGGCTTCCATGTATATAGTGGAATGCCTGAAGCCTGACAAGCTTCACAGGTACAGCGGCATACGCTTTGACGTCATTGAGATACTTGTGACGGGGTCGGGCGCGGAAGCCGTACATATCGAGGGGGCGTTCTGATGCCTGCCCTTTCCATTATATCGAGCGCGTCCCTGAGCGGGATAGAAGCCGCCAGCGTGAATGTCGAAACGGATATTTCCCCGGGGCTGCCGAACATATTTCTCGTCGGGCTTCCGGGAAATGCCGTCAGGGAGTCCAGGGAAAGGATCCGCTCGGCGATATCCAACAGCGGGTTCGAGTTCCCCATGAGGAGGATCACGATAAACCTGTCGCCTGCCGCAACGCGGAAGGAAGGCAGCCACTTCGACCTCCCGATTGCAATAGCGGTGCTGTCGGCTTCAGGCAAAGCGAAAATGGATAAGGAACGTCTTGAGAAAGGGATTTTTTTCGGTGAGCTGTCTTTGGACGGGGCAGTAAGGCGGATCGAAGCGGCAGCTGCGCTCGTGATCGGCAGGTATGAAGCCGGGGCGAGGGACGTATACCTTCCGGTAGAAAATATGAATGAAGTGCCGAGCCTTAAGGATCTGCGCTATCATCCGGTGTCTTCGCTTTCCGAGGCTGTTTCCCTGCTTTCCCCGGGTGCCGAAAGGAATACCTTCGCCTTCAAGCATGAGCGTGAAAGCCTTCCCGATGTGAAAGGGCCGGGCGTCGAAGAAGCGGGAGACAGGCGTGAGGACGATATAAGGGATGTCTACAGGAGCGATTATTCCGAGGTTCTAGGACAGGAGAGGACCAAAAGGGCTTTGACCATCGCCGCTGCAGGCAGGCACGATATACTTCTGGTCGGTCCGCCCGGCGTAGGCAAGTCGATGATGGCGGGGATGTTTGCCGACATATTGCCGCCGCTTACCGAGACAGAGAGCATGGAAGTCACGAGGATACACAGTATCGCCGGCCTGTCGGGAGGGCATGAGCTGATAAAAAAGCGGCCATTCAGAGCGCCTCACCACTCGTCGACAATGACGGCGATAATAGGCGGAGGGCACAACAGGGTCATGCCTGGGGAAGTCTCCCTCGCGCACAGAGGGACGCTGTTTCTCGATGAGCTCCCCGAATTCAACCGACAGGCTTTGGATATGCTTAGACAACCGATGGAAAACAGGTATGTAGACCTGTCGAGAACAGGTTTCAAGGAACGCATGCCCTGCGATTTTCTTTTTATAGCAGCCATGAACCCCTGTCCGTGCGGACATTTCGGAGATCCCTTGCATGCCTGTATCTGCCCGGAGAGCAGCATTGACAGGTACAGGGCAAAAGTATCGGGGCCGCTTATGGACCGCATCGACATCCACGTGACTATGGACCACATCCCTTCGGGAGATGCTGCGCTGTTTGCGAAGAAAGAGCGAAACGGCCTTTCGACAGAGGAGATGAAAAAATCGGTCGAAGACGCCATCTCGTTCCGAAAGGAGAGGGTGGACGGAGACCTCAGATTTTCCGACGAAGCCGCATCCATGCTCGACAACGCCTATTCCAAATACGGCTTGAGCATGAGATCCCGCAGTAAACTCATAAACGTAGCGCGCACGATCGCCGATCTCGAAGCCTCGGCGGAAGTCCTGCCTGTGCATGTAGGCGAAGCGCTTTCTTTCAGGAGGGAACAGAGGTGAGGGCATGGCTGCAAAAGGCCTTATAAAAAAATCCGATGCGGGGTATCCTCTGCTGTTGTCGCTGATACCCAATCCGCCCGAGCATCTGTACTACTGTGGCGATGCGTCTTTGCTTGAAACCTTTACGGTAGCTGTAGTTGGCGCAAGGCGCTGTACCGAATACGGCAGCTGGGCCGCTTACAATATAGCAAAGCGGCTCTCGCAATATGGGGTCACGGTGGTAAGCGGCATGGCGGAAGGCATAGACAGCCACGCGCACAGGGGCGCTCTGGACGGAGGCTCGCCTACGGTCGCGGTCTGGGGCTGCGGGCTCGACTATTGCTTTCCCCGGCGAAACGAGAAGCTGATGGACGAGATACTGTCAAACGGGCTTATCATAACCGAATATGAAGAAGGGGTCAGGCCGAACAAATTCACGTTCCCAATGCGAAACAGGATAATCAGCGGCATATCATTCGCCGTGGTGGTGGCCGAGGCCGCCGTCAGGAGCGGTTCCCTGATAACTGCGGAATTGGCCGTCGACCAGGGCAGGGACGTATACGCCGTGCCGGGAAATATCAACCGCGAAAAGAGCGTCGGGTGCAATAAGCTCATCTACGACGGTGCCAAGCCTGTCATTTTCATTGATGATATCCTCAGGGATCTGGGTATAGATAAGGTGAAAGAGCAGCGGCGGGACGTCTCCCTTTCGCCTGATGAGAGGCTTGCCTACGAAGCTGTCATGAAAAACGGGGAAATGGGCTACGAGGAGTTCGCAAGGGTGCTGAGACGCGGCATCGCAAGCGCTACATCACTTGCCGTGGCCATGGAAATGAAAGGGCTGTTCGTCACGTCAGCGGGAAAAATAATGATCCCATAGGCGAAGAAAACGGCGGCCCAGCGCGGCAGCAGTGCGGTGGTCGAGGTTTACTTCATTATATACAGGTATTTCCCGTCCTTGACTAAGAAGCGTTTTCATGCTTATATAAGCACTTGAAATGGTAACACCCCCTGGCGTCGCTTTGTACGGAGGATATATGGAAGCTAAAGCAAAAGGAAAAAAAACGAAAAACGGCAAGACCCTGGTCATAGTTGAGTCACCCTCAAAAGCGAAGACCATCGGGAAATTTCTCGGCGCGAACTACAAAGTCATCGCGTCGGTCGGGCATGTGAGAGACCTGCCGAAAAGCAAATTTGGCATAGACATAGAGGATGATTTTGCCCCGATGTATATCAACATCAGGGGCAAAGGCGATGTCATCAAGAACATGAAGAGCGAAGCGAAGGCTGCTGACAAAGTCCTTCTCGCGACCGACCCTGACCGCGAAGGAGAGGCGATCTCATGGCATATCGCGACCCTTCTGGGCCTTGACGAGAATGCGGAGGACCGCATCCAGTTCAATGAAGTGACGAAAGAAGCGATAAAGGCGTCCGTTAAAAACCCGCGGAAGCTCGATCTGAACCTGGTCGACGCACAACAGGCCAGGAGGGTGCTCGACAGGATAGTCGGCTACAAGCTCAGCCCGCTGCTCTGGAGGAAAATAAGGCCAGGGCTTTCGGCAGGAAGGGTACAGTCGGCTGCCCTCAAGATGATCTGTGACAGGGAGAGGGAGATCCAGGCGTTCATCCCGGATGAGTTTTGGAAGATAAGCGTCTTGCTTCAGAAGCTGTCTGGCGGCAAAGAAAAATTCACGGCGCGCCTCACCGAAAAAAACGGAGAGAAATTCGTGCCGGTGAACAAAGAGCAGGCGGACGAAGTTCTCGCCGACCTTGAAAAAGGTGGCTATACCGTCAACAGTGTCGAGAAGAAGGAACGCCGCCGGAGGCCTTATGCCCCGTTTACGACGAGCACCCTGCAACAGGACGCTTCATCCAAGCTCGGGTTTCCTGCGAGAAAGACCATGACTCTGGCTCAGCAGCTTTACGAAGGTGTGACGGTCAAGGGGCGTGGCTCAGTCGGCCTTGTCACTTATATACGGACGGATTCAGTGCGTGTGTCGAGCGCGGCGGATGCCGCAGCAAAGGCGTTCATCGAGGAAAACTATTCGAAAGCCTATGTGGGGAACAACTTTTTCTCAAACAAGAAAAAGGAGATACAGGACGCGCACGAAGCGATAAGGCCTTCGTATACGGATCTTTTGCCCGATGATATCAAAGGCTCGCTCACGCCCGACCAGTACAAGCTGTACAGGCTGATCTGGTCGAGATTTATCGCCAGCAGGATGAGCGAAGCGCTGTATGATACGGTGGGGGTGGATGTCGTGAATGGCGCGTACACATTCAGGGCCACCGGGTCGAAACTTCGGTTTGACGGGTTTTTGAAAGTCTATCAGACCCCTGACACAGAGGAAAGCGAAGACGGTATCCCCGAGCTCGACAAAGGCGAAGAGCTGGATCTGAAAAAGGTAGATGCCGACCAGAGCTTCACCCAGCCTCCGGCGCGGTTTACCGAAGCTTCGCTCGTAAAAGAGCTTGAGGAAAAAGGGATAGGACGGCCATCGACCTTCGTGCCTATCATCGGCACGATAACAGGCAGAGGCTATATCGAGAGAGTGAAAAAAGCGATCATGCCGACAGAGGTCGGGTTTGTCGTCACCGAACTCATGGAGCAGTATTTCAATGAAATCGTCGATTCCGGGTTCACTTCCGATATGGAAGACAAGCTCGATTCTGTCGAGACCAACGGAGAGCGCGGCAGGCGCGATCCGAACGGCAACGTGGACGGGGCGGAAAGCGCGCACGTGAGGTGGCAGGATGTCGTGGGGGATTTCTACGGCACTCTGTCAAAAGAGCTTGATATAGCCGACAAAGAGATCGAAAAGGTCGAGGTCGCCGATGAAGTCAGCGACGAAGTCTGCGCGCTCTGCGGCAAGCCCATGCTGATAAAGCAGAGCAGGTACGGGAAATTCCTCGCCTGCAGTGGCTATCCAGACTGCAAGAACACCAAGCCCATCGTCGTACCCACGGGCGTGGCCTGTCCGGTGTGCGGCAAAGAAATCGTGGAGAGGCGAAGCAAGAAAAAAGGAAAGATATTTTACGGCTGCAGCGGGTTTCCCGCCTGCAAGCAGGTGTATTGGGACAAGCCTGTGGACAGGCCTTGCCCGAAATGTGGTGCGTTGCTCACTGAGAAGCCGAGCAAGAAATACGGGACGTCGCTCGCTTGTTCAAACACGGACTGCGATTACAGGGAGTAGGGTTTAAGGGCAAGGAAAAAACACCAGGAAAAAACGCCTCACAAATAAACAAGGAGATACATTGACATATGAAAAATTTCCTGTAAAATTAAATTAGCACTCACCAATACAGAGTGCTAACAAGGTGAAAGGAGAAAACCGGATGGTAGATTTTCACGCAACTACTATAGTTGCCGTAAGAAGAAGCGATGGCGATGTGTGTATCGGAGGCGACGGGCAGGTGACCATGGGACAGACGTCCGTAATGAAGCACAAAGCGAAAAAAGTAAGGAAAATATACAAGAATACCGTGCTCAGCGGATTCGCGGGCTCCGTGGCAGATGCTTTCACGCTCACGGAAAAATTTGAGAAGAAACTGGAAGAGCATGGAGGAAACCTCAAGCGGGCGGCCGTGGCCCTCGCCCAGAGCTGGCGCCGGGACAACGCGATGAGGAACCTCGAAGCTTTGATGGTCGCGGCGGACAGGGAAAACCTGCTGCTCATCTCCGGCAACGGGGAAGTGATCGAGCCTGACCAGGATTTCATGGCCATAGGCTCAGGCGGCAATTTCGCCTACGCAGCGGCCAGCGCCCTTTACAACAACACGGATCTCGACGCGGAAGCCATAGTCAGGAAATCGCTTGAGATAGCGTCTTCGATCTGCGTCTATACGAATGACAATATATCCGTGGAAAAACTTTAGAAAGGAACGGCAACGAGATGGGAAATAAACTCTATGAAATGACCCCCCGCGAAATAGTCGCCGAGCTTGACAAATATATCATCGGGCAGGATCAGGCGAAGCGAAGTGTTGCGGTGGCGCTCAGGAACAGGTACAGGAGAAGCCTGCTTGACGACAAGATGAAAGAGGAAGTCTCTCCGAAAAACATATTGATGATGGGCCCGACAGGCGTCGGCAAGACCGAGATAGCGAGAAGGCTTGCAAAGCTCATGGATGCGCCTTTCGTCAAGGTCGAGGCGACCAAGTTCACGGAAGTGGGCTACGTGGGAAGGGATGTTGACTCCATGGTGAGGGATTTGGCGGAAACCTCGGTGAGGATCACCAAGCAGAAGCACCTCCAGGAAAAGTACGGGGTCGCCGACGATATAGTCGAAGAACGGATAGTCGAAGCTATTGCCCCGGGCAGGAAAAAGGCAGGTTCGGCCGAGAGCGCCACGCTGAAAGGGCCTTTTGATTTCATCATGGGAAGCGGCACGGCGCAGAAGCAGGATGAACCGCAGATCGAGGCTGACAACCGCACCGACAGCGAAGTGGAACTCACGAGAGATCAGGTCAGGAAGCAGTACAGGGAAGGGCAGCTCGACGAGCAGTACATCGAGATCGAAGTGACAGAGCTTCCAAAGACAAACCAGCTTGATATGGGCGGACAGGAAGGGATGAGCATCGCCATAGGCAATATCTTCGACGTCCTCGGCGGTGGCGGCCGCAAGAAAAAGAAAAAGATGAAGGTAAAGGATGCCCGCAAGGCGCTCCGCGAAGAGGAGGCCGGCAATCTGATCGACATGGACCAGATAACGATGGAAGCCCTCGAAAACGCCGAGCAAAACGGTATCATCTTTATTGACGAGATAGACAAGATCGCATCGGGAAGCTCATACAGGATTGGCGGCGATGTGTCGAGAGAAGGCGTCCAGAGGGACATCCTTCCCATAGTGGAAGGGAGCGTCGTGAACACCAAGTACGGGCCGGTCAAGACGGACTACATGCTCTTTGTCGGTGCCGGGGCCTTCCACACTTCGAAGCCCACGGACCTGATACCGGAGCTTCAAGGCCGGTTCCCCATCAGGGTGGAGCTTGAAAACCTGACGGAAGAGGCGTTTGTCAGCATTTTGACCGTCCCGGAGAACGCGCTTTTGAAACAGCACAAGGCTTTGCTCGAAACCGAGGGGGTGGCAGTGGAGTTCACGGACGACGCCGTCGCCGAGATTGCGAGGCTTTCGTTCATGTCAAATGAGCAGACCGAAAATATCGGGGCGCGCAGGCTGCACACGGTGATGGAGAAACTGCTGGAGGATCTCGCTTTCGATATCCCCGATATGGATGAGAAAAAAATCGTCATAGATTCGGACTATGTGGGCAAGGTATTCAAGGACACTATCCTTGCGGAAGACATGGACCGCTATATATTATAGAAAGGAAACGTGGAAGCAGCCAGAAGCGAAATAGTTTCATGCTGAAATGAATTGGTTAAGAGAGTTAACTGAATTATACAAAATATTCAAAATATTCCTTGACATAACGAACAATTTAAGCGAAAATGAAAGTATGCACGATCCACGATACTCTGCATACTTTTATTTTGCGCATTTGCGAAGAGGGAGAAAATAAATTTTATGAAAAAAACCACAATTATAGAAAAAGTCAGAGCGCTGAATCTGATGCTACAGAGCAGCACTTCTGACTCTTTGTCGTTCTCTGATTTAGCCACAATACTAAGCGAGCTTATCGATAGCAACGTATACATCGTCAGCAAGACGGGAACGGTGATGGGGCACCATTTCACAATAGCCGCAGAGGGGACTTCCCTGATGCACGATCCTGAGACGGACGAGGAATACCTGCCGGACGGGTACAACGAAGAGATACAGAAGACGGACGTCACGCTCATCAACCTCAAAGGCGAGGAAATGCTCAAGTTTTTCAAATACGATTATGACAGCTATGACAAATTGCACATGATAGTCCCGATCTTCGGCGGCAGGGAACGCGTGGGGACCCTTCTGTTTGCGAGATACGAGCCGGCTTTCAACGAAGAGGATATAGTGCTGACCGAGTTCGGTGCCACAGTGGTGGGGCTTGAAATCAAAAAGATCGACGCCGCCAGGGCCAGGGAAGAGGCAAACACCATCAAGGCGGTGGACAAGGCCATCTCGACCCTGTCGTATTCTGAGGCGGAAGCGCTGAAAAAGATATTCGGGGAGTTTGACGGGACCGAAGGGCTGCTTGTCGCAAGCAAGATCGCAGACCGCAGCGGCATCACTCGCTCCGTTATAGTGAATGCTCTGAGAAAGCTCGAAAGCGCCGGCATCATCGATTCGCGTTCCCTCGGCATGAAGGGGACTTACATCAAGATATTGAACGATAAGTTCCCGCCCGCGCTCGAAAAGACCAACTTCTGAGCTATACCCGTGAACAGCTATCTGACCGTCCGCCGCGAGGCCCAGGCGGAGCTGACCATCGAAAAATCAAGGTTTATCGCGCATGTAGCCCCCGTTTCGAGCAAAGGGGACGCAGACATTTTCTTTGAAAAAATAAGGAAACTCCACAGGCAGGCGACGCACAATGTCCCTGCCTGTGTCATCGGCGAGCACAGGATCACGCAATGGGCGAGCGACGACGGAGAGCCGTCCGGCACTTCGGGCGCGCCTATCCTCCATATGCTGGTCGAGGAAGGGCTCAGCGACATTGCCGTCGTCGTCACGAGGTATTTCGGCGGCGTGAAGCTCGGCACGGGAGGGCTCGTCCGCGCGTACACAGCGGCGGCGAAGAGGGGCATCGAGGCTGCAGGGCTTGCGAAAGTGAGCGAAAGAGTTGTATTTACCTGGATTATTGACTACAATCTCCTTGGTAAAATCGAGAATCTGAGAGAGGAGCTTTTTTCGGTCGATGATAAGGTTTTCGCGGAAAAAGTGACGCTTGGGATTTCCACGGAGCCTGAAAACAGGGAGTCGGCCCTCAGCAGGATGGAGCAGCTTACTTTTGGAGTGAGGCCCGTTTCGGAGAAAACAGAGATAGTGAAAACCAATATATGAGCGAGAAAGCTTTGATAGCTATGAGCGGAGGGGTGGACAGCTCTGTGGCAGCGCTGCTTGCGGCACGGGCAGGGTACGAGTGCTTTGGCGTCACGATGAAGCTGTTCGAAAATGAGGATGTGGGCATCTCAAAAGAGCGTCCATGCTGTTCTCTTGCGGATGCTTCCGATGCAGCGCGGGCTGCTGCGGCTATCGGGATACCTCACTATATATTCGATTTCTCGGAGGATTTTCGCCGGGAAGTGATCGGCCGGTTTGTGGAAGCGTACTCTTCGGGAGAGACCCCAAACCCCTGTATCGACTGCAACAGCTACATCAAATACGGCTCTCTTTATGACAGGCTCAGAAAAATGGGCTTCGACTATCTGGTGACAGGGCACTACGCCGATATACGGCGTGAAGACGACGGGCTTTTCCATATGTTCAGGGCCAGGGACAGGAAGAAGGACCAGACCTATTTCCTTTACTCTATGACGCAGGAGCAGCTCTCGCACACGCTTTTCCCGCTTGGCCCGTACATCAAAGACGAGACGAGGGAGGAAGCTGCGGCGGCAGGGCTTGCCACCGCAGAGAAGCCTGAGAGCCAGGACATATGCTTTGTGAGCGGCGGCTATGCTGATTTCATAGAAGGGTATGGGGGCAGGGCTTTCGCCGATGGGGATTTCGTCGATGGCGAGGGAAAGGTGCTGGGCCGCCACAAAGGGATAATAAGGTATACCATAGGCCAGAGGAAAGGCCTCGGCATAGCCCTTGGGGCACCGATGTTTGTGTCCGAGATAAGGGCAAATGCAGGTGAAGTGGTGCTGACGGAAAACGAGAGGGATCTTTTTGCGTGCAGGGTCGGGATCTCGGGCCTGACGGCGGTCAGCGGGAGTTTTCCGGCGGCGGGAAGCATTGTCGAAGTGATGATAAGGTATGGGGCAAAACCGGCAAGAGCACAGTTGATATCCGTCTATGGCGATTCGGCGGAGCTGTTTTTTGAAAACCCGCAGAGGGCACCGGCAAAGGGGCAGGCTGCGGTGATGTATGACGGAGATGAATTGATAGGCGGAGGCAGGATCACATGGACGAAAAAGTAAACGCGAAGTATGAAGGGCTCACCCGGCTGCTGAAGGGCTATGGCAAGGTAGTGGTGGCATTTTCGGGAGGTGTGGATTCGACCTTCCTCCTGTATGCCGCTGCAGAGACGCTCGGAAAAGACAAGGTCGTCGCCGTCACTGCGAGGTCAGCGTCATTTCCCGGACGGGAACTCCGTGAAGCCGGGGATTTTTGCAGGGAGCATGGTATACGCCACTTGATAATAGACAGTGAAGAGCTCGATATCGAAGAGTTTTCGCACAATCCGCCAAACAGATGCTATCTTTGCAAGCATGAGCTGTTCTCAAAAATAAGAGAGGTTGCGGACAGGGAAGGCGGGGCTGTCGTAGCCGATGGATCAAATGCGGACGACACCGGCGACTACCGTCCGGGGCTGCAGGCGATAAAGGAGCTCGGGATAGCAAGCCCGTTGATGGAAGCCGGGCTTGGCAAGGGGGATATCAGGGCTTTGTCGCGGGAGCGTGGACTTCCTACATGGAACAAGCAGAGCTTTGCCTGCCTTTCGTCAAGGTTTGTGTACGGCGAGGAGATCACTCTGGCAAAACTCTCCATGATAGAAAAGGCCGAGCAGCTGTTGCTCGATTTGGGCGTGGGGACAGTGAGGGTGAGGATACATGGGACGGAGAATTTTTTGGCCCGGATCGAAGTGGACGAGAAAGATATCCCCACCTTGTGCGAACCCGAAGCGCGTGATATTATATTAGACAGTATCTTAAAATTGGGCTTCGCCTATGTGACGCTTGACCTCAAGGGGTATCGGACAGGCAGCATGAACGAAGTCCTTGATCTGCAGTGATATGGAGAGATGATATAAATGCTTACGGAGGTTGGCTCTGCGGCAGTGGCTGATGCGGCAGTAGCAGGGGCATTGATGCCTTCAGATCAGCCTTTGATAAAAGACGGAAAATGGCGGATATGGCTGGCGATAGTGTCCGCTGTGCTTCTTTTGGCGCTTGCAGCTGTTGCGGCGCTTTACGCGTTTTTTGGCGCCAAGGCGGTACCGGGCACCACTCTCTCGGGAGTTGACGTCGGAGGGATGGACAAAGCCGGCATCGAGCTGGCGGCTATCCGGATCTTTGATACTGTAGTAATAGATTTCAGCCTTGACGGAAACAATGTCTCTGTGAGGCCCGAAGATGTGGGGATTTCCCTTAACGCCGGGCAGACCGCCGAAAACGCGCTTGACAACGGCAAATTTCTAGCCGGATATCTGGTCTCGCCATACATGAAAGAAAATATCGACCTGGCCATTGATTACAACCCTGCGGGCTTCAGGGATTTCATCCTTGCGCATTTCCCGGAAAGCGCAGTCGCCTGTACGAACCCGTCGGGCGCATACGACCCTGACGCCGGAGTTTTTTCGATCGTGCAGGGGCAGGGCGGCAGAAATATCGCTGATACCGATATCGAGGCCTTCATGCAGGGGCTGATCGCCGAGCCGGGCGAGAAGGCATTTGATGTCAGGATCACCGATGTGGCACCGCTCGTCACAGACGAGACCGCGCAGAAGGCCGTCGATTTCGCCAATACGAGGATAGGCGTGACGATCAACTTCGTGGTCGACGGAGTGCCCGTCGCTACCGTCCCGAGGGACAATATAGCCTCATGGATCAACTTCGATGCAAACGACTATACGAAAGAAATCAATACCTGTGTGGATCCTGCAAAGGTCGTGGCATTCCTTGACAACAATCCTATCCCCGGCTATACCTCAAACAGGGAAGACCGCCGCGTGATAAAAAATGCAGCGGGGGTTGAGCTGCTGGTCCTTTTTGACGGCGTCGATGGGGTCACCTTGGACGGCAAAGAGCAGATCGCACAGGCATTCGCGCAGGATGTGATCGAAGGAAAGGATATCAACCAGAGTTTCGTGATGGCTCCCGACCCTGCGGTCACAGTGAATGACGACAGCTATCATTGGCTTGACGTCAACCTGTCAAGCCAGACCCTCACGATGTATGAGGGCGCAAAGCCGGTCAACACTTTTCTCATCAGCAGTGGCAAGAGGGTTACGCCTTCCGATGTCGGCACATTCCGGGTTTGGTACAAAGTGCAGAGCAAGACATACCACGTGAAAGAAGACGACGGCCGCGAATACGATGTGCCGAATGTCAAATACTCGCTTTTCTATAACGGAGGCGAAGCTGTCCACGCCGCCTACTGGCACAACAATTTCGGGCAGCCGATGAGCCATGGGTGCATCAATATGCGCACTGAAGAGGCGGAGATCGTCTACGGGTTCAGCGAGCTGGGGACCATTGTGAACGTTCATTATTAGATAAGAGCCTCCCCCGTTGTCCGAACAATTACTGAAAAATTTTTAGCGAAAAATTTTGGGCCGCGTCCGTAGCGCCCGCAAAAGAAGCCGATTTTCGTTGACAATTTCTGAACCAATGTGTTAACATACGGTTCGGCTCACTCGATGGAGCTACAAGCTTTCCAGGGTAGCTCAATGGTGGAGCACTCGGCTGTTAACCGATAGGTTGTGGGTTCGAGTCCCACCCCTGGAGCCAACATTTGCGGGTTCTCCGGCTTTGGGATTCGCAGGGCCATGGCAGGAAGAGGCGGTCTGTGGCGTAAGCGGCAAAACGGCAAGCATGGGCGCATAGCTCAGCTGGTTAGAGCACATGCCTTACAAGCATGGGGTCACAGGTTCGAGTCCTGTTGTGCCCACCATGTGATTGCGTGACCATGCGGCTCTCAGATGATAGTTCGCAGGTCGGATGCTTTGGCGGAAAGGCGGTTCGAGCCGCCCTGCGGGTCGAAAAGATGCGCTGGCGTGGCTCAATGGTAGAGCAGCTGATTTGTAATCAGCAGGTTGGGGGTTCGATTCCCTTCGCCAGCTCCATACATCAGAGCCGTAGAAAGATTGCAAGAGAGAGCAGTTTGCCCCAACCTTGGAGGGGCGCGGGGAGGAAACCTCCCCGCATAGAGCGAAGCGGAGTACCTCTCCGGGGGTAACAGGGCCGAAAGGCCCGTCATAGGGGGCAGAGCCCCCTTGAGGAGCAAAGCGACAGGTTGTGGGTTCGATTCCCTTCGCCAGCTCCATACATCAGAGCCGTGACAGGTTTGCAGGAGATATGACTGATGCCCCAACCGGAGGGGCGCGGGGAGGAAGCCTCCCCGCATAGAGCGAAGCGGAGTACCTTTCGCCAGCTCCATCTGTTATTTGTGAGATAAATAGCGTATAATGGTTGCGCTAAAAGAAAATGGTGTGGGCAGGTGCCCGAGCGGCCAAAGGGAGCGGGCTGTAAACCCGTCGGCTGAGCCTACGATGGTTCGAATCCATCCCTGCCCACCATATCTTACAAGAATGGGTGTATGAAAAAACCAAATATCATTTGGGCGGAAGTGGCTCAGGGGTAGAGCATCGCCTTGCCAAGGCGAGGGTCGCGAGTTCAAATCTCGTCTTCCGCTCCATTGCAAGAGAGTTTGCCGTCAGGCGTCCTCTCTTGCTCTTATAAACAGGATAATTTTCATACTTGTGCGGATGTAGTTCAATGGTAGAACTTCAGCCTTCCAAGCTGATAGCGAGGGTTCGATTCCCTTCATCCGCTCCAAAAATTATTTTAAAAAGTCATTCATCTGGATGGCTTTTTCATTTTATAAAAGTAAAGGGAATCG
>JAISAW010000140.1 GCA_031266515.1 Eubacteriales Family XIII. Incertae Sedis bacterium
CCTCGGCACTTTATTCCTGCTATTTGCTGCCGGGGTAATAAGGATACAAGGAACTGTCCAAGAACGCAAAAGAACCGTCCCCGTTGTGTAAACCCGCCTCCTTCCATAGATAATAACAAAAAATCGGCGGGAGCAAGTCCCACCGATTTTTATCATGCCTTTGGTCGTGTTATGACCGCTTGCCTGCCATTCGTCCCTTACGCAATGGACGGATACTCGGCCTGTACAGGCAGACGCTCTATGATCTTGTTCATAAGGCTGTCCGCAGCGGCAAGCTTTGATACGAGCTTTCCGTCGTCAACCGCGACGAGAGCCGGCGCCGTGACAGCTGCAGAACCGTCAAAGATGCCATCCACTTCGGTGTAGCGGTAGACCGGGAGAGCGTCTTCCATCTCAGCCGATATGTCGAATGTGTCCTCCCAACCGAACTCGATCTCGTAGATGCGGGCTATCTCCCTCGCGACCTCCCAGTTGGCAAAGAGCACATCTTCAGGGGCAGCTTCCTGCACGACCTGTAGCCTGCGCTCGGTGTTTGTGAAAGTGCCGTCTACCGAAGCAAACCCGGTACCCGGAAGCACGACGTCCGCAGCCTCTGCCGTTTTGGTCAGATGAGTATCGCAAACCATCACAAATTCGGCGTTCCTGAGTGCTTTCACCGCGGCTTTCGATTCCGGGGCGCTCGGCGTGAGCGCCGCCGCGCCTATTGGGTCTTCGCCGAATATGAGCAGGGCCTTGACGCCTTCAAGGTCTTCGGATGTGAGGGTCACGCCCTGGTCTGCCAACCCCTGGCTGTTGTTCTTGGAACGGATCATCAGGATGCCGTCGCGCGGATTTCCTATGTGTCCGGAGAGCACGGCGATATCGCCTGTCAGTGCCGCCGCATCTTCCGTCAAAGTATTCTGCTGATAGACTATCATGGCTTTCTTCGCTTCGAGGTATTGGCCGGCTATTTCGACCGCCTTCTTCGAAGGTTTGACGCTCTCAAGGGATTTCTTCAGCTCGTCAAACCCTGCGGCTTCTTTGGCACTGCCGCTCTCGATGATCGCAGCCGCAATCTCCTTGAGGAATTTGAGGCTGTTCGGAGTGTATACAGTATTTGCGGCTTGGCGAAGTTCTTCGATATCGCCTTTCGGACCCACAGAGACTACTTTAGCGCCCGCTTCGGCAGCCTGCTTCAGCTTGTTCCTTATGATTGGATTGTCCGCACCGTCAAAGCCGACTGTCAGTATGAATGCAGCGCCGAGCAATTCGTTTATCGTATTGGGCGAAGCATCCGTGCCGATCACGCGCGCAAGCCCGTTGCGGCGATTGTTGAACGAGAAAGTACGCGCGCCAATCTCTTCTGCAAGAGCCTTGATCGCGTATATCTCTTCATTGGTGTAGCGGTCGGAAATAGCCACCGCCACCGCATCGCGGCCGTACCGCGCCGCCGTCGTCTCGGCTTTTTTCGCCGCCATGACGAAGGCGTCATAGTACGAGGATTCAACCAACTCACTGCCATCGGCTTTCCTGATGAGCGGCTCCAGAAGTTTGTCCTCCAACTCCGAGCAGTCAAAGCCGAATTTGCCTCTGCCGCAGAGCAGCCCCTTGTTGACCGAGCCTTCCTTGTTCGGAGTGGCCCTGACCAACAGGTCGCCGTATGTCTCGAGGGTCAAGCTGCACCCTACGGAACAGTACGGGCAGGTGGTATCCGTTTCGACCGTGTCGAGAGGCACGCTCTTGGGTATCGACAGGCGTTCCTGCAAGGCGCCCGTCGGGCAGACGTCGATACACTGGCCGCAGGAGAAGCATCCCGACTCCGCGAGAGGCCTCTCGAGCGTCGGCTTGACAAATGTGTCAAACCCGCGGTTTACGAGCCCGAGGCAACCCACGCCCATGACCTCGTCGCAGACCCTGACGCAGAGTCCGCAGAGGATGCATTTGTTGCTGTCGCGCACGACAAACGAATGCCCGTCGTCGTATTTTTCGGGATCGAGAGGCCTGCCGTCCTCATCTCTAAGCGTGAAATCGCCTGTGATACGGGACGGCTTCACATCGTAATCGTTGGCATAATCGACAAGTTTACAACTGAAGTAATTCTTACAGCCACATTCGAGGCACCGTGTGGCTTCTTCGAGAGCCTGCTCCTCGGTGTAGCCGAAGACGACTTCTGTGAAGTTCGATTTGCGCTCTTCGGGTGTCAGCTGGTCCATCCTGGGACGGCACTGACGCTCGCGGTCTTCAAAGGTGCGCTCGTCAACATCGGCGCGCTCCACCCCGTAGTCGGGAGCATAGCGTATCTCTTCGCCCGCGAGGTAAGCGTCGACGACCCCCGTCGCCTTTTTGGCGTCGGCGATGGCCTCCACCGCTATCGATATCTTGTCATTGCCGCAGTCGCCTCCGGCGAAGACCCCGGGCGTACTCGTCATATAGGTCTCGGGGTCGTATACGATCCCGCCCCTCCTCGTGGTTTCGAGGGATGCGAACGCTTTAGCATCCACAGCCTGCCCGATCGCGAGCACTACGTTGTCAACGTCGATGGTTTCCGTCTTGCCCTTTACGGGGACGGGCGCACGCCTTCCCGATGCATCGGGCTCGCCGAGCTCCATGACCTGAAGCTTCAGCTGCTTCACATGCCCGTCCTTGTCCGTTATGATCTCAAGGGGATTCGTCAGGTTTTTGAAGATGACGCCCTCTTCCTCGGCTTCTTCTATCTCTACGAGGTCGGCCGGCATTTCATTTTTCGTGCGCCTGTATATATTGTAGACTTTCTCAGCGCCGAGCCTCACGGCCGTCCTGCATGCGTCCATCGAGGTATTGCCTCCTCCGCATACGGCCACGCTCTTCCCGATTGAAATATCCTCGTTCCGGACCACTTTTCTGAGCAGATCGATGGCACCGATGACGCCTTCGGCATCTTCCCCTTTGACGCCGACCCCCGTTGAAACCCACGCGCCCACACCGATTACCACCGCATCAAAATCCTTGCGCAGCTGCTCGAAATCGAGGTCTACACCGACTTTCACGCCGGTGACTATCTCGACGCCCATCTCTTCGATGACGCCGATCTCGTCATCGAGCACGGCGTTTGGCAGCCGGTACTCGGGTATGCCGTAGCGCAGCATTCCGCCGGCTTTCGGCATGGACTCAAATATGGTGACGCTGTGCCCCTTCTGACGCAGGAAGTATGCAAGGGAAAGGCCGAAAGGCCCTCCGCCTATCACAGCTACCGTCTTGCCGGTCTCGTCTTCTATATCGGGAATGAAAGGGTTCCCTTCCGCGAGGTCAAGGTCTGCGGCGTAGCGCTTCAGCCACGCGATGCTGACCGGTTCCTCGACGAGCTGCCTGCGGCAATCATCCTCACAGGGGTGAGGGCACACGCGGCCGATAGCCGCCGGGAGCGGGATCTTGTCCTTGATAAGCTCGATCGCCTTATCATACTGCCCCATGGCGATCAATCCGACGTAGCCCTGGCAGTCCGTGTGCGCCGGGCAAGCCAGCACGCATGGAGGCCTGCAGTCCCCGACGTGGTTTGAGAGCAGGAGCTCGAGGTTCGTCTTGCGTGACTCGATGACCCTCTCTGTATTGGTCCTCACGACCATATTCTGCGCTATGATAGTGGCGCAGGCTTTGACGAGTTTCGGATTTCCCTCGACCTCCACGACACAGATGCCGCAGGCGCCGTAGATCTCGGTACGCTCGTCGTAACACAGCGTAGGTATGTCTATATCGTTTTCCCGGGCGACTTCGAGTATGGTCTGACCGGGCAAACCGAGCACTTCCTTGCCGTTGATGTTTAGTCTGAATTGTTTCATTTCCGCGCATCCTCCCTTTAGGTCAGTCGCGAAGAACCGCGCCGAAGTTGCACGATTCCTCACACTTGCCGCACTTGATACATTTTTCCTGGTCGATCACATGCTGCCCCTGGCGCTCGCCTGAAATGGCGTCAACCGGGCATTGACGCGAACATAGGGTACATCCGGCGCAACTATCGGTGATGGTAAAGGTGATAAGCGCCTTGCAGTAGTGCGCAGTGCATTTTTTCCTGTAAATGTGATCTTCGTATTCGTTGCGGAAATAACGGATCGTGGTCAGGATGGGATTTGGCGCCGTCTGGCCGAGGCCGCACATGGCACCGTCCTTGATCTTGACCGCGAGCTCTTCGAGGAGCTCGATATCGCCGTCTTCGCCTTTGCCCTGAGTGATACGTTCGAGTATCTCAAGCATGCGCTTCATGCCTATCCGGCAGTAATTGCACTTGCCGCAACTCTCTTTGCATGTGAAGTCGAGGAAGTAGCGTGCCATGTCTATCATGCAGGTATCTTCGTCCATGACGATCATACCTCCGGATCCGACTATGGCCCCGGTCCTCGTGATGTTCTCGTAGTCGACAGGGGTGTCTATCAGGGATGCAGGGATGCAGCCTCCCGAAGGGCCGCCCATCTGAACGGCTTTGAAAGCCTTGTCCTTTTTAATGCCGTCGCCTATACCGAAGATGACATCTTTAAGAGGCATTCCCATGGGAACTTCGACGAGCCCGCCTTTTTTGATCTTGCCCGCGAGCGCGAACACTTTCGTTCCGGGCGACTTCTCGGTACCGATGGCCATGAAAGCGGCACCGCCGTTTGCCATGATCCATGGGACGCTCGCGAAGGTCTCCACGTTGTTGATGTTTGTCGGCTGCTGCCAAAACCCTTTCTCCGCAGGGAAAGGAGGTTTCAACCGAGGCATGCCGCGTTCGCCTTCGAGCGAAGCTATTAGAGCGGTCTCTTCGCCGCATACGAAAGCGCCCGCGCCCGCTTTGATGCGGATGTCGAAGTCATATCCCGTGCCGAAGATATCCTTGCCGAGAAAGCCTTTCTCATGAGACTGCTCAATGGCGATCTCGAGGCGTTTGATGGCGAGCGGATACTCCGCGCGCACATAGATGACGCCTTCGGTGGCGCCCATCGAGTAGCCGCCGATGGTCATACCTTCAAGCAGGCTGTGCGGGTCGCCTTCGAGCACCGAGCGGTCCATGAAAGCGCCCGGGTCGCCCTCGTCTGCGTTGCAGACCATATATTTATTTTCACCGCGGTTGTTTTTCGCCGCATTCCATTTGAACCACGTCGGAAATCCCGCGCCTCCGCGTCCGCGCAGGCCCGCAGCTTTGATCTCGCCTATGACCTGGTCCGGAGTCATGCCGGTCAGCACTTTTTTCAACCCTTCGTAGCCGCCTACAGAGACGTACTCTTCGATATTCTCGGGATTGATGTACCCTGCGTTTCTGAGCACTATGCGTTTCTGCTTTGACAGAAAGGTCTCGTCGACTTCGCTGATGAGCAGGTCGTTTGCGATCCCGCCTTTGCGTATATGCTCCTCCACTATCGTGGTGACATTCTCAGGCTGTACCTTCACATAGCGGGCCGTGAGGTTGACATCGTCGTCATACACGTCGACGATCGGTTCCAAATAGCAATTGCCCACGCAACCGGCTTTTTCGACGTTCACGTCAAAACCGCCGACCTCCAGCTGCTTTACAAGCTCATCGGAAGTTTTGAGCGCGCCGGATGCGATGCCGCAGCTGCCCTGTCCTACAATTATTCTCATTGCCTGGCCTCCTGTCCTCTCTCCCGAATCTGCTTAAGAGCTTTGACGGCGGATTCCTTTGTGAGGTTCCCAAAAGTCTCGTCCCCGTCCGGGCCTTTCACCATCATCACAGGCGCAAGGCTGCAGCACCCGAGACAGGCTACGTTGTTCAACGTGAACTTGTTGTCCTCTGTCGTTTCACCGTCCGCTACCCCGAGGTATTCGCTTATAGCTTCCTCGATCTTCACCGCCCCGTTGACATGGCACGCAGTGCCGTGACAGAGCATGATGAGGTATTCACCTATCGGCTCAAGCCTGAACTGCGTATAAAAAGTCGTCACCCCATATATCTTCGCGGGTGCGACTCCTGTCTTTGCCGAAATGTAGTTGATAGTGTCGAGTGACAGATATCCGTAGATGTCCTGGGCTTTCTGAAGAATAGTTATCAGGCTACCCTTGACATTGCCGTACTTCGCCAGCACGGGCGCGAGTTCTTTGAAGTCGGCGTCACTGTATACAGCGGACGCGCCGCAATTATCGCACATCTTAACTCCTCCTTTATGGTGACTAATAATTTTGTCGCTCCATCACAGGATCAGCGTGAAGCGCCTCAATAATATCATCATGAAAAATCATATTCAACAAATTGTTGTTGTTTTCTGAAAACTTCGCGTGATTTAGTGCGATTCATTAAGTTCTAACCTGATAATGCATGAAAAACAAGACAATACTCCGGCTTCTGCCCCGTATATGCACAGTGGCCGGCATCCGTATTTCACCTATACGGCAGATGTAAATATAGACCGCGCACACATCAAAAAGCCGCCTTCGCCATGAGGCGGCTCTTTTTTGCCTGTCAGGACTTGTCCAACGAACCCTTACTGGCAGTTGATGGTTTTTACGACTCTTTGGATTTGATCTTTGCCGATTTGCCTGTGCGCTGGCGCATGTAGTTCAGCTTAGCCCTGCGGACGTCCCCTCTCTTCACGACTTCGATCCTGTCGATCTTCGGGCTGTGCAGGGGGAATGTCTTTTCGACCCCAATCCCCGACGAAATCCTTCTGACCGTGAAAGTCTCACTGACGCCGCCGTTCTGTTTCTTCAGGACGAAGCCTTCGAAGATCTGAATCCTCTCGCGCTGCCCTTCCTTGATCTTGATATGGACTTTCAGCGTATCGCCGACGCCAAAGGCGGGCACGTCATCCCTCAAATATTCCTGTGTGATATCTGAAATAATACTCATCTTTTTTTCTCCGTTAAGCGCTGTTTCCATCCGCGTTCTTGGCGCCTTGCACAGTAGTGTACCGCCAGAGGACCGCGCGGACAGCGGATGATATTTTACCAGCGCGAAGGCGGAGATGTCAACAGTGATGATTTTTTGATTTCCCGCCGCCACCCAAATCGTTGCTGTTCAGACGTACGCCGGAGATTTGCTGGATAAATCCATGTCAAACCCTAAAGCTCCGAAGAATTCTGCCTGCGTGTGAACTCCAAAACCCCGGATTTTTCCCTATTCCCCTGCCTCCTTATCGGTGATATTATCGGAGAGATATTTACTATTGCTTTGACAATCAGGAACACCCGGCCAAAGCGGAGAGAATTTTCTCAGCCATGTGAGGCGGTATCATTGTTCACAGGTAGTGTCAGCGGCAATGGACCAGCGGCGATAAGTTATTACCCCGGCAACAAATGAGGTGGAGACCATGCGTGAAAATAAAAACGATAAGGCAGCGAACAAGGATGTCCTGATCCAGGCGGACGAAGAGTACGACGCAAATGTGCCTCCAGCCGAAGGGCAAACCGCAAACATACCCCCAATCGAAGAGCACACCGCAACCATCCAGATACGAAACGGAAGCGGTGGCGAAAATATCCGCATATTTAAATGGAAGGCAAATGAGCCAAAAGCTTTGCTCCAAATCGCCCACGGCATGGCCGAACATCCCGCGAGGTATGACGATTTTGCCCGCTTTCTCACAGATCATGGGATTTCCGTCTACATGAATGAACACGCAGGGCATGGAAAAGAGGCGTCCACTCTCGGATTTTTCCCGGGGCCTGACGGCATTTCACATGTGGTGGACGATATGAAGTCTCTGACCGATGAGATGAAGGGGGAACACAGCGAACTGCCGATCTTCCTGCTCGGCCACAGCATGGGCTCATTTCTCGCACGGATATATATCACGAAGTATGCGGAAGGGCTCACAGGCTGCATACTTTCCAGTACAGCGGGGCCAAATCCCCTGGAAGGGGTGGTTCTCAGCATCGCCAAAATCCAGAGCAAACTAAAAGGGCCGAAGTCCGAGGCGAAATTCATCGACAATCTGACCGGTGGCATGTATCTGAAGCGGATCAAAGACCCGGTGAACAAGCGCGCATGGCTATCCACCGTCGACGACCTGTGTATCAAATACGACGAAGATCCCTATTGCGGTTTTGTCTTTACCGCGCAGGGCTACGAAGGGCTGCTCGGCATGATGGTCGAGATAAATAGAAAGGAATGGGCGGGGAAAGTCCCAACGCAGCTTCCCGTCTATCTCTTCGCCGGAAGCGAGGATCCTGTCGGCGACTACGGCAAAGGTGTCATTGAGGTGTACCGTCGGCTTAAAGATGCCGGACTCACCGACCTGACCGCCAAGCTCTACCCCGGCGGCAGGCACGAGATGCTGAACGAAGCAAACAAAGAAGAGGTATACGACGACACCCTCGCCTGGCTCGAAGCGCATGTCTGAGCAGTAACATCGGCTCGTTACAGAGGGTGTAGGATTTCATCCAAAGGCGCTGAAAAGGGACAGCCGTATCTCAACTTGCTGAGACTCCGCTTCGTGCAGCTGTGAGCAGTCTTATCCAAAGCGACTTTGTGCGCACTCACTCCGCTCAGACGGCGCGAGACACGGCTGTCCCTTTTCAGTGCTTCTTGACTGTAACATCGACCGGCTCACAAGGTATGCGCAATTACTTTACTTTTCACTTGCAATTGCAATTCGCTTCATATAAAATGGCATTGCAACAGGCAAGGGAGCGGCTTGTCGGCTCCACAAAGGCTGCCGTCGTCAGCGCGGCAATCGCTTAATGAAAATATCCAGAAAATATTACATAAAGGAAGCCATAGCAAATATTTTTGACAAGTGAAAAGAGAACAGGAACAGCCGCACGATAAAGGTATGTATTTTTCTACTGCGGCACCGGTATGATTACGCATGGAGGTAAACAGCGAGAAATGACCATAGGCGAAAAAGAGCAGGCGGTACTGCTGAAGAAGAAAGTTGGCGAGTTGCGGGAAATCGCGAAAGCTTTTGGCATCAAGGGCGTCGATAAAATGAAAAAGCAGCAGCTTCTCGACATCCTTATTGATGGAGAGAGCGGAGTGCCGGACGAGGGGCAGAGCGCGGTAATCGATGAATTCGCGTTATTTGGCGGGCCCAAGCCCAAACGCGGCGCACGGGTGAAAGAAGAAATACGGGATGAGGAGCCGGCGGCCGGCGAAGCAGACAGCGATTTCGAGGATGAAGGGACAAGCGAGCCTGGAAGTGTCGCGGGTACAGCGGAAGTGGGCGTTGAGGAAGAAATACGCCCGGAGGATCTTCCAAAGGTCAACGAAGAGGAGACCGCTGAAAGCGGGCAGCAGGTAAGCGATAAGGACAAGAACAGGTATGAGGTGGAAGGAATCCTCGAACTGTCAGACAGCGGGTTCGGATTCCTGAGATTTGAAAACTTCCTGTCCGGCCCAAGCGATGTGTATGTGGCACCGGCACAGATCAGAAGGTTCAATCTGAAGACAGGCGACAAAATAAAGGGAGTGGCGCGCAAGCCAAATGATGGCGAAAAATTCGGTGCCCTGCTGTACGTCTTCGATGTGAACGGGGACGATCTCAAGATAGCCATACACCGCCCGAGATTCGAACGGCTTACCCCCATCTTCCCGAACGAACGCATCAACCTCGAAGAAAACACGCGCAACCTTTCAATGAGGCTCATAAACATCATTTCCCCAATCGGCAAAGGGCAGAGAGGGCTGATAGTGGCACCGCCGAAAGCCGGCAAGACCGTCCTCCTGAAAAACATAGCGAATACAATAGAAAAAACCCATCCGGAATGCGAAATGATCGTACTGCTCGTGGACGAACGTCCTGAGGAAGTCACCGACATGCAGCGTTCAATCAAAGGGGAAGTCATATATTCGACCTTTGACGAGCTGCCGCAAAACCACGTAAAGGTGGCGGAAATGGTCCTCGCACGGGCGCAACGCCTCGCGGAACACGGCAAAGATGTCGTGGTCCTGCTCGACTCTCTTACAAGGCTTGCACGGGCTTACAACCTCGTCGTACCCGCTTCCGGCCGGACTCTGTCAGGCGGGCTCGATCCCGGCGCATTGCACAAACCGAAAAAATTCTTCGGTGCCGCGCGAAACATTGAAGAAGGAGGGAGCATCACCATCCTCGCCACCGCGCTTGTGGAGACCGGAAGCCGCATGGACGAAGTCATCTTTGAAGAGTTCAAAGGCACTGGCAATATGGAGCTGCACCTTGACCGCAAACTTTCGGAAAAGAGGATCTTCCCGGCCATCAACCTGAACAAATCAGGGACAAGGCGCGAAGACCTCCTCATGGAAACCGAAGAGCTCGAAGCTGTTTGGCTAATGCGCAGAGCCATGAGCAACCTTGGCACACAGGAAGTCACAGAGGTCATCATAGACCGCATGGCAAAAACGAGATGCAACCGCGACTTCATACAGATCATAAGAAAGACCTTTGACTCTGAGAGATAACGGACATCATATTATAAAATTAAAGACATTCGTTTCCAGGAGATAACGGGTATCATACTATGATAGGGGCACGGAGAAGGCTCCTGAAAGTCTGGCTAAATGAATTTAAAAAAGATATTTATTAAAGACGCCTGCCCCACGAAGGTAGGCGGCCAAGCTGTCCTTGACGGCATAATGATGAAAGGCGAAGACCGCACGGCGGTCGTAGTCCGCTTGCCCGGAAACCGGATGCACATCAAAACCACAAAGCTGGCACCTGCAAAAAAAGCGGCGAAGATCCCTGTCGTCAGAGGCGTATATATTTTCGTATCCACCCTCATGATCGGGATGAAGACCCTCATGTATTCAGCCGAAATAGCGGAGAAATATTTCGAAGAAGAGGATGAGCCAACCGAGAAGGCCGGAAAAACAGCGACGGGCACAGCCGGAGGGATTGATGAAAACGACAGGCTTCGTGAGGATGAGGCAGCCGAAATGCCATATGATGCGATTCAGGGCGGGGCAGACGAAAACCCCGAACTTACGGAAAGCCATGCATCGGAAGCAGTAGGCGAAGGCTCTGAGGGAATGGCAGCAGATGACGGCTCTGCAAAAACAGAACCGGACGGCGGCGATTCTGCAAAAAAGCCGCACCCTGAAGTGCCCACCGCCGCGAAAGCCACTCCGGGGAAATCCACAGGGGGCATACCCTTTTCAACAATGATCGTCGCTTCAGTCGCATTGGCGATCCTTTTCGTAGTCGGGTTCTTCATCATCCTGCCCACGTTGGCGATAAACTTTTTGGACGGCTATGTCCACAACAGCATTGTCATGAATTTGATCGAAGGCGTACTCCGGATCGTGATGTTCGTCCTGTACATCCTCATAGTGTCGAAGATGGAGGATATCCGCACGGTATTCAGATACCACGGTGCGGAGCACAAGACCATACACTGCTTTGAAAACGGCCTTGAGCTTACGCCCGAAAACGCCGAGAAATTCGAGACGCTGCACCCGAGATGCGGGACGAGCTTCCTCATGTTTGTCATGGTGATCTCGCTGTTGTTGTTCTCGCTTCTCGGCTGGCCAAATCTCCTGATACGGATCGCTTCGCGGATCATCCTGATCCCCCTTATCGCGGGACTCTCATATGAACTGCTGAAAGCCGCCGGGCAGGGGACTTCGACTATCGTAAAAATCCTCAGCGTACCCGGGCTTCTGCTTCAATACCTGACCACTAAGGAGCCTACAAGAGACCAGCTTGAAGTGGCTATAGCTGCATTGAAAGCCGTGCTTGTGCCACGGGACACACCTTTGATCGAAGGCTTTTGCGATGAGAATGGGGAAGAGTTGCCAGTGGAAGGAATCAGCTAAATTGAGCATGACCATAAAAGAACTTATACCCATCTGCGAAGGGATACTCAGATCGGGCGGAGTCGAAGAATTCAAAAATGACGCGGAAACCCTGCTCGGGTTCGTTCTCGGTTTCAGTAAAAAGAAGATCTTCATGAACTGGACTTACCGCGTGGAGTCCGAATACTGCGACCGCTATTTCGATTTGGCAAATATGAGGGCTGCGGGGATGCCCCTCCAGTACATCACGGGCAAGCAATATTTCATGGAGCACGAGCTTGACGTGACGGAGGACGTGCTCATACCCAGACAGGATACGGAGCGAATCGTCGAAATAGCCCTGGACACTATCGCGAATATGCAAAACGTAAAAAATGTCCTCGACCTGTGTACGGGCAGCGGCGCTATCGCTATCAGCCTCGCTTTCAAATATTCCAAACTAAAATTTCTCGGCACGGATATCTCTCCGAAAGCCATCAAAGTCGCGAAGGCAAATGCAGGGAAAAACAAAGTGTATGGAAACACGAACTTCATCGAAAGCGACCTCTTCTCAGATATCAAGAGCGGGGCCTTCGGGAAAAAATTCGAGCTGATCGTATCGAACCCGCCATACATCAGGACGGAAGAAATCCCTCTGCTGCAACGCGAAGTACAGCACGAGCCAAGGATGGCTCTCGACGGCGGCTCCGACGGATTGGCTTACTACCGCCGCATAGCGACAGAGTGCAAGCCTTACATCAAAAAAGGCACCGTCATACTTCTCGAAGTTGGATATGACCAGGCAAAAGAAGTCTGCGGCATACTGCGCGACAGTGGCTTCTCAGCCTTTGAAATCCACAAAGATTACGGCGGTTTCGAACGCGTAGTCAAAGCGCGTTTTGAACAAAGCTGATAGTATCCCAGGCACTACAAAAACAAGCAGGGAACAAGTTCTTTTGGATCGTGGGCAAAACCACTTCAAATATTTCTGCGCGGGCTCTCGGCAATTTCTACGCGGTTTCCCCATATCATCCTGTCAGGACAAACAATCATCTGAATATCTATATAATTATTTAAGCATTCCGTTAGATTATGTGCTATCCTTGCGTTGTTTACACGTTGGTGTAGTGATTGCTTCGACAACTAAATATTGTGCGTCGCGCCGGTCTTTTCTCCGTCATGCTGCGTTGTCGGAACCCGCTGATACCACGAGTATCAACGGAACCCTCCTCACTTGTCTGACGAAAAAAATCCTCGCCGCTTTGGCGCAATATTTAGCTGTCGGAGCAATAATGAATTCACATTTGAGAGAGGAGAAAAGGCAATGGCGGACAGTGTACATTATTCAATCGAACAACTTTGGCAGATAGCATACGACACTTTGATCATGTTTGGCTTATCCGAGGAGGATGCGAAAATAGGAGCGGAAGTACTCAACGCCTCGGACATCAGAGGTATTGACTCCCACGGAGTGGCCCGCCTTGAGTGGTATGCGCCGCTTATTTCCGAAAAAGCGGTAGATCCGAAAGCGGAGCTGACCTTGCTCAACGAAACCCCCGCTACCGCGTATTTGGACGCAAACTATGGACTCGGTATAGTACAGGCACCGAAAGCGATGGACATAGCCATTGAAAAAGCGAAAAAATGCGGGATAGGCCTCGCAAGCGTAGTCCACGCGGGACACTTCGGCATCGCCGGATACTACTCGATCAAAGCGGCGGAGCAGGGAATGATCGGATTTGCTGCGGCGAATTCAATCCCCTGTGTAGTCCCCTACGGCGGCGTCGGCAAAGTGCTCGGCAACAGCCCGTTTTCGATAGCCTTCCCCGAAGGGGACGACGGCCGTAAGCCGACCATGTTTGACGGAGCGTGCTCGACTGTCGCAATGGGCAAGGTGCAGGAACAGCTGCGCAAAAAGGAAAAACTCCCCGAAGGCTGGGCCATCGACAAGGATGGCAAACCTATCACCGAGCCCATTCAAGTGGTGCAGCCCGACGGTGGCCTGACGCCTTTCGGCGGTGTCAAGGGCTACTGTATCGACGTGATGCTCGAAATGATGAGCGCTGTGCTTCCGGGTTCGTCCACGGGCGCGGATGTCGGCGGCTTCATGACGAGAGGCGTGAAAGAGGACATAGGATACTTTCTCCTTGCAATCGACGCCGGGCAGTTCCGCCCGATGGAAGACATTCGGAAGGACGTCGCCTACTACAATGACAAGCTCAAGGCGACGAGACCTGCGACCGGCGTAAGCGAAGTGTTCCTCCCCGGAGAGCTCGAATTCAAGACCGCAGCCAGAAGGATCACCGAAGGCGTGGATGTCAAGATGGCAGTCATCAAAGACCTGCTACGCATATCGAGACAGTTTGGCAGGCTTCCCAAAGAGGCGGATGTAGACGACTACCTCGCACTGTACCCGCAGTAGCAGGGCAATAAAACAGGATAGACAGGAGAGGCGGTTCAGGACAGATGAACCGCCTTTGCTTTTGTCCGCAGAATATCGGGGGACGAATATTCCTGAACAATAATTTATTATGCCGCCAGCGACATATTTGCAATGCGTATGTATTGCATTCGTATTTCAAATAGCTATAATGATGTCCGTAGGTTTATTTACTGTTTATCTCTTATTCGAAGGGAAATCAATTCCTGTTTTCCCTTGTCAGACAACAGGTTTGTTTATGCGAAAGGAAGAAAACAAAATGGCGGACTGGAGAGAAAAGTACAAGGAAAAAATCGTTTCAATTGACGAGGCGCTTTCGCGCGTGAAAGGCGGTGACCGTATCAGCCCGGTCGGGGCGGTGTACTCGATCCTGGACAGGCTCGCAGAAAAGGTGGAGGGTTTCGACGAGCCTGTCACTTTGGTTATGGCACTGATCCCCAGAGAGCTTGAAATACTGCGACCCGAATATGCGGATAAGGTGGACATAGAATCCAACTTCTTCGGCTTCATCGAACGCGGGCTTAAGAAGAATGGCAGATGGGTGGACTGCGCGCCGGTACATCTGTCCGACTCGGTCTATGCGATGTATGCGGTAGCCCCTCCCGATGTCGTGGTCATGGCGGCAACTCCTCCGGATGAGAACGGCTATGTCAGCTTCGGCATTGGCGGACAGGATGAAAGGATCACCGACCAGGCGCGGGTCAAGATCGCGCAGATAAATGAGAAGGTGCCTTATGTCAAAGGCGAAGGAGTGATGTACAAGCTTGAAGATTTCGACTGTATCATCGACTTGACTGAGGATCTCGCGGTCTCTCCGCCGGCAAAGGAGCCGAGCGAGACGGAAAAGAAAATTGCGGAGAACGTGCTACCCTACATCAAAGACGGGGCCTGCATCCAGCTCGGCATCGGCGGCATCGCCAATGCGGTCGGCTCATTTTTGAAGGACAAGAAAGACCTCGGCATACACACGGAAATGTTTGTTGACGCCATGGTCGATCTGATAGAGTGCGGCGCAGTAAACAACAGCAGGAAAAATCTTGACAAGGGAATTTCCGTGATGGGCTTCGCCGGAGGCACTCAGCTCCTGATCGACTATTTGAACAACAACGACAATGTGATAACCAAGTCCTTTACCTATGTGAACAATCCGCACGTCATAAGCCAGATAGACGATTTCATTTCCATCAACGGGACAATGTCTGTGGATCTGTTCGGCCAATGCTACTCCGAGTCGATAGGCTTCAGCCAGTTCAGCGGCACAGGAGGGCAGGTTGACTTCGTCAGGGGCGCGCGGCATTCAAAAGGAGGGCATTCGTTCATTTGCCTGCCTTCGACAATGACCAGAAAAGATGGGACAGTTACGAGCAAAATCGTGCTGAACAACGACCCGGGGACTATAGTCACGACGCTCAGGGCCGATGTCCAATATGTCGTCACCGAGTACGGCGTTGCGTATCTCGAAGGACAGACCCTCCGGAGCAGGGCCAACCAACTGATCTCGATATCCCATCCCGATTTCAGGGAAGAGCTTGCTTCACAAGCCAAAATACAAGGCTTGATATTCTAAAAAACAGATCCCTCGCGATTTATGGGAGCCTTCGTGAAGCTTTCCGCGAAGGCTTCCCTGCAGGTTTGCTTCTATTTAACAACCTTCTGGCGGACTTGAGTTTCCATTTCCAGGCTTTTCAAAGCCACTCGAACCGCCTCGACGACAAAGGCCGTGAAAGTACATTCTTTTCCGACGATCGCACACTCGACACTGTCGATCACGTCGTTCGGAAAGCGAATGCTTTTGCTCGTAGTCTTTGGGACAATAGGTATTCTGAATTTTTCCAAGTAATGCACCTCGCGTTTCATTTTGCCCCATTATATGCAGTAAATTTTTCGCAAGAATGCACTACGAATGTATTGCATTTGTAGCTCAACTGGTTATAATAGTGACAAACAAGTTCTTAACTTTTTCATTTCATAACGGAGGAGGTGCGATATGAGTGAAGTGACAGTTTACGCAGAAAAGTGTAAGGGCTGTCGTTATTGTGCGGGCGTGTGCAATCAAGACGCCATTTCATTTTCCGAAAAATCAAATGCGGCCGGCTACCAGTTTGCGCAAGTAGATCCTGAAAAATGCATTCAGTGTGGTTTGTGCTACACCGTTTGTCCGGACTGCGTCTTTGAGATTGCTTGATTGAAGGGAGAGGTGATTGGTTTGGATACGATATTGATGAAAGGCAACGAAGTAGTAGGAGAAGCTGCAGCCCGCGCGGGTTGCAATATGTTTTGCGGGTATCCTATAACGCCTTCAAGCGAAACGCTTGAGTATGTATCTGCCAGGTTTCCGGAATTGGGAAGGCAGTTCGTACAGGCCGAGTCGGAACTCGCGGCTATAAACATGGTTTTCGGGGCAGCCGCGGCGGGCTTCAGGGTTATGACGGCAAGCTCAGGTCCGGGATTCGATTTGAAGCAGGAAGGTATTTCATACATAGCATCGTGTGATCTCCCCTGCGTCATCGTGGATGTTTGCCGTTACGGCAGCGGCCTCGGCGCGATTTCGCCGGGGCAAAACGATTATTTGCAAGCCACCAAAGGCGGCGGGCACGGCGACTATAAAGTCCTCGTATACGCCCCGAACTCCGTGCAGGAAATCGCGGATTTGATGGTTCTCGCAAATGACAAGGCGGACGAGTACAGGATGCCGGTGCTGATCCTCAGCGACGGCGCTCTTGGGCAGATGATGGAACCCGTCACGCTTCCCGAGTTCGGACCGGACGACCAGGTGAAAAATAAGCCCTGGGCGCTGAGAGGCAGAGGTCCTGACGGAGAGAGGAATCAAATTACGACGGCGCTCTACGTCGATCCTGATTTCGCAAATAAACTGAGGAAAAAATACGCGGAGATCGAGGCTAAGGAAACACGCGCTGAGTCTTACCTGACAGATGACGCCGAAGTCGTCCTCGTTTCATACGGTATTTCCTCGCGGATAGCGAAGGAAGCCGTGAATAGAGCAAGGGAGAAAGGCATCAAGCTCGGTCTTTTCCGCCCGATAAGCCTTTGGCCATTCCCGAAGAAAGAACTGGGTGAAGCTACTGCAAACGCGAAGGCCGTGCTCTCTGTCGAGATGAGCAGTCTCGGGCAGATGGTGGAAGACGTGGCGCTCCATCTCAAGGGGCGGCTGCCGATCTACCTGGAGCTTTCCGATATGAACGTGCCGCAGGTGGCGAATATTCTGAAAAAAGTCGACGGGATTTTGAACGGTTCTGAGCAGGAGGTGTATTAGATGGCGGTCACAAGAGTAAAGCCGAAATTGATCGGTGAGAATAATCAATATTGCTCCGGTTGCGGCCATGGGATACTGAACAGGCTCGTCGCCGAAGTACTCGAAGAGCTCGGCAGAGCCGACGACGCGATCCTTGTGACGGCGGTTGGCTGCGCATGTATGATGAACGAACTGTGGCAGGGCGACAATATGCAGGCGGCTCACGGAAGAGCTCCGGCGAGCGCAACGGCTATCAAGCGCCTGCGTCCCGAAAACATCGTCTTCACCTACCAGGGCGACGGCGATCTTTCTTCAATAGGCATAGCTGAGATACTTCACGCTACAGCCCGCAACGAAAAGTTCACGACGATATTCGCCAACAACGGCGTGTTCGGGATGACAGGCGGGCAGATGGCACCGACTACACTTGTCGGCCAGAAGACGACGACCACCCATTTCGGGAGGGATCCTCAGTTTACCGGTATGCCCGTAAAAATAGTGGAGCTCCTTGCCACTCTGAAACCCGCATACCTCGCCCGTGGATCAGTCGATTCCATCAAGAACATCAATACTACAAAAAAATATATCCGTAATGCTTTCGAGGCTCAGATAGACAGCGAGGGATTTTCTCTCGTCGAAGTGCTGCTGCCTTGCCCCACCAACTGGCACCTCACCCCCGAGCAGGCGCTCGAGAGGGTCGGCAGCACGGTGGAAGCATATTATCCGCTTGGCGAAGTAGTGAAGAGAGGGGAGTAGCAGGATGTATGAAGTAAACTTTTCAGGTTTCGGCGGACAGGGCATCCTCACGTCCGGCGTCATCCTGGCGCAGGCCGGCATGAGCGAGGGCAAAAAAGTCACTTGGCTTCCGTCCTATGGCTCAGCGATGAGAGGCGGCACGGCGAACTGTGTCGTGAAGATCGGCGATGAAGATATCGCATCCCCTTATGTGCTTGAACCCGACATTTTGATCGCTCTGAACGAGCCGTCATTGAATCTCTATGCCCCGACCGTCAAAGACGGCGGATTGGTTATCGTCAACACGTCCATCGTAGAAGATACGAGCGTCATCAGGGAAGGCCTTGATGTCGTGAATATCCCGCTTACGGACATAGCCCGTGAAGCGGGAGATGTGCGCGCGGCAAATACCGTGGTGCTTGGGGCTCTTCTCGCGAAAGTAGCTATCGTCGGCAATGACTCCCTCATAGCTGCGCTTCACGAAAAGTTCAACAAGAACGCGAAAGTCGCTGAGCT
>JAISAW010000146.1 GCA_031266515.1 Eubacteriales Family XIII. Incertae Sedis bacterium
AGAGGACGCCACACAGTTTTTTTATATATCGTCTTCAAATATTATACCCCCGCCCCAGCAAAATTAACATATTAAATGGAAGTGTCAGAACTATATACTTACGGATTATATTGTTTCCACATTTTGGGATTTTATATGGTATAATGATGAACGATGAATAGCATATACGTTTCAGTAGAAATATTATAAAAGAGGATGGTACGGTCTGAAGGACTATAAAATTTGGATGCCGCTCAAAGCACAAATCAATAATTCAGGAACCCATTTTGCAAGCATAGGCGGATTTAAGGAACGTGATATTTGGTGGGTACACATTGGAGAGAATGTCGGATTTGAAGAAGACGGAAAAGGCTCTGATTTCCTGCGGCCTGTTCTTGTTATGAAGAAATTCAACAAAAGGCTTTTTTGGGGCATTCCACTCTCGACAACAACAAAGCGTGGCAAATATTACTATGAATTTACCGCGAGTGGGAAGAACAAAGTAAGCGTTGCCTTGCTCAGCCAATTTAAACTATTTGATGCGCTCAGGCTGGTAAGCAAGTATGCGATGATCAAAAAAAATGACTATGAAGAAATTCGCGATACGCTAAAAGATTTATTATAAAAAGTTGCTCCGCTGCAGCGGAGCGATCCCGAGGGAATTTGTGTCTTTAATATAGCAAACTCAAAACCACTTTGTCAAATAATGTTCGTTCAAGTTTCTGCGATGCCATGGGAACATCTAACAAAAACTTTACACTTAGTCGTTATAATCGGAGTAGTCGCCCTGCTTAAAGACAGGGACTGACGCACAGAAACCGCCAGTTGCTGAACTGACGGTTTCAAACCATTCGCTGGGGCGAGCCGCCATTCCAAAAGCGGCTGTCCCTTTATGTTTTTATTATACCGCGATGTTTCAGGATCTCAAGCGGTTTGCGGCGGCGGTTTGGAGCCGTATTTTTTCGGTGAGAGCGTCCGCACCGCTTCCATTGATCTGTCTGGCTTCGAGACGCCAGCTCCAATTCATGCGGCTTACCGTACCGGGGGTATTGATGCGGGCATAGGATCCCAGGCCGAGCCAATCCTGCAATGGTATCATCGTACAGAAACAGGGGCTTTCAAGGGCGGCCGCTATCATGGCTTCGGGGAGAGATTCTTTTGACCTGGCATTCAAATATGATTTGGCGAAATCAATTTCCCCGATCCCGGCCCGGCCGAGCCAGCCTCTCAGCGTATCGTTGTCATGGGTTCCCGTATACATCACTGCCGCCTCTTCGCTGCTCCGCGGCAAATACTCGTTTGTTGGATCCCCGTCAAAGGCGAACTGCAGCACTTTCATGCCTGGGAAACCGCTTCGCCTGCGAAAACGCTTCGCGCCTTCCGACAGAAGCCCGAGGTCTTCCGCCACTATCATAAGCCCGGGGACAGATGCGTGAGCCATTTCAACAAAGGCATCACCCGGCCCTCTGCGCCACTTGCCGCCGCCGCGAGCGTCTTCGTCAACAACATCGTCTTTCGCGCCGTATTCATGTTCGCTGTGTTCCGTCCTCTTGTGTTCGCTGCCTTGCTCGCTGCTTTTCGTCCCTCTGTGTTCGCTGCGTTCCGCCTCTCTGTGTTGGATTCGGGCATTTGCCTCATCCGCAGGGACGCTCCAAAAATCCCACAGGCCCCGGAAATGGTCTATCCGCGCCGCGCCGTACATGCGGGCCGCCTGCATCAGCCTGGCTTCCCACCAATTGAGTGCATCTTCACCCGCGCCCTCCCAGTCGTATACCGGGACATTCCATATCTGTCCCGTAGCGGAATAGGCGTCTGGCGGCACTCCGGCTATAAGCGATGGCCTCCCGGTGGGGTCCGTTGCAAATATCTTTCTGTTAAAATGATAGTCTGCCGACTCAACGGATACGTACAGGGGCAGGTCGCCTATGAAGTCTACACTGTGTCGGCGCGCGAACTTTCGGAGCCTGTCCCACTGGCTGAAAAAGAAGTATTGGATTATCTTGATTTCATCTGAAATGGGAATCGCTTCACGCGCTGCCTCATGATCAGCATATCCGTCAAGCCAATAGGCGCTCTCCTTCAAAAACTTCCTGAAGCCGCGCGCAGACCCGCCATCAAACCTGCTTGCTGCCGCCAGCAGCAGAGGCAGCTTCTCATCGCGTTGATAGAGATAGTCAACTCTGTTCATCTCCAAGCTTCCCTTCTCATATTTCTGCAGCTCACTTTTTGTGATAAGCCCGTCTTCATGAAGCGGCCGCAAATCGATCAGATAAGGGTTCCCTGCAAAAGCGGAAAGCCCCTGGTAAGGGCTGCCGGTGTCCGCCACGGGTCCGGCCGGAAGTATCTGCCACAGGCTTTGGCCCGCCGTTTCAAGAAAAAGGATGAAGTCCTCCGCCCCCTTCCCGAGCGTCCCTATGCCGCCATGAGATGGCAGAGAGACAAGAGGCAGGAGTATCCCTGCCTGCCTGCCAAAATCTTTCATTCCTTCTCCGTGGTAGATAGCCATGCGGATCTCACCTGCCTGTTTCCCACTTTATATCAAAGATGTCGCCTTCAAGCGGCCCCATCTCAATCTCAAACAATCCAGCTTCGGCTTTAAGCCGCTTACCGGTAAACACGCCGGCGGCCTGCGTCCATTCCCCGTCACGAAAGATCGCATTCGCCGTATCAGCCTTGCAATCGATGTCATGGCACAGATCGACGACTATGTGCTTTGATTCAGCCGATGGGTTTACCACTGTGAGCACGATGCTCTTTTCCGCAACGCCACCGAAAACATCCTCTCCGCAGGCAGTGCATCTCATTATCCCAAGTACCCCTCCGATCGTCGCATAGAAACGTACCCCTCCTGCGGCAAACGCCGGCCTTGACTTCCTGACCTCGCCGAGAGCCTTGTAGAAAGAAAGCATTTCCTCATCGCAAACCTTATAGGCCTTCCTGTTGAACGGGTCAAGCAGCCCGGTCATACCAACTTCGTCCCCATAGTAGATGGCCGGGATACCGGGAAGCGAGAACTGTATCATGGCTGCGAGCCTCTGCCGCGCCGCGCCGCGCTCATAATCCCCGACGCTGATCTCCTCGTTTGCCTGTTCCTCCCTTGACATGTCCTTGCCTTCGTTCCCGGTGCTGAGCACACTCCTGGCCCGCGCCACGTCGTGGGAGGACAGCAGGTTCATAAGCGCATAGTACATCTCTTCCGGGTAGTTCAGCCGCTGGTTCACGAGAAACCTCTTGTACTGCATGGCGTCAACGTCGCCGAGGATGTAGGCTATAGTCATGTCCCTGAACGGGTAGTTCATCACCGAGTCGAGGCCTTTTCCAAGCGCGTAGCTGCGCAGCTTGCCGTAGCTCTCCTTGGTGGTCGCATCCTCCCAGACTTCCCCTATGAGGAAAGTTTCGGGATTTTCGGCCTTCATGTTTTCCCTTATTTTTTCTATGACATGGTCAGGCAGCTCATCGGCTACGTCAAGGCGGTAGCCCGACGCCCCTCTCCTGATCCATGTCTTTACGACGCTGCCCTCTCCCTCAATCACAAAGTCTGACCAGCCAGGATTTTCCTTGTTTATGGCAGGCAGGCTGCCAAAGCCCCACCAACTGTTGTAACTCTCCGGCCAATCCGAAAAAACATACCATCCGAAATACGGGCTTTCCATGCTCTGAAAAGCGCCAAGGGTATCGTAGTGCCCAAACCTGTTGAAGTACACGCTGTCCTCCCCGGTATGGGCGAACACCCCGTCGAGGACGACCTTCATCCCCGACTTTTCCGCATCGGCGATGAGCCGGCCGAAAGCGTCTTCGCCTCCGAGGATCGGATCGATTTTCAAATAGTCTCCGGTATTGTACCTGTGGTTTGAAGCGGATTCGAATATGGGGTTCAGGTAAATGATATCGACGCCAAGCTCTTTCAAGTAAGGCAATTTCTGCCTGACGCCTTCGAGGTCTCCGCCAAATATGTCGCAGGGCATATAGAACTCCTGCCCATGCGCCGCCTCGTACCGGGGCAATTCGTCCCAGCTTTCGTGCAGCGCAATCTCGCTTCGGCCTTTTTCCTGATGCCAGGCAAGCCCCTTTTTCATAGACTCCGGATCTCCCGAGGCAAACCTGTCAGGAAATATCTGATACATTATCGCGTTCTTCGTCCAATCGGGGACGGTGAAATCCGGCTCGTACACGGTGATTTGGAAAGATGGCGGCGGATTGGGATAGAGCCTCCCCAGTCCACTGTTCGGGCCTTGCTCAGCACCGTAGTACACGAGGCCGCCATTCTCGGTCTCCACTTCAAACCAATACCAGTAAACCCCTGCAGGCCACGGCAGGATATACCTGGTTTCATAAATCTCCGATTCCACTTTCAGCATCTCTGTGCGGTCGGTGCGGCCGCTGCCGCTTCGAAGCATCATGAGCGATACGCTGCCCGCTTTCACGCCCCGGACCGAAATGCGCAGACACACTTCGCTGCCGACCGGAACCGCGCCGACAGGCGAGCGGTAGCGCTTCTTCGTGCTGTCATGGACGACATTCTCATCCGAAACCGTGATATCGCCTACACTTATGTAATTCATATTGCTAAAGCCCCTGTTTCATCCAGCCCCGCCCGCCCTTGCGCAGCCCGGCCGGAAAACCCCTCGATCCTTCACTTGCCCGTATTGCTCCACCAACCAAAAACCCGCGCTTACTGGCGGCTATTTTGCCTAAGCATCCTCACATCCCAGGCGCGCCACTAAACACAAGGTTTAGTTGACGGATCACTAATATGCCATATCTGCCCATCGTACTCCTCTATAGCGCGATCCGAAGAAAAGATGCCCGCGCTCAAAGCATTTTTGACCGCTATCCTGTTCCACTTATCTCTGTCGGCATAGGTGTCGGTGAGGCCCCTGTATACTTTATCATACGATCTGAAATCGTAGAGCAAATAATACTTATCCGGCTTCTCGCTACCGGCACCGCCGTAGATAAGCGCGTTCTTCGTATCGGTAAACTGTTTCGCCACCCGCAAGGTCCCATCGTCAAAGCTGTCGAGTATCCTCCGGATATCCCCGTCAAGCCCATATATCTCTTCCGGCCTGTAGCTCCCGTCCTTTTCAAGCCGGCTTATCTCTTCCACGCGTGCGCCAAATATGAAAATATTGTCCTCGCCTACCGCCTCAGCGATCTCCACGTTTGCGCCATCCATTGTGCCGATGGTGACTGCGCCGTTCAGCATGAACTTCATATTGCCCGTGCCTGACGCTTCGAGCCCGGCAGTCGAGAGCTGTTCGCTGACCTCCGTCGCGGGGATCAGCAGCTCAGCTTCTGAGACACCGTAGTTCTCGATGAACACCACCTTCAAAACCCCGCTCACCTGCGGGTCGTTATTTACAAGGTCTGCAACGGCGAAGATGAGCCTGATGACCTCCTTCGCGCGGTAATACCCGGGGGCCGCCTTGGCACCGAAGATGAAAGTCGTGGGTGCTATGCCTTCGCCCCTTCCTTCCTTTATCATATGGTAGAGGTGCATTATGTGCATGACCTTCAACAGCTGACGTTTGTATTCGTGAAGCCTCTTTGCCTGTACGTCAAAGATGGTGTTTTCGTTTATTTCTATCCCCTGTGTCTTGAAGATGTGGTCGCGGTACCTGATCTTGTTGTCGATCTTCATCTGCGCGAATTCTTCCAGGAAATCCTGATCTTCTGCAAACACAGCCATCTTCGAGTATTCCCTGTAGCGCTTCAAAAACCCGAGGCCTATCCTTTTTTCTATGAGCCTCGTAAATGGCTCGTTCGCCTTCGCCAGCCAGCGCCTCATCGTGATACCGTTAGTGATGCCGGTAAATTTGTCCGGGAAGATGACATAGAAATCGCGGAAGGTCGTAGTCTTCAGGATGTTTGCGTGGAGCTGCGAGACGCCATTCACCTTACCGCAAATCGCGATGCAGAGGTTTGCCATCCTGATCTCGCCTCCGTGAATGATGCGCATGTCCTCCATCTTTTCAAAGTCGCCCGGCCAATGCTGCCAGATGACGTCGCAGAACTTCGAATCTATCACCGTTATGATCTTGTGTATCCTCGGAAGCATCTCACGAAACATCGGCTCGTTCCAACGCTCGAGCGCCTCACGCATGATGGTGTGGTTCGTATAGTTGAAAAGCCTGCCAACGATATCGATCGTCTCGTCCCATTCGAGCATTTCTTCATCCATGAGGATACGTATGAGTTCGGGGATGGCAAGCGTCGGGTGCGTGTCGTTGATCTGGACCGTGTAGTAGTCGGGGAGGGTTCGCACATCGCCGTGCGTCTCCTTGTGCCTGTTCACCATGAACTGGATGGAGGCTGCCGCAAAGAAATAGAACTGTTTCAACCTCAGCCTGCGTCCCTGCTCGTGGTTGTCTTCGGGGTAGAGCACCTGGCTGATTGCCTGCGCCAGCGCGCTTTCCTCTGCGGCTTTCGCGTAGTCGCCCCTGTTGAACCAGGAGAGGTCCAGCTCCGTCCGGGCTCTCGCTTCCCACAGCCTCAGGGTGGCCGGCGCTTTGCTGTCGTAGCCTATGACCGGCATATCGTACGGATAGGCCATGACGCTCGCGTAGTCTGTATGCTCTATCCTGAGTTTCCCGTCTTCCCAGTTTTCAGTGATTTTGCCGCCGTACCTGATTTCCGCCTTCTCGTCGGGCCTGGCTATCTCCCAGATGTTCCCGTCGTCAAGCCAGTTGTCGTCTATCTCTATTTGCTCTCCGTCGACGATCTTTTGGCGAAACAGGCCGTGCTCATACCTGATGCAGCATCCGGTGACGGGCATGTCGAGAGTAGACAGCGAATCGAGGAAGCAAGCCGCCAGTCTCCCGAGCCCTCCATTGCCAAGGCCCGCGTCTGGCTCGTTTTCCTCCACTTCATCCAGGGAAAACCCCATCTCGCCGAGAGCTTCCTTAGCGTCGTCATAGATACCCAGATTGATCAGGTTGTTTACGAGTGCCCTGCCCATGAGGAATTCGGCGGAGAGATAGTAGAGGCGTTTGCCGCCCTCTGCCTCAATCTTCTGTTCCGAGTCCGTCCAGCTGTCCATGATCCGGTCGCGCACGGCAAGCGAGAGCGCCTGGTACACTTCGTCGCTTTCGGCCTTGTCCGGCGTCAACCCAAAAGTGTGCCGTAGCTTTCCCGCGATTTCTTTTTTTATGGTATCTTTAACATTCGTTTCTGTCATCGTTGCTCCATCTTCAGAATACATATACTCTATACTCATCTGAGTATTTCAACCGCTGCATCCGCACCATACCTCAGCCGCACGAAAGAGCCGCTGTTCCATCCATCCCTCATCCAGTCTGTGAGATCCGCTTCGTATATCCTGTTGTTGTCGAGGATCTTCACCTTCAGGTCGCTTCTGTCGTCAAGCCCTATCACAGTCACCCAGTGCCAGAGCTCGATCTGTGAATCTATCTTCCTGTTGCTCAGGAAACCGAGCGGCGACAGGTTCAAAAACGCGAGCGGCGCATTCATCCCAATCGAGCTTTTGATAAAGCCCCTGGCGTCCGCTATCATGCTTTCAGCGGCCTGCCTGCCCATTGGGGCTTCAGCTATCCTGAAGCGGTCGGCCTTCGCATCAGAGCGCACCGGCAGCCCCAGGTATCCAGCAAGCTCGTTGCTTCCCTTTATGAATGAAGGCGGCTGAAGGCCGAACTCCTTTCTGCTCCAATGAATATATTTACGAACAAGCTCCATGAAATTCATGTAGCCGGCCTTCGTATCGAGCTCTATGCCTTTCACATCCTCCGCGCCAGGCCCTGACCTGGTTTTAAGAAAATAAGCAAATATGTTCGCAGCGGTCGTCGCCCCGCACTCCGCGCCTCCGTCGCGCTCAAACCAGTATTGGTTGCCACCGTAAAGCTCTCCCCCCTCTATCGCAAAAACATTCTCATCAAGTACCATGGCGCTGTCCATCACCTTCCGTCAGTAAAACCCTTCGCCTGCAAAACTGCCGCGCGTCATCCGGAAATCATAGACCTGTATAAATCCCCGTACTCCACGGCAGGTTTGCCGAAACTGTTGTCCACAGACATCGCATTTCTGCGAAGCCCGCGAAAGACTATTTTATCACGATAGACGCCAAGCGCAGTCCTTATCGCAAACATCATATCATGTGCGTTGAGGCTTCCAAACGCAAATCCCGTGCTGCCATTGTCAAAGCCACCGTAGGGCCTTACAGTATCGACGAGTCCCCCTGTCTTTCGGACTATCGGCAGAGTGCCATACCTCTGGGCGATCATCTGCGAAAGCCCACAGGGTTCAAATTCCGACGGCATCAACAGGAAGTCCGACCCCGCATAGATACGGTGGGCGAGCGCTTCGTCATAGCCGATCCACACTCCCGCCTTGCCCGGGTATTTGCCCGCGATATAGTTGAAAAAATCCTGGTATTCAGTGTCTCCGCTCCCCAACAGGACAAATCTCATATCGAGGCTTTCGTCGCAGAGCAGCTCTTCGAGGGCGTACTTCACGAGGTCGAAGCCCTTCTGTGCGGTCAGACGGGAGACCATGCAGACGATGGGCGCATTTCTATCCCCTGTCAGCGAAAACTCCTTTCGCAGTGCATCCTTGCAAATCCGCTTGCCTCTCAAGTCAGTATCGGAAAAATTTGCCGCGAGGATTTCCTCGTGCTCCGGGTCAAAGTCGTCGGTGTCGATGCCGTTCAGTATCCCCCGCAAGTCACTTCTACGCGCCGACAATATGCGTTCCATCCCAAGGCCGTACCAACCGTAAAGCAGCTCATTCGCGTAGTTCGGGCTTACTGTCGTGATCTTTTCGGAAAACGAAAGAGCTGCTTTCATCATATTCGCAGCGCCATCCTGCTCGATGTACAGCGGTGAATAATACCGGTCAGGGATCGACAGGAAATCGCGCATTAGAGCGAAGTCCATTTTTCCCTGAAAGGCGATATTGTGAATCGTGAAAAGCGTATGGGGGCCGCCCCCCTCGCGCCAGGCGTACTGCGTTTTCAGAAGCATGGGGACCATCCCCGTATGCCAGTCATTCAGATGCAGCACATCCGGCTCGAAACCGATCAGGGGCAGAGCCTCGCAAACGGCTTTGCAGAAATACATATACTGCTCGTTTTCCGCATCCCCTCCTTTGTAGACAGGCCCTCCGAAGTAGTCCTCGTTGTCGATAAAGTACGTCGGCACCCCATCGGATTCCATGTATTGGACGCCGAGGTAGGCTTCCCTCCAGTTCAGCCTGACGGAAGAGACGGCGAGCGTCTCGATCTCAGGCTGATACCGCGCCTTTATGGCCGAATGCTTGGGGATCATCACGCGCGCATCTATTCCGAGCGCGCGCAAAGCTTTGGGCAGAGCCCCGAGTACATCGGCAAGCCCGCCTGTCTTGACAAACGGATTTGCCTCCGCTCCAGCCAAAAGTATTTTCATTGATTTCATAAATTTTTCTCATCCGCCTTGCCGCGGATAGCACACCCTACCTGGTACTCCGTTAACTCTAAAACTTGAGTAATCGCCGGTCTTTTTTCCGTAATCCTGCGTTGTCGTCGGTCACCGAAGCTACGGCTTCGCCTCTCTCCTCCGCCTTGTCTTACGAAAAAAATCCTCGGTGATTACGGACAAGTTTTAGAGTTAACGGAGTACTGGCAGGTTTTCGAAATCACCAACGCGCCTACACCGTCCCCTGTTTTTTTATCACCATCGGGAACTCCGCATTGCCGATCAGCCTCGTCCCTTTGCGGACGCTCACATTCTTGTCGAGGATCACGTACTCAAGGTCGGAGCCTTCCCCTATTTCGGTCTCTTTGAACACTATACAGTTCTTCAGGACGACATTCGGCCCCACGTGCACATTACGAAACAGCAGGGAATTTTTCACTTCACCCTCAATGATGCAGCCGTTGGCGATCAGGCTGTTTTTGACGACCGAATCTTTCATATACTTGGCGGGGACCGAATCCATGACTCTCGTGTATATCCTGTTTTTCGACAAGAATATCTCACGCATGAGATCCTGGTCAAGCAGATCCATATTCACTTTGAAAAAAGAGGCTACGTCAAACAGAGTGCCTACATAGCCTTCGTGCTCGAAGCCGATGATCCTGAGCCGGTTCAAATTGTTTCTCAGCAAGTCCTTGGTGAATCCGAGTTCGCCTTTCGCGTAGCTCTCTTCCACCAGCAGGATCAGCAGATCCTTTCGTATGATGTAAGTCCGGAGGTCTCTGGCTTTCAGCCTCGTGTTCCTCGGATTGAATTCGATCACATTGATCCTGCCGTCCTCGCCGAAATCGAAAAATGTCTCTTCGTATCTGTCCGTATCCCCGTGCCTTCCTACGATATGGTAGAGCGCGGTGATGTCCGCGCCTGATTCGACATGTCGCCTCATCATATCGTCGAAGGCACCGGTAAACACATAGTCCACACTCGATATGATGCAGTATTCCTGTTTGGCGTGCACGATGAAATCCATGCTGCTCTTCAGCGCTTCCACCTCGCCGCGGTAAGTGCCCGTGCTGCCCCTGACGGAGTACGGCGTTATGACTGTGACGCCATCGCTCTTGCGGGAGAGGTCCCACGACTTGCCACTCCCCAGATGGTTCATAAGCGAACTGTAATTCCTGCTTGCGATGACACCCACATTTCTTATCCCGGAGTTGACCATATTTGAAAGCGGGAAATCTATCGCCCTGTATCTGCATCCTATAGGCAGCGCGCCGACAGCCCTCGAATCGACAAGCTCTCTCAAGTTGCGCCTTTCCACTCCACCGTTTATCAGCCCAAACGCATCACGAATCATGGCGCACCTCCTCTCCAGCTTCGACCCTGCGGCCTTTTTCGAGCGTCACCGATTTTCCGATGGTGGTGATCCTTTTGTCTTCACCCGATTCGTGGTGGGCACCTATCACGCACTCTGCGCCGACGACCACTTCTTCGTCAATGATGCTCATGTTTACCGCCGCGCCTTCTTCTATCGTCGTATCTTTCATGATGATGCTGTCACGCACGACCGCGCCTTTGCCGACGATGACGCCCGACGACAGCACCGAATGCTCCACTGTGCCATAGATGCGGCAGCCCTCGCAAATGATGCTGTTGCTGATTTCCGCGCTTTCATCGATGAACTGTGGAGGATCGCTCCAGTTTCTCGAATATATTTTCCATGGGTCATCGTAAAGGTTCAGCGGCGGGAAGTCCGTGAGCAGCTCCATATTCGCTTCCCACAGGGACTCTACCGTCCCCACGTCTTTCCAGTATCCACCGAAGTTGTATGCGTAGATCTTCTCGCCTGCCGCAAGCATCGCCGGGATAATATTTTTTCCGAAATCCCCTTCGCTGTCGGGGTCCTCCACATCTTTTATCAAATACTTCCTTATGACATCCCAATTGAACGCGTATACGCCCATCGACGCGAGGGTGCTTTTCGGACGAAGGGGTTTTTCCTCGAACTCGACGATCCTCATGTCATCGTTGGCGTTCATGATGCCAAAACGCGAAGCCTCTTCCAGCGGGACGGAGATGACGGAAATGGTAGCATCCGCCTCTTTCTCTCTGTGGAAGTCTATCATCCATTTGTAGTTCATCTTGTATATGTGGTCACCCGACAGTATGACCAAGGTCTCGGGGTCATAGTGGTCAATGAAGTCGATGTTTTGGTAAATGGCGTTTGCCGTCCCGCTGTACCATGCGCCGGACTTCTCCTTCACAAATGGCGGCAGCACGAACAGCCCGCCGTCCATAGTGTCCAAATCCCACGCGCTCCCTGTACTCAGGTAAGTGTTCAGTTCGAGAGGCCTGTATTGCGTGAGCACCCCCACCGTGTCGATATTCGAATGGGTACAATTTGACAACGGGAAATCAATGATGTGGTATTTCCCTCCGTAAGTCACGGCAGGCTTTGCCCTCGTAGCCGTCAGGACTCCGAGTCTGCTGCCTTGGCCGCCTGCGAGCAACATTGCAACCGTGCGCTTCCTTCTCGCCATATTTTGCCTCATTTCTGCTAAATACCATTCCCGCTTCGGCCGCTTTCCCCCTGAGGATAGGCCGCAGGAATGCCTACCGCCGTTTTCGCGGAGCCGGTAACACCGTGTAGTCGTAATACAGCGCCGAAAGCGGCGGTATATCCATCTCCGCCGAGTATTTCATGCCGTTTACTTCGTCGTCAGCCGAATCAATATTTTTGTGCGGGACCGTCTTGCCGCCGCCGCCATACTTTTCCTCATCGCTGCTAAGCAGCAATTTCAGACGTCCGCCCGCAGGCAGGGCGACTTTGTACCCCTTCGCTTCAAGCGGCAGGAAATTGAAAACACAGACGACCCGTTTTTCCCCGAAGCGGCGTTCGAACGCGAACACGCTGTTACTGCTGTCATCTACGTTCAGCCAGCAAAACCCCTCCCATGAGAAATCGTCGCCGTACAGAGCAGGCCTCGACCTGTACAGCCAAAGCAAATCCCTGACAAAGAGCTTCAGTCCCGCATGCGAGTCGTACTCAAGAAGCTGCCAATCGAGCGGCTTTTCGTAGTCCCATTCGATGAACTGGGCAAATTCATCCCCCATGAAAAGCAGTTTTTTCCCAGGGTGCGCGTACATGAACGAATAGAGTGTGCGCAACGAAGCGAATTTTTCTTCATAGCTTCCGTACATCTTCTCGATCAGGGAATGCTTCCCGTGCACCACCTCATCATGCGAGTAAGCGAGGATGAAATTTTCGCTGAAGGCATAGCTCATTGAGAAAGTCATCTTGTCGTGGGCACCTGCGCGGAAGTACGGGTCGATACCCATGTATTCCAGGGTGTCGTGCATAAACCCCAGGTTCCATTTGAAAGTGAAGCCGAGCCCTCCGTCGTAAGGCGGCCTTGTCACCAGCGGGAAAACAGTGGACTCCTCCGCTATCGTCATCATCCCGGGCCTCCCCGCGAGAAGCTCCGTATTCATGGCCTTCATGAAATCGATCGCTTCGTAGTCTATATTGCCGCCGTCCTTGTTTTTGACAAAATCCCCGGAGCGGCCGTAGTCGAGGTATATCACTGAACTGACCGCATCGACCCTGATCCCGTCCACGTGGTAGACGTCGGTGAGCAGGCTCGCGGACGAAAGCAAGAAGCTCCTTACTTCCGGGCGGTTGTAGTTGAAAATATGGGTCCCCCATTGCGGGTGCTCCCTCCGGAGAGGGTTCTCGTGCTCATACAGCCAGCTTCCGTCAAACTTCGCCAACCCGTGGGCGTCTTTCGGAAAGTGCGCGGGCACCCAGTCCACTATGACGCCGATCCCGTTCAGGTGCATGGTGTCGACGAAGTACATGAAGTCCTGTGGTACGCCATACCTCGACGTCACCGCATAGAACCCTGTCACCTGATAGCCCCACGACCCTCCGAAGGGGTGCTCGCTTATGGGCATCAGCTCCACGTGCGTGAAGCCCATCTCTTTCACATAAGCGGCAAGCTCATCCGCAAGCTCCCTGTATGTCAAAAATGTGTTTTCGCCTTTTCTCCGCCACGACCCTGTGTGCAGTTCGTATATGGAAACCGGCTCTTTCAGCACATTTTTCTTTTCCCTCGCCTGGAGGAACTCCCAGTCGCGCCATCTGTAGTCGCCCGTATCCCATACCTTCGAGGCGGTATCGGGCGGGATCTCCGCATAGTATGCGTAAGGGTCGGCTTTCATATGGGCGCACCCGTCTTCGCCGTGTATGAAGTATTTGTAATTGTCGCCCTTTTTCGCGCTGACGCCGTCCACCACCCACAGGCCACGGTATCGCCCCATCGGGCATGCGGTTTCTTCCCAATCGTTGAAATCACCCACGAGGCCCACAGCCCGGGCATTCGGCGCCCAAAGCACGAATCTCCATTTGCCGCTCTCATCGGAGGAGTGGCAACCCAGCAGTTTGTAAGCATCAGCGGATGTCCCCGCATAGAATGCGTCTACGATCCCGTCATCAAGTTTGTATACGTCTGTTTTCCCAGGCATGGCTACTCTTAATCCTCTTCACTGCTATTCGGTTTTTTCATCAGCCCTTTTGTACGCATTTTGTTGTCCAGGTTTTTTATCAGCCTTCTCGTACGCATCCTGTTGAACCTCGCCCTGTACGCGATCATCTTTATTGACGCATCGCTGTATATCTCTTCGATCGCAAAATTCTCAAGCGTATTTATCTCTTTTCGTATCTCATCGGCGTCGTTATCGTCGATAAGCCCTGCGGATTGGTACCTGCTCAAATATTTGCGCTCAAGCTCGAAGCTCTTGAGAAGCTCTCTTTCGTACTCGCTTCTCAAATGGGCGACATGCTCGGTATCCCCGAATGCGCGCTCCATGATCCTGTTCGTATTGTCGAGCCGCTCTTCGAGCAGCCTTGAAAGGATCCTTTCATATTCTACTCCGTACCTCGCTTCCATGATGCCTATCACTGCGCTCGTATTTTCCCAGAACATGGTCTGCAGTTTCGACACATCCACTTTCTCTCCGTAGCTGCGCATTTTTTCGAGCGGGGTCGTCCTGAATTTTTTGACATTGAGCGTGAGTTTCCGCCTGATCCTGTGAAACGGCGACCCTCGCTGCATCTCATTGATCATGACCGCCATCTCGCTGTATGCTATGTATTCGACGATGCTGACGTCGCCATTTTTCAATTGGCGGTCAGACATCTTTTTTTCCTCCTCGAAAAACTCCTCCCTCATCTTGATATAGCGGGTCTTTTCCTCGGCGCGTGTTTCCGCGTCCTCCATCGACCTGATGCGCTTCTTTATATTTATGATCACGGACTCCGCGCTTATATCTTCGCTCATCTCCATCTCTTCCACCACGTCGTGGAGAATGGACGAGTGTATCTGGACTTTTTCGTCCGTCTTCTGAGCCGGCTTCGCTATGAGCGGCAGCGCGATCGACGAGATGATGAGCGAATACAGGATCGAAAAGGCCGTAATCAAAAGAAGGATATCCCTTTGAATGAACACCTCGCCGTCCGCAAGGAACATCGGCAGCGCGAAAGCCGTCGCAAGGCTCACCGTGCCCTTGACTCCAGACAGGGTCAGGATCATCCAGCTCCTGAACTTCTCTATCCTGCTCGACTCTTCGTCGGAAAAATCCTGCACCGCGAAAAATGTCCCGACCAGCCTCACCCCGAACAGGACAAGGGTCGTTATCGCCCCGATCCTGGCGGCGTAGGGGACTGTGTACTGAGGATTGCCCGCTACGCTCATGTATATACTCGGAAGCTGCAGCCCGAGCAGCAGGAAGATGAAGGAATTGAAACTCACATTCACCATTTCCCACATGGATTTTTTGAACTGGGCAAACTCAGCTTCAAAGATTTCCAGGTTTCTTACCGAGAATGCCTGTCTCGACCCTGCAGTGACTGCGGCTATGATCCCGGAAAAGCCGAGTGCTTCCGCTGCGTAGAAGCAGACGAAGGGCATGAGGATCTCAAGGAGCATAAAGGCTGCGGTATTTCTGATGCCGTACCTGTTGAGGAATTTCAGGCTTTGGCTCTTCAGGAAGCCGAGGATGAGGCCGACGAGCACACCGCCAAGGCAAAGTGCGATGAACTCAAGGCTGGCGTTGAGAACGGAGAAAGCCCCCGTGACCAAAGCGAGCGCGGCAAAGTTGAAGCTGATGACGCCCGTCGCGTCGTTTATCAGCCACTCGCCTTTCAGCGCTGTCATCACATCTTTGGGGATGGCGACCCTTCCGGCTACGGCATTGACCGCTATCGCATCAGTGGGGCCGAGTATGGCGCCAAGCGCAAAGCAGGCCGCAAGAGGAATGCTCGGATCGAACAGGTTAAGCGCGAAGCCTATCCCGAATACCGTCAGAAACACCAAACCAAACACCAGGAAGACTACGCTCTTCCTGAGCTTCCACAGCGCGAAGAGATCAGCTTCTTCCGCCTCGCGAAACAGTATGGGCGCTATCAAAATACCCATGAACACCTCTGGCTCCAGATGGATCTCGACGTTGATCGGCGTCAGTGCGATGGCAACGCCAAGTGCTATCTGGATGATAGGAAGTGGGAGCTTCGGCAACGCGGAGTCAAGCAGATTCGACAGGATGATGGCGCCCAGCATGACTATCGTGAATGTCGTTAGTTCCATTCATTTAATATATCATAATGCGGCGACAAAAACCTTGACAATCCGATGATTCTTGCAGAATATAATTAGATTGCAAAGATATTTTTATAATTTTGTGCATCTTGGGGCTGAGGTACGCCCCGTTATGAAAGGTAAAGAATATGACAATCAATCTGAAGGGTCGGAGTTTTTTATCACTGAAGGATTTTAGCGGTGAGGAAATACGCTATCTTCTTGATCTGTCAAAGGATCTCAAAGCCAAAAGGAAGAGAGGCGAGCCCGGGACCTCACTCAGGGGCAAAAGCATCCTCCTGCTTTTTGAAAAAACTTCGTCGAGGACGAGATGTTCGTTCGAAGTGGCCGCCATCGAAGAAGGGGGCTACGCCACATATATAGCCCCGGGCTCTTCGCAGTTCGGGAAAAAGGAGAGCATAGCGGACAGCGCACAGATTTTTGCCAGATACTATCATGGTATCGAATACAGGGGCTACGCCCAGAAAGTGGTGGAGGATCTTGCAAAATACAGCGGCATCCCTGTGTGGAACGGGCTCACGGACGACGAGCACCCGACACAGATACTCGCCGACCTTCTCACAATCGAAGAAAATATCTCCAAGCCTCTTTCGGAAGTAAAGGTGGTCTTTTGCGGGGACATCAGGAACAATATGTCGTATTCGTGGATGTACGGCTGCGCCAAACTGGGAATGCACTACGTAGCCTACGGGCCGCCGGAGCTTGCGCCGTCACAGCCAGTGCTGGATCAGGCCCGGGAGATCGCAGAGGGCACGGGCGCAGTCATCGAGTGGGGATCCGACCCCTCGCTGCTCGCCGGTGCCGATGTAGTCTACACAGACGTATGGGCTTCAATGGGCGAAGAGGATCAGATACCGGAGCGGGCACGTCTTCTGAAGCCGTACAAGGTCACCGAAGAGCTGATGGCGGCGACGGGAAACCCTGACGTGGTCTTCCTGCACTGCCTTCCCGCCTTCCACGATTTCGATACGGCGCTTGCCGCCGAACAAAAAGAACTCGGCCACGATATCCGCGAGGTGGACGACAAAGTCTTCAAGAGCAAAGCTTCCAAGGTGTTTGATGAAGCCGAAAACCGCCTCCACACGATCAAAGCCATACTGGTGGCGACGCTGGGAGATTAGAGAATAAGGGCAGCTGGATGACAATCAAGGACATTGCGGAGCTGGCAGGCGTTTCCGTCTCGACCGTATCCAAGATCATAAACGGGAAAGACCAGAATATTAAGAAACAGACGCGGGAACGGGTACTTGACATCGTCAAGCGTTATAACTACACACCTTACGCGTTCATTAAAAATATGGAACGCGGCAGAAGCTTTTTGCTGGGCTTGATATTAGACGCAGGCGACGCCGACGGCGCATTCACGAACCGTTTCATCAAGACCGCGAACACGCACGGTTATCAGGTTGCCTTGTGCAGAAACGAAACACCGGAGGACGAACTTAAACATATAGCTTCGCTTTGCAAAAACGGGGTTGACGGCGTCGCGTGGCGGCCGTTTTCGGACGACAGCCGCGCACATGAAGCACATTTTCGGAAGAACCGGATTGTCTGCGCCACGCTGCCTGCCCCCGGCGAGGATGGCGGCATCGATTACGCAGATGCAGGATTTACGGCCGCGCAACTATTGGTCGAACAGAAGCACACAGGAATTGGTTATATCGGGGATGAAAGCCGCTATTCGGAGCTTTATCTGCAAGGCATCCGGCGATACCTGTTCGAGAGCAATATCCCTTTCCGGGAAGATGAGCAGGTTTATCCGATGCAAGCAAACCTCTTCGGTTGGATCCAGCAGGCAAAACTGACAGCACTTATCTGCGCTTCGGAAGCGGCCGCATTGCGGATATACGATATGGCAAGGATACAGCACTGTCAAATACCGGAGGAATTGTCCATCGTCTGCATAACCGGCAAAAACGCCGGAGAAACCCTCTATCCCGGCGTGACAAATCTGGCGGTTCCCTATGGCGCTTACGGACAGTATATTGCGGAAAAACTTATCGCACAAATCGAGGCAACCGGGGAACCGGCCTGTGCTTTCGTGTGCGAACCGCTCCGCCGCGACGGAAACTCCGTCGCCCCGCCAAAGTCCCCGGACAAAAATATCCTCGTCGTCGGCAGCATCAATATTGACGTTATGGTTCAAGTGACGTCTCCGCCGCAGATGGGTGCGGTTATCACTGCGGAGCATTGCGTATCGTTGCCTGGCGGCAAGGGGATGAACCAATCCGTCGCGGTCGCGAAATTGGGCGCAAGTTCGGCCTTGATCGGCAAGGTAGGACGGGATTATGACAGCATTCAAGTCTATGACTGCCTGCATGAGCACGGCGTAAACACACGCGGCGTTTCGGCCGACCGGAAACGCGATACAGGGAAGGCGTATATATACGTTCAAAGAGATGGGGAGAGTTCCATCGTCATCTATCCCGGCGCGAACTATCTGCTGACCACGCATGATATTGAAGCACAAAAAGAATTGTTTGGGAACGCACGTTTTTGTCTGTTACAGACCGAAATCCCGATGGACGCCGTTTGCTTCGCGGCAGAACTGGCGAAGGCAGAGGGGGCGCTTACAATGCTGAAACCCTCAATGGCCGAGGCGTTGCCGGACGAATTATACCGCAAAATCGACTATTTCATGCCGAACGCACAGGAAGCCAGCCTGCTGTCGGGCGAGGCCGAACCCGAAAAACAGGCGGCATTCTTTCTGAAGAAAGGCGTTGGGGCCGTCGTCATAACGTTGGGGCACGTGGGCTGTTATTGGCGGAGCTCCGGCAGCGACGGGCGGTACTTTCCTGCTTATGAGTTTAAGGCGGTGGATACGACAGGTGGCGCGGACGCTTTTATTGCGGCGTTCGCGGTAAAACTGGCAGACGGCGAGACGGCAGAACGCGCCATCGAGTACGCAATGTGCGCAGCAGGCTTTGCTGTTTCACGTCAGGGTACGGTGCCGGCAATGATAGACAAAACCACGTTGGAACTGTATATGCGGAACGCCTGATTATTATTCCCCTTTAAGATTTGTCGAATTCACACGTACACCGGAGATTTGCAACCTGAGCCGCGCTTGCTGCGACTCAGCTTCGTCTCGCAGCTACACAATTGCTGGACAAATCTGAGCCAAATCCTAAGCCTCCATCATGCAACGGATGACATCCGCTTCCGTCAGGCAGACCTCGCCAAGTCCCATACTTATTGCCAATTGCAACGCGTACGGCGGTTCCAAATGCGCTTTTTTCAGCATCTCTGCGTCAGAAAAAACCTCTTTTGCGCCGCCGTCAAGCAATTTTTCTCCTTCGTTGAACACAATTATCCGCTCGAAACATTCCGCCACAAAATCCATATCATGGATGATCGTCATGACCGATTTCCCCTCGTCCCTCAGGAGCCGGATCACACGTTTCACCTTCTCCCTGCCGACATAATCCTGCGAGATCGTCGGTTCGTCCAAGATGATGATATCCGTGTCCATCGCCATGACGGACGCAATACACAGCAACTTCTTGTCCGAAAGCGCAAGGTCATGCGGATTCGTGTCCAACTTGTCCGAAAGTTCCATGATGTCAAGCGCACGCATTACGCTCTTTCGCGCCGCACCCTCGCCCATGCCTATATTCAGAGGGCCGAACATCGCCTCATCCATGACAGTCTTCTTAAACAACTGGTCGTTCGGGTTTTGAAACACGAGGCCGATATTCCGGGCGAGCCTCGCGGCTGTCGTCCGGCTCACATCCTCCCCCATGACAGTAACCGCCCCACGATTTGCCGTCAGCAACCCTTTGAGGATGCGGACGAATGTCGTTTTCCCCGCGCCGTTTTGCCCGATTATGGCCGTCGGGCGCTTGTCGATCTCAAGGCTGATATCGCGCAGTGCGTACTTTTTGTCCGGATTCGGCCGTTTTCTGTCGTCCGGTTCATATGAAAACCACAGGTTTTGTACAGAAATCATCGTCTCGCCCCCAGTACGCGCGCCGCGCCCGCCAGCGTGACGGGATAGTACGCGCCTTCCTTTTTGCCCAGAGCCTTGCAGATATTTGTGTAAACCGGCGCGCATACGCCCAATTCCGACAGGTCGTCCCGCGAGAAAACCTTTGCAGGCGTGTCGAACGCCGCCCGCTTTCCATCCTTCATCACGAGTATTTTGTCGCAATATTGGGCTACCTTTTCCATCTTGTGTTCCACGATGACCACCGTCATGCCTTCGGCGCTCAATTCGTCCATGGCGGAAAACACTTCTTCGGTCCCCTGCGGGTCCAACTGCGAAGTCGGTTCGTCAAGCACGATAATGCTCGGGCGCATGGCGATAATGCCTGCGATGGCCATACGTTGCATCTGCCCGCCGGACAAGCTGAACGGGTTTTGATTACGGAAGGGATAAATATTCAACAGATGCAACGCGCGGTCAACTTTCTCGATCATTTCCGCGCGCGACAAGCCCATGTTCTCAAGCCCGAACGCCACTTCCTCGTAAACGGTCAGTTTTGCACCCGTCACCTGCGTGAAGGGATTCTGAAACACGATGCCCACCTTCAACGCCGCTTCGCTGACGGTTGCGTGTTTGATTTCCAAGCCGTCAACGATGACCCTGCCGCCGTATGTACCCTTGTAAAAATGTGGAGTCAAACCGACCAATGCCTGACAGAGCGTGGACTTCCCGGACGAGTTTCGCCCTATAACACCGATTTTCTCCCCTTCCTCGACCTCAAAGGAGATTTCGTCCAAGGCGAGCTGTTTCATCGCGGGATATCTATACTTGAGATTTTCCACAATCACCTTTTTCACAGCAAAACACCCCCTGCGCGCCAAGCCACCGCCGAAACGGCTAACAGGACAAACAGGACTCTGTAGGCCATGGCATGGCGAAAATTTACAGCTTCGTTCAAGAATGATTTCTTGTTCTTCGCATCAAATGCCCGCACTTCCAGAGCCATTGCGCGTTCTTTCGTATTCATAAACGAATTGAGCACAACCGGGCCCAGCAGCGGCAAAAAAGCCTTTATACGTACGGGCAACGAGCCTTTTGTTTCAACGCCCCGGGCACGTTGGGCATCGGTGATGACATCGATGGCGCCGGCCATATGCGGCACAATCTGAAAGATCGACATGATCACATAGCCGATGCGCGGGGAGAACCCGGCGCGGATCAGATCCTCGACGAGATCCGAGGGTTTCGTCGTCAGGATGAGAATCAGAAAAGCGGCAACCATATCTGTCATGCGCATGATGATTTTAACGCCATTTATCATTCCTTCCGCGTAAAAATGTATGCCGGAAATGGAAAATACGACCGTGGCGTTGTTGATGTTCGCCAACGCCTGTATCAGAAAGATCGTAATCATAATCAGAAACAGGCAGGCAAAGACTGTGATTGCGTTTCTCAGCACTTTCCCGACCGCGAGAAGGATAAGGCTTACGGCAGCACATACAATGCTCACAGTCAAATCCTTCATCACGAACGGGACAATGATGGCCGCAAAGATATAAAACAGCTTCGTGATCGGGTCTACCCGATGGATGAACGAATCACGTTCTACGTACAGGCTCAGCGATTTCATGATAACCTTCCTGCTTCACGGGCGATTTGCAGACATCATTATGCGGTTAGAATTCCTCAACATCCGTATTCGTCTTATACAGTTGCAACAGATTTTTTGGCAAAGCCTTAAACAGGCCCCAGGCGATAATCACCGAAGCGATACTGTCGGGTATGCCTATGATGAGCGAATCTATGGTAGAAGCAAGCAGTACGGAATGCGTTTTCGCCAGAATAATGCCGTATGCCGCGTCGCCCCAGACATTGCCTGTCATTCCTTCCCAGAAGATGATGTTGATTGGCACGGATACGATGGTCGAGATGACGCACATCACAAGCGCCAACACTATCACCCGCCAAAAGCTTTTCGTCCAACCGTAGTGCGCCATGACGCCTACGGTAACGCCCATCGCGACACTTGTGAGCGCGTAGGGAATGGATATCGGATCCTGGAACCCATAGATGACGTTATTCACCGCGCCTGCGATCGCGCCGATCCACGGTCCTGCAAGCATACTCGCCAGGATCGTGCCGATGGAATCCATCCATAAAGGCAGCTTCAACAGGCTCACCACCAATTTCCCGACAAAGTTAATACCTATTGCGGCGGGAATCAGTGCCAGCGATGCGGTCGTAAACCGCGGGGAAAAGGGGCTTTTCTTTTTTTCATGCATCGTTATACCTCCATATCAATCCAAATCAATACAAACGCTCTTTCACCAATTCATAAAACTGTTCCTTATTCAATCCTTCTGCATACGCATAGAAAAAATCCCGCTCGGATTCCGGTTCAATTTCATATATATCCGTTTTGGACACGATGCTCCCCCGCGTCAAGGCACCGGACAGCTCGATCGTGTAATCGCCGCGACGCAGCCGCGCGACAGAGGGGTCAATGAGGTACGCAATCGGCAGCGCATCATGAAGCATCAGTTTCCAACCCGTCGTTTCGCAATAAATTTTCGCGCCGCTACGCCAGTACGCCATACATTCGTTATCCGGAGGGCAGAGTTGTTCCAAAAATTCCGGCGTTACAAGCAGATGCTTCGTGACATCCAAGCCAAACATTTCAAGCCGCCCTGCGCCGTCCATTACAAGCCTTGCTGCCTCCGGGTCGCATTGCATATTCCACTCTGTCCCACCGCCCGCAAAATCCCCGCCCATAGCGACGACTCGAACACTCTTCATGATGTCGGGTGCCCTATAGAACGCCATGCCGAGATTTGTCATTGGCCCCATCTCCACGATCGTCACATCCTGATACTCCGCCGCCGTCCGTATTATGAAGCCCACTGCGTCGTTTTCATCGCCTTCCGGCACACCTCGGTCATCCGGCAAAATTGCATATTGCACCGGCGATTCCTCATAAGGCAACCTTTCAATCAGCGGCCGGCCATAACCGCAGTGTACAGGGATATCGTTCCTGCCATACCTGCGCAGCAAATCCAGAACCATCGCAGCGCGCTTCCGCGTATTGTGAAGCACCGTCGTAATTCCCAAAATCTCCAGCTCCGGGGAATGCAAGGACATGATGAGCGCCGCGGCGTCGTCCGCATCATCGCCCAAATCCGTGTCGATCAGAATTTTCGTCTTCATGATTTTGCCTCATTTCTCATTCCATATCTCCGAAATTTCGTCGACTTCCTCCCGCGCAGGCATCGAGTTTTGGGTACCTGCACGCGTTACGGCTATCGACGCCGCGCGATTGGCAAAGGCGATTGCCCGCGCCTCGTCCATGCCCTCTGACAGTGCCACGGCAAAAGCGCCGTTGAAACAATCGCCCGCCGCCGTCGTATCGACCGCCCGCACTTCCCGAGCGGGGAAATACGTGCAGGTACCGTCCGCCGACAGAAGTGCGCCCTTTCCCCCCAACGTGACAACGACCTTTCCTGCGCCTTTGCCGTTCAGGATGCAGGCGGCTTCTTCCGGCCGCATCGCCGCGTCGCCGCCGGCAAGGGTTACAGCTTCGTGCTCGTTCGGCGTCAAGTAGTCCACCAGTCGCAATATGTCTTCAGGAATGAATGTCGGCGCAGGCGCCGGGTTCAGAATGACCGTCTTCCCCATCGTCTTCGCCAATCGAATCGTGTTATAAACCGTGCTTTGTGGAATTTCCATTTGCAACAACACATAATCGCAGTGCGCGATCATATCCTCATGTAACTGTATACGGGCGGTATCGCAGGTGTGATTGGCACCAGGCACAACGACGATACTGTTGCCGCCGCCATCATCGACATAAATGACCGCAAGCCCCGTCGTCACGCCAATGACGCGGGAAATGCCGCTTTCGTCAACATTCATGGCTTTCAGCTCGTTTGAGAGTTTTGCTCCAAAAGCGTCGTCCCCGACGCAACCTATCATTGCTGTATCTCCACCCAGTTTCGCAACGGCGGCGGCTTGGTTGGCACCTTTCCCGCCCGGAAGATACGTCAAGCCCCCGCCGTAAACCGTCTCCCCGGGAAGTGGCATGGATTTCACCCGAACCACCATGTCCATGTTCAAGCTGCCTACGACCAATATTTTTTTCCTCATGTATGCATTCCTTGCAACATTATGTACGAAACAATTTTCTTAAACTATTTTCCTAAAGAAATTATAGCTATGGACTTTATCTCTGTCAAGAATTATTTGCAAAAATCCCCCATCCAGGCGGACGAGGGGTTGCTGGTCAACAGGTTCGAAGCACTGAGTGATATCGGTCTCTATCGCTTTACCCTATGACAACAAGAATTCCTCATGGTCATTGGGCTTCACCCTGTTTTTACGCCGCTTATCCGCTCGGCCATGCTTATACTTCTGATTTATAAAATGCTGGAACATGGTATTTGAGACCAGGTTTCAGCACTTTATATTATTCAGTATTGGTTGTTAATGTTGATATTTCAATAAATATGATTTTTGACAAATTTATAATATGCTGAAACGTGGTGTCTGAGGCCGGGTTTCAGCATATTAAACACAACAATCTCCGTCCCTTTTGTGTTGGGAAGCGGGGGGATGGATGGGTCACCCGCCCTTTTCGTCTTTGAGCAAATCCCTGATTTCGGCGAGCAGCTCTGTCTCTGTCGGAGGCGGTGGTTCGGGGTCTTCCTTTTCCTTGTTTAGGTTGAAGGCTTTGTTGGATATCTTGACTACCGTGAAAATGGCAAGTGCTATGATGAAGAAGTTGAGGATTGCCTGGATGAAGGTGCCGTAACGAAGCACGTCAGTCGCCTCGGGCCCGAATTTCCATCCGAGCGAAGAGAAATCCTTTCCGGACGTGATAGCGCCGATAAGCGGCATTATGATATCGTTCACAAATGAGTTCACGATTGTGCTGAATGCAGCGCCTATCACTATACCTATGGCCATGTCCACGACATTGCCCCTGAGCGCGAATTCCTTGAATTCGTGTATGAACCCTTTGTTTTTTTTCATAGCCTCCCCTACTATGCTTCCTGCTTTGTCTATGTGCTCCGTCAGCACTTTCTTTTTCATGGCTTCCGTATCTAAATTCAAATCCATATATCGTTTTCTCTCAGCGACTTGGCGCTAATCCTCTATGTCGTCGATATCAAAAGGCCTTTCTTCACCTTCGACGTAACTTCCGTCAGGGCGGTCGGCACCCACTGTCTGGCCGTATATCTTGGTGCTTCGGCCCTCGTCTCCAGGGATGCCCATGGACTGGCCGTATATCTTCGTATTCGTGTCACCGCTCGAAGACGTATCCTTATAGCCTCTGATGTAGCCTTCCTGAGTACCTTCCGCGCGCCCCTCTTCCCTGATGCGCATCTCGCGTTGGCGTCTGGCTTCGGAGGCTTTTTTTCGCTGCAATTTTTCGTCTTCTTCCTTCTTTCGCCTGTAGGCAAACAGCATGATGACTCCGGCTACCGCCGCTATTATGGCTATGATGATGAGGATGAGCAGAGGCGTACTGATACCGCCTTCCTTCACTATGACGCCCAAGTTTCCTGTGAGGCCGCCGGCGGTGACCGTGATGGTCGCCTCGCCCTTATCCAAGCCCGTAAGCTCCAGGGTATCCGTCAGTGAAATCACATTTTCATCGCTTACGCTCCAATTAACTTTGGTATCGTCCGGGAGCTTCGACCCATCCGGCGACAGCGACATATCAAGATGGACCACATCATCGAGCTTTATTGAGATCTTCCCGTTTTTGACGGGATACCCCGACTCTTTGACGACGATGTTTATCGCGTCGGGCAGCCGGCTGTTTATCGTGATGACTACAGTATCCCTGACATCGCCGGCGGCTACGATGATCTCAGCAGCGCCGACACCTACCGCCTTGACGATCCCGTTCGTATCGATTGTCGCCACATTCGCGTCCGAAGTGGACCATATGACGCTCACTCCGTCGCCTGCGTTCCTGAGATCGTAGCTGAGGCTGATGGTGTCCCCCACGGTCATGCTCGACGGTGCCCCCTTTATGGTGATCGACATCGCCGGCTCAGGTGTGGGCGTCGGGTCAGGGGTCGGAGTCGGATCAGGCGTGGGCTCAGGATCCGGTTCAGGGTCGGGATCAGGCTCCGGAGTCGGATCGGGGTCAGGCGTCGGGGTTTCACTTAAGATGATATTCCCGCCGGCTGTCTCCGCGAAAGTCGTAAAGGGCAATACGTATGCCGCAAGCAGGCTCAATACGAGCAATACCGCGAATACTATGAGCACTTTTCTGTTTGTTTTTCTGCTCATTCCTTCCTCCCTTCAAAAATCTCCGATACTGTTTTTTTGTCGTCGAACTCTATGGTTCTGTTTTTCAATATCTGGTAAGGCTCATGGCCTTTCCCTGCTATCACGACCACGTCCCCGGGACGCGCTGCCGCGATGGCTTTTGTAATAGCTTTTTTCCTGTCGGGCTCGACCCGATACTTACCTCCGGTCTTTTTGATCCCTTTCTCTATCATGCTTATGATAGCTTCCGGCTCTTCCGACCGCGGGTTGTCCGAGGTTATGAAAGTGACGTCCGCTATACCTCCGGAAATCTCACCCATCGGCGCGCGCTTCGAAGGGTCGCGGTCCCCTCCGCAGCCAAATACGGATATGATCTTGCCATACGACGAATTTTGCCTTACGGTCCTGAGAAGGTTTTCCAGCGCACCCGCCGTATGTGCGTAGTCAACGATGGCTGTCACGCCATCGCCCGACATCACGATCTCGTAGCGCCCCGGCACTTCGAGGTTTATCTGCCCGCCGGCGATGACATTCGCCACTTCATCTATATCTATCCCGAGCTGCAGGCAAATGCCTGTCACCGCAAGGATATTGTATACCGCAAACTGCCCCGGGATATCAAGTGACAATTCTCTCCGATATTCCTCCGCGCCGCTTCGGCCATCCCTCAGTACGAGATCAAAGATGACCTTGTCGTTCGAAAAAAGAAGGTTTTCCGCAGTGAGATCCGCCGAGACGTCAAGGATAGCAAAACGTATCGCTTTCTTTCCGATTGCTGCCGAAAGCATTTCAGTGGCGAAAGGGTCGTCTGCATTCACGACTACGCTCCGCGATAGAGGGAACAGCATTTTTTTTGAATCCCCATAGTCCTCCATCGTGCCGTGGTCGTCCATGTGCTCGGGGCTGATGTTTGTAAAGACCCCCACAGCGTACTCCATCGCCGACACCCTCTTCATCTTAAGCCCCATTGACGAGACTTCCATGACTACGTCTTTCGCCCCTTTTCTTCTCATGATATCGAGTATTTCGCCAAGCTCGATGGCTTCCGGTGTCGTCGGCGTCGTCCTGTTGACATCAAGCTCTTCACCTTCGAAGACGGTCCCGATGGTGCTGATAAGCCCGGTCTTGCGGCCGAGGGCAGACAGTACGCTGCTCAGCATGGTAGCGACCGACGTCTTGCCGTTTGTGCCGGTGACGCCGATCAGGTTTGTATCCCTGTACGGATGCCCGTAAAAGTTATTCGCAAGGAGGGACAGGATATTCTTCGTATTTCGCGTCTCTATCACAGTAGCCTGCCCAGGTGCCCCGCATCTGAAGACCTCATGCCCCTTTCGCATGATGGCCACAGCAGCGGCACCGAGTGCCACAGCTTCCTCAGCATAGTCATGCCCGTCCGAATTTCTGCCGGGCAGCGCGACGAACAGGTATCCCCGGTCGACCTTTCGGCTGTCGGATGCGATGCCCGCTATATCAATATCAAGCGAGCCCGCTGTGATATTGCAATCTATCCCTTTAAGTACATCAGCTAATTTCATCTCTTTATTTTATCAAATTCCATACGTTTAAAGCCTGTCAAATAGCAATATACTGTTTTTAGCCTGTTATTGTCTGACAAGCCCTTACTCACCGGAGTCGTATATCGCGCCTATATCATTTCTGTAACAGGCCCCTTCGAACGAAATACGTCCCACGCCTTCATAAGCCTTTGCGACAGCCTCCTCGTGCGATCCTCCACGTCCGACCACGCCTAGTACGCGGCCACCGTCGGTCAACAGATCCCCGATTTCGCTTGCCCTCGTCCCCGCATGGAAAACAAGTGCGTCTTCCGGCAGGCTTCCGAGCCCCGAAATGATTTTGCCTTTTTCATAAGAGCCGGGATAGCCTCCTGACGCCATCACCACGCACACTGTGCGCAAGTCGTAGTCCCAGTCGATTTCCGTATCCGCAAGCCGGCCGTCTGCGACTGCAAGCATTATCTCCGCAAGGTCGGTTTTCAGCCGGGGCAGGACAGCCTGGGTCTCCGGGTCTCCAAAGCGATTATTGAATTCTATCACTTTTGGGCCGTCTTTCGTGAGCATAAGCCCCACGAAAAGTACACCGCGGAAGTCAAGGCCGTCTTTTTTGAACCCTTCGAATGTCGGGAGGAGTATCTCTTCGGCGACCTTCAAATCCAGCTCATCCGAAAAAAGCAGGCTCGGCGAATAGTTTCCCATGCCTCCTGTATTCGGCCCTTCATCGCGGTCGAAAATCCGCTTGTAGTCCTGGGCTGATTCCATGGGTATGATCGAGCTCTCGTCGACAAAGCAGAGCACCGACGCTTCCGTGCCCCGCAGCAGCTCTTCGACCACCACGCGGTCGCCCGCGGCGCCAAACTCGCGGACGCCCATGATCTGCTTGATCCCCGCTTCGGCTTCCGCCCTGTCTTTGGCTATGATGACGCCTTTGCCAGCGGCAAGGCCATCCGCCTTCAGCACCATCGGAAACCCGAATATACCGATATCCGCCATGAGCGAGTCCTTGTCCGTATACTCCCTGTAACGCGCGGTGGGTATGCCGTGCCTCTCAAGGAAACGCTTTGTGAAAGACTTGCTCGCTTCGAGCTGCGCGCATTTTTTATTCGGCCCGAATACTTTGACTCCAAGAGCTTCGAGCCTGTCAGTGATGCCCAGGGCAAGCGGCGTCTCGGGACCAATCACCGCGAGGTCCGGCAGCTCTTTCTCGGCCAGGGCCACGATCCCGTCCAGATCTTCGGCCTGCACCGGTATACAGCGGGCGATTTCCGCGATCCCTCCGTTGCCCGGCGCGCAGACTATCTCCGTCACGAGCGGGCTTTGTTTCAGTTTCCAGGCTATGGCGTGTTCACGCCCTCCGCCTCCGACTATCAATACTTTCATCGTTATCGTTTGCCTCTTTTCCTTTGTCGCTTTGGATGTGCGCTTTTGTTGTGATGTTGCTTCGTAACCCAGCTGCCGTTTCACTCCCAGAAATATCAACTTGCTTTGCCGTCGCTCAGCTCGACTTAATGCTTGAAGTGCCTTATCCCCGAAAACACCATCGCTATGCCGAGCTCGTTGCAGCGCCTGATCGATTCCTCGTCTTTAAGCGAGCCGCCCGGCTGAATGATAGCAGCGATTCCGGCCGCAGCCGCGGCTTCCACGCAATCAGGGAAGGGGAAGAATGCATCCGACGCCATGACCGCGCCACTGAGGTCTGGAGCCTCTCCTTCGCGGTCGGGCCCTGCCAGGGCTATCCTCGCGGCGCCTATCCTGTTTGTCTGGCCCGGGCCTACGCCGAGGGTCATCCCGTCTTTCGCTATCACTATGGCATTGCTCTTGGCGTGCTTTACCACTTTCATCCCAAACTTCATGTCTTCGAGCTGTTCTGCTGTCGGCTGCTTTTCCGTTACGGTTTCCAGTTCGGATTCTTCGAATATTTCGTTGTCTATATCCTGGATGAGAATGCCTCCGTCGACTTTTTTGATATCGATACTGCCTGCCGGCGCTTTTTCCGCGATGGAAGCAAGTTCGAGCAGGCGTATATTTTTCTTCTGTGAGAGGAAGGCCAGTGCGTCTTCATCGAACGCAGGAGCTATCACTATTTCGACGAATATCTTTCCTATCTCCTCCGCAGTGGCGAGGTCGACAGGCCTGTTCGCCGCTATTATCCCGCCAAAGATGGAAACGGGATCAGCCTCATAAGCCTTCATGTAGGCCTCATATATGCCAGGTGCCGTACCAACCCCGCAGGGGTTTGCGTGCTTCACCGCCACCACGGTGGGGGCGTCAAACTCCCGAAGACAGGCAATGGCGCCGTTTGTGTCGTTAATATTGTTGAATGAAAGCTCTTTGCCGTGCAACTGCTTTGCGTTCACTAGCGCCCCTGCCGGAGTCTGTACCTCCCGGTAGTACGCCGCCTTTTGGTGAGGGTTTTCACCGTAACGCAGATCCTGGATTTTTTCGTACGTGAAAGTCGGAGCATCAGGAAGCGGCAGATCTTTTTCTTTTCTCAACCAGGACGCTATGAGCGCGTCGTAGGCGGCGGTATGCTCGAACACCTTGAGCGCAAGCCTGTATTTTTCATCATAGCCCAGCCCTTCGCCGCTTTTCAGACCCTCTATGACGGAAGCATAGTCGGCGGGATCGCACACGACGACCACGTCTTTGTGGTTTTTTGCCGCGCTCCTCAGCATGGTCGGGCCGCCTATGTCTATATTTTCTATCGCAACGGGAAGGGTCGTATCTTCCTTCAGTATCGTCTCTTTGAATGGATACAGGTTGATCGCTACGACATCTATCGGATCTATCCCGAGTTCCGATATCTGCTTCATGTGTTCGGGCCTGCCCCTCATGGCGAGTATCCCTCCGTGCACCGTAGGGTGCAGGGTCTTGACGCGGCCGTCGAGGCACTCGGGGAAGCCGGTGATCTCTGACACTCCGGTCACAGGTATCCCTGCGTCCGCTATCGCCCTGCGCGTACCACCGGTGGATACGACTTCAAAACCCAGCGCTGCGAGGCTTCTCGCAAATTCGACGACTCCCGTCTTGTCGGACACACTGATAAGCGCTCTCTTCTTACTGACCATTGTTCACCTCTTTCTCTCAACCATCATTTATAGACCGAGCCTCCTGAACATCCAAGCCTTTCAAAGACTTTGCCGATAGGCTCCCTTATGACCAGGCTTGCCCTGCCGTCATAGTCTGTGGGGCTCATGTTTATCAAGACAAGATCTTTTCCGCTGAAGTAATTCAGAAAGCCCGCCGCCGGGTAGACTACGAGCGACGTGCCGCCGACTATCATCAAGTCTGCCTTCTCTATCGCCGAAACAGCGCCCGCTATGACGGAGGAGTCCAATCCTTCCTCGTACAGCACCACGTCAGGCCGCACGATGCCGCCGCAGCTTTCGCAATAAGGCACGTACTTCGTATTTTTCCCGGGTGCACTGCAATGCTTTTCATCGAGTATGTAACCGAGATCGTACGCTGCACCGCAAGACAGGCAGTAGTACCTCTGCCCCGACCCGTGTAGCTCATATATTTTTTTTGAGCCGGCTTTCTGGTGCAGGCCGTCAATGTTTTGGGTGACGATGGCGATGTCTTTGCCGGCTTTCTCAAGCGCGGCAAGGGCAAGGTGCGCGGGATTTGGCTTCGCTTCATCAAAAACCAGGCTTTCCCTGTAGTAGCGATAAAACGTATCGGTATCGCCTGCAAAAAACGAATGTGACACCATCTCTTCAGGGCTGCGCCCATAATCAAGCCTGGCATGGTACAGCCCTTTCTCGGAACGGAAATCCGGTATCCCGCTTTCGGTCGACACCCCGGCCCCGCCGAAAAAAACTATATGCCCGGCCTCGTCTATAAGCTTCCTAAGATCTTTTGCAGCGTCCATATCCGCCTCTTTTCTCATCCGCATTATTGTGCCGCCAAACTATCAGCCGGGATGCCTTAGGAACTGTTTGGAAATAACCTTTACATCCCAAGTGCACCACTAAACACGGGTGTTTAGTTGGCGACACAGTAAGATTATTACATCAAAGTGATGCTGTCGATATAAAATTCTCTCCCGATGTCTGTCGGGCTGCCTTCGCCGCCGCATTCGGGGCACGAAAATTCAAAGGGCTTACGTACAAAAAGTGCGCCGCAGGAGGCGCACTTCAATTTGCTTTGCACTGTCTCTATTTCTATATTCGCGTCTTCGCACACAGTGCCACGACCCGCGATTTCGAAATACATCATGATGGATTCGCCTATGAACCCCGACCTGTCGCCGGCCACAAGCTTGATGTTCACTACTTTCGAAGCCGCTTCAGCAGCCGCTTTTTCGCAGGCAATTTTGATTATCTGCTGTACGGCCGGAAGTTCATGCATCCGCCGGTTCGCCCTCCTGGGGTTCAGGGGTTTCAGCCTGCCCGGCCGATTCGGAATCGGTTTGCCCGAGAGAGGCTTCCGTGCTTGCTGGAGTTTCAAGCTGTTCCTCCGCGGCTTCCTCTTCGGCCTCCGGGGGCTCTTGCTTGTATGTATCCACCTGTTTGACCGTATCAGGGACGACATGGGTGTGTTCCGTCCAGAGGCAGTTCTTCATGCAGGTATCCACGCAGTACGAGCAGTAGACGCACTGCATGCGCTTTATAGTCCAGCTCTTTTCCTGGCGGTTCACTTCGATGGCGTCCGTCGGGCACTTGCGCGCGCAGAGGCCGCAAAAGATACAGGCGTCTATATCTATGCCTATCGCGCCTCTCAACGTATCCGGATATTCGCGGGGTGTGAACGGGTAGCCGTAGGTGCTCGGCTTGCCAAAAAGGCTTCTCAGTACGACTTTCCCCATGCTCAGAAATTTCATGCGCCTACCTCTCCGTGCAACTTATACAGGGATCTATCGTAAGAATAAGGATGGGGACATCCGCCAACTGCGCTCCGGCAAGTGTCTTCACCATGGCCGGGATATTGGCATTGGTAGGAGTCCTGACCCTGATCCTCTTCAGGAACTTCTCGCCTGCGCCTTTGCTGTAATAATATGCTTCGCCTCGCGGCTGTTCGACTCTGGCAATATACTCACGCTCCGGGTTCCCTTTCACCGGGACGGATACCTCTCCGTCCGGGATGCGCTGTATCGCAGCTTTGATGAGTTCGATCGACTGAAACAGTTCCCTTATCCTGACCACGCATCTGGCATGGGAATCCCCTGCAGTTTCGACACAAGGCTCGAAGCCAAGATCCACATAAAGCCGGTCTTTTTCTTCAAGCCTGACATCCATCCTCAGCCCGGAGCCTCTTGCCACAGGGCCTACTGCCCCGAGCGCGGCAGCTTCTTCCGCCGTGAGTACGCCGACTCCCTTGAGGCGGCTCCCCACACTGCTGTCTTCAATGAAAACTTTCGCCAGCTCTTCGATCTCGGGGACGAGTTCGGTCAGCTTCCTCTCCATCAATGCAAGCGTATCCGCATCAACGTCACGCCGAAGCCCTCCCACTTTGCATACCGAAAAGATGACGCGCCCGCCGGTCGTCCTCTCAAACAGGTCAAGCACCGTTTCCCTGAGTTTCCAAGTATGCATATACAGGCTTTCAAAGCCAAAGCTGTCGGCGAGCAGGCCGAGCCACAGCAGGTGTGAGTGCACTCTGCCGAGCTCATGCCATATGAGGCGCAGGTACTCCGCGCGCTCCGGAATCTGTATCCCCATATTCCCTTCAATCGAAAGGCAATAACCCATCCCGTGTCCGAAGCTGCAGATACCGCATATACGCTCAATGACGGAAACCATCTCCGGCCACTCGCGTTTCTCAACTAATTTCTCAAGTCCTCTGTGGATATAGCCTATCGACGGAATCGCCTCGACGACAGTTTCGTCTTCGAGAACAAGATCCAGATGCACAGGCTCAGGAAGAACCGGATGCTGCGGCCCGAACGGTATGACGGTCCTCTTTGCCATCAGCCTTCTCCTCCTTCCTCTGCCTTTTCGCTCACTTGCCCTGTATCTGAGCCGGTTTCGTCCCCCATCTCGTCGTCCGACTGCAGGGCTTCGGGCGAGACGCGGGCTAAAAGGGGGTTCCACGGTGTTTTTTCGGCTGTGACGAAGTAGTTGCCGCCGAAGTCAAGCTGCAGGCCTTCAAAGACCACCCCGAATAGGTCGTGTATCTCGTTTTCATATACAAATGCGTACCCGTACAGAAAGGTGATGCTCGGTATGCCGGGATCCTCCGCAGGGAGGACCACACGCACGTTACTCAAGTTGTTGCCCTTTTCGAAAACGTAAATGACTTCCACGTTCTCATCGGCCAGGTTCGCTATCATCACGCCGAGGCGCCAGCCTTCTATTTTGCGCTCCTGTACGAAGCCGAGAAGCCCGTCGGCCCCCAACGTCGTTATATTTTGGTTTTTCTCCGTTTGGCCGGTCATTCCGCCTGCTCTCCCTCTGTCACTGTCTCTCCCTTTGCCACTTTTTCTCTCTTTTCAGCCAACACAGCGAGCCCCTTGACGACGCCATCGATTATCGATTCCGGCCTTGCCGCGCATCCGGGGACATAGACGTCGACAGGTATGGCCTGGTCCGCGCCGCCGATGATATTGTAGCATTCCCTGAACACCCCGCCGGTACACGCACAGGCACCTATGGCGACCACCACTTTTGGCTGCAGCATCTCATCGTATATCTGCTGAACCACCGGCTTGTTTTGCTCATTCACCGAACCGGTGATGAGAAGCACATCCGCATGCTTGGGGTTCCCGCTGTTGATAATGCCAAAACGCTCAACATCGTACATCGGAGTGAGGCAGGCAAGCACTTCGATATCGCAGCCATTGCAGCTCGATCCGTCATAATGGATCACCCACGGTGATTTGGTAACGTACGCCATGCTCCCTCCTTTCTAACTGAGCAGCTGGGAGGCATGCAGGTAGTAAAGCACCAGCAGGTTTGCGCCTCCGAAAATAATTGTGACCGCCCACGCGGATTTGAGGGTGAACTGCCACCTCATGCGCGCGTAGGTATTGTCTATGAGTATTTCCACGAAATACAGGAACAGGCAGACCACAATACCGAGCACCCACCAAAGCGGTGTGCCGTTCGCGAAGAACAGGAAGATGAACCCGAGGAAAATCACGTTTTCATACCAGTGCATCATCTCGATAGCCGCAAGCGTCCTGCCTGAAAACTCCGTAGTCAGCCCCTTCACAAGCTCCTGATGCATATGGTGGCTCATCGAAAGGTCGAACGGCGATTTTCTGAGTTTGATAGTAAATATGTACAGCACTCCGATGAACAGCCCCGCCAGATACGGGAATGCGACCGGCCCGCCCGATATGATCTCCGCCACACCAAAGCTGCCCTTTGCAAGGAAAAGCCCTATCGTCAGGAGGATGATCATCGGCTCGGTGCTCATGAGCTGCACGAGCTCCCTTTCCGCGCCTATCTGCGAATACGAAGAATTCGACGCGAAGCCTCCGAGGACCAACAGGATATCGGCCGTCGTCAGCGTGAAGATCACCATGAGCAGGTTGCCGCCTCCGAAGAAGAACACACCCGTTATGACACAGAAGATAAGCGATGTCATGATATAGAAATCCTGGCTGCCTCTCACGGTCGCCGGCTCCTTCTCCATCAGCTTGAGCACGTCATAGAAAGGCTGAAGGACAGGGGGCCCCTGCCGGCCTTGCATCCTCGCCGTGATCTTGCGGTCGAATCCGGCGATCAGCCCGCCCACCAAGGGACCGCAGACGACGAAAACTGCGGCGGTGATCACCTGAAAATAGCTTATCTCGCTCCCATAAAACGATATCATCAAGAAAACCCTCCGCTTGCCAGCATCGTATAAAGAGCAAGTCCTATATACACGTAATAGGCGGCCACTGCCGCGAGGACCGCAGCGCTTGTGATAGTCCCCAGCCTCACCATACGGTCTTCCGGGAAAATATCATTCAAGTAGTAATTCCGGTTTTGGATATGGACTGTCTTTTGCATCGAACCCGTGTATGTGAGGTCGTCGCCTTTGCCGGCGCCAGCCATGTACAGGTGGGTATTCTTCTTCCTGCCCTTGCCGTAAAACAGCAGAGTCAGGATGATAAGCAGCAACACCATGACAACCATGATGATCATATTCCCTTTTGACAGAGCCGAGAGATCCCCGGTCGGGATCAAAGCGAAAGCAGAGTTCAGGTATGGGATAACGCTTCCATCGGATATCCACGGGAACGACACAGCCGTTATGATGGTGAGCAGCGCGAGGAAAGCATTGACAAAGGATTCTTCGAAGCTGACTGATTTTTCGAGGTTTTCCCTGTCCGGCATGACAGCGGTGAGCTTGCCCACCCATTTCGTCCACGCGAACAGAAATACTGCGGAGCCAAACGCGAGGAACATCACTATCCAGAAGTTGCCCGCTTCGACAAAGGCTTTCAAAGCCGCCCATTTTGACACGAGCATCCCAAACGGGGCAAGGAACATCGCTGCGCAGCCTATGATCATATAGCTCGTTATCTTCGGCAATTTTCCAAGCAGCCCGTCCATTTCCTCTATATCCTTGCTGCCAATCCGGTGCTCCACCGTACCTACGCAGAGGAAGAGGAGGCACTTAGTGACTGCGTGGAAGATTATGAGCATGATGCCTGCCCAGACCGAAGCTTCTGTCCCGACCCCCGCGCAGGCGACGATCAAGCCGAGGTTGGCTATCGTCGAGTAAGCGAGCGCCCTCTTCGCGTTTGTCTGGGATATCATCGCAAGCGAAGCGAACAGGAAGGTGACGCCTCCGAGCATCACTGTCAGTAGCCCCGGGGTGAGGTTGATGGTCACAAGCTCAGACACTCCCAGAAGAGGTGCCAGCCTGATGATCAGGAATACGCCCGCCTTCACCATAGTCGATGAATGGAGCAGCGCCGATGTCGGGGCCGGGGCGACCATCGTGCCGAGCAGCCACGTGGAGAACGGCATCTGCGCCGCCTTTGTAGCGCCCGTCACCACGAGGAGGCCGACCACCAGGTTGACGACGGGGTCCTGCCCGCCCATCGCTTTGTTGCCTACACCGTAGTCAAGCAGGCCCGACAGCGACAATGTGCCGATGCTTTCGTAAGAGGCCATCACGATGAGCGCAGTGATGAATGCTATCCCGCCTATCATATTGTAGGCAAGGGCTTTGAACGAATTCTTTATAGCGACTTCGTCCTTCGTGTATCCGATCAGGAAGAACGAGCAGATCGTAGTGCATTCCCAGAAAAAGAGCATCCATGAGAGGTTGTCCGATACCACCACCCCGAACATAGCCGAGAGGAATGCGAACATGACGAAGAAGAAAAACCTCCGTCTGTCGGGACGGCCCTCGTGGTCCGCATGCTCCTGGTCGTCCTTCATATAGCCAGCGGCGTGCACACAGACAAGCGAGCCTATGACGCCGATTATGAGGATCATGATGATTGAGAAAGAGTCGATCTTCACGAAAGAAAGAGTCGCCTCATGGGCGGCCTTTGACTTTGTGAACTCAAACCACACGACGAGAGGGACCTGGATAAGCGTCAGTACCAAGGGGACTATCTTCCTGTACCTGACGCACAGGAAAATGATGATCGCCGAAAGCGCCATCTCGAGGATGAACATCCCAAAGCTTACGTGCTCGCCGAGCTCCGATCCAGGGATGCCCGCGAAAAGCGAAAATCCGGAATCCGACGCTTCCCACAGCACTATTGGCCCGCCTCCAAGGTAAATGACGGCAAAGACAATGGACAGAAGCGCGATGGCAGCCCCAAAGGTGAAGACCACGCCCCTTCTTATCGAATTATTCTTTACTATCAGGAGTATTATCGCCGCAACGAGCGGCATAGCTATCAGTAATGTTAGTAGCTCCAAATCTGTCTCCGGGTTCTCCTCAAACAATGTCCGCGCAGGAATCCGTGCAAAACAACATAGCGATTTGCTTAAATCCTGTCTTACTCGATAATGTCCGCGCGATAATTCTTCTCTCTGCTCGTAATGTTATAGCATAAAATGGTCGCAATGAAACCTCTTTTTTCGCCATCGTCTAATTTTCGCAATATTTAGATTTCGGGGAAGAGCGTCAGCCAGCCTTCTTCCCGGCGTCCTTGCCGGTACCGATCCTGAGCTGTGAGATGATGACCCCTGCGAAAATAAACGCACAGCCGACATAGCCGCGAAGGGTCATGGTCTCGCCAATCAGCACAGCCGCGCCGACAACGCCGAACAGGGCTTCAAGCGAAAACAGTATGGCGGCCCGGGTGGGCGGCACGTACTTTTGCCCCACCACCTGCAAGGTATAAGCGACCCCCGCAGACATTATCCCTCCGTACAGAAGGGCCACTATCCCGCCCTTTAATCCGGCGAAAGTGATCTCCTCGCCGAATGCCGCTATCGCCGTAGTCAGAGCCCCGCAGATGAAAAACTGCATGAACGACAGCTTCACAGGGCTTGAGACCTTTGCCACGGAGATATCGACGACGATGATATGAAGCGAAAAGAAAACTGCGCCTGTGAGCAGCAGTCCGTCGCCGAGGGAGAAGCTGCCAAAACCTTCTTTCATGCTTATGAGGTATATCCCCACCATCGACAGAGCCGCGCCGACCCAAAGCAAGGCCCCCGGGCGTTTGCCCCCGAATGCGCTGAAGATGGGGACCATGATGATATACAGGGCGGTGATAAACCCGGCCTTGCCTGCCGAATTGGTCATGAGCAGCCCTACCTGTTGTATATTGCTCCCAGCGAAGAGCACACCTCCGCACAGCAGCCCGTATTTCAGCAGAGCCCTGGATTCCTGCCTGTCGGGCAGCTTCCTGTCCAGGACGAGTATGACGGGTATGAGCGATGCGGTCCCTATCAGAAATCTGACGCCGTTGTAGGTGAAAGGCCCCATGGTGTCCATACCGACGAGCTGGAACGTGAAAGCCACGCCCCATATCAGGGCCGTCAGGAAAATGCATATAGTGGCGCCAAACTCTTTTTTGTTCACCTGGCAAGTACCTCCCGAAAAAGTCGCGCCGTCAGAGTATGCTTCTCAGGAATTGCCGCGCCCTCGGATTTTTTGGGTTGCTGAAAAATTCCGACGGGGGCGCTTCTTCGGCGAGCTCTCCGTCGCACATGAAAATGACCTTGTTTGCAGCCTCGCGCGCGAAACCCATCTCGTGGGTGACCACTATCATTGAAGTCCCGCTTTTGGCAAGATCGCTCATCACGGTCAGGACTTCTCCGACAAGCTCGGGGTCAAGAGCGCTCGTCGGCTCATCAAACAGCATGACTTCCGGCTCCATGGCCAACGCCCTGGCGATCGCCACCCTCTGCTGCTGCCCACCAGAAAGCCTCGAAGGGTATTCGTCTGCCTTGTCCGAAAGCCCTACCCTGTCGAGCAGGGCATTTGCTTTTGCCTCGGCCTCTTTTGTGCTCATTTTTTTGACATTGATCGGCGCGAGCATGATGTTTTCCCGGGCGGTCTTGTGCGGGAAAAGGTTGAACCTCTGAAAGACCATGCCGAGCCTGAGCAGCATTTCCTTTCGCCTTTCGGAATTGATCTTTTCGACTTCCCGGCCTTCGCTTCGCTTCTCAAGAAGCTCGTCGTCAATATATATCTCTCCGTCAGTGATGGTCTCAAGGCCGCATAGCGCCCTGAGCAGCGTCGACTTGCCGGCACCCGACGGGCCGATCACCGCGATCACTTCCCCCTGCTCGGCGGTCATCGACACTTTCCTCATGACTTCATTCGCGCCAAATGTCTTGCTTATTTCCACAGTGCGTATCAGCGACAACTTTCCATTTCTCCTTTACAGATCCGTTTAGGGTTTATCGAACAATAACATGTGAAAAATTGCATGTTATTGTTCGATAAGCCCTTAGTCATAAATAGCGAATTTCTTCTCAAGTTTGTTGAAGATGATGGTGAAAAATCCAGTCATTATCAAATATATTATCATGGAAGGTATGTATACAAGCTGGCTCGCCTTGTTCGACGCTATCATCTTCGTCTGGAAAGTCAGGTCCGTCACGGCGATGATGGACACCAATGAGGTATCTTTCAACACCATGATGAATTCGTTGCAGATCGGCGGTATCATCCGCCGGTAGGCCTGCGGGATGATGACCAGGCGCATGGCCTGGACGTATGACAGCCCGAGTGTGCGGCTGGCTTCCATCTGGCCTTTGTCTATCGACTCTATCGCGGCCCTGATGATCTCCGCCAGATACGCGGCCACATTCAGCGAAAACGCGATGAACGCCGCCATGAACCTGCTTTTGATCGTGAAAGCGGGGACGAGGTTTGGCAAGGCGTAATATATGAAAAACAATTGCATCAACAGCGGGGTCCCCCTGAAAAAGAATACATACGCTGAAGAAGGGTACTTCAAATACGGTTTGTGCGATATCTTTCCGAGCGCTAAAAATATGCTTATGGCAAGCGCGGCAAACACTGACGTCACAGTCAGCGCAAGCGTCCAGCCCGACGCCCTGACGAGCGCAGGCATCCAGTTTATTATTTGTTCTATGGCATTCATGCTGTCTCACGCGCAGGGAAACCCGACGGGGCGGGTTCCCTGCGTTCTATTTATATTCCTGTTTGTGTTCTTTTATATTGTAGTATCTTGCAGCTTGCAGTGCGAACAGGCTCTTTCATACTGCGGTGCAATATGGGCCGTCTCTACGCTTCCGAGCCAATCGCGCTTTTCGTGACGATGCAAAGCGCGTTGCTGACGTATGGCTTGGTCAGGATATATTTCTCCTGGCGCTCGGGAGTGATCGAGACGGACGAGGCTATGATGTCATACTGGCCTCTTTCAAGGCCGGCGAAAATGCCGTCCCACGCAGTGTTTACGAACTCGACCTCAAGCCCGAACAGTTCGCCGAGCTTCTTCGCGAACTCTATATCAAACCCTATGTAAGTCTGCCCGTCGTCAGTCGTGTATTCCATCGGGGGATATCCGACTTCCGAGCCTACTGTCAATTTGCCGGGGGTGACCGTGGCGAAACCCGTCGGGATTTCAGGCAGCTCTTTCACATCCCTCACGCCTTCAGTGAGGTTTGTCCCAAACTCCTTGTTCGCAAGTGCTTCCATTTCGCCTGTGAAGTAGAGGGTGTCGATACCTGCCTCTACCGCAGCAGCGAGCTCTGTGTTGCCTTTCGCGATGCAGATCCCCATGGGCTCCCCTTCTTCGTTGGTCCATGTGACCTCGTATTCGTCGCTGTCCCTTGTGTAGTAAGACGCTACCACATTGTCAACATAGACAGCTTCGACGCGGTCAAGCAGCAGGTCGTCAAAGCACTGTATCACCTTTTCGTACTCGTGCACTTCGATGCTGCCGTCGCCTTCCTCATTCATCTCGTTGATCGCATCGGCGGCGGTTGTGGCAGTCTGGACAGCGACGCTGCGGCCCGCAAAATCAGCAGGCGATGTGATCTGGGCTTTTTCCTCCCCGCCTCCGCCTCCTCCGCTGCACGACGCAAGGGTAAGCGTCGCGACCATCAAGACTGCGATAAGTATTGCTATTTTCCTCTTCATCAGTTGGCTCCTCCAATCACGCTCAAACAGATAAATTAGTAGTTCCTGCTTTTCGGGTAGTTGACCTGAAAATTAGATTCTTAATTATATGCGATAAATGTACGCCGTGCAATGACGTTCGACACGAAAACGACGCGGAAATACCATAAAAATGTCATGGATGCCCGTAAATCACGTAAAAACGGCCGCACGCATGTCGCACGAGGCCGTTTTTTTGTAGTTCGCCCGAAACTATCGCCGGGCTGCCAGCCCTGTCAATCCCGTCAGGCTGTCATCTCCTGATAGCTGCTCAGGTCGGCAGGGAAGTCTATCGTGATCCCTCCAATCTTGATATTGCCCATTTTGGTCTTCATCACCGTCTTTACATTTGTGCCTCCGATGGCCATGTCAAATGTCATGTCCACCGAGTACTCCTGGATATTGCCGTCAGCATCGACAACCACAACGACGGTCGCATCGCCGAAATTCATATCAGGGCTTCTGCTTTCGCCTTCCTGGGCGAGGGCTTTGTTTACCTGGTCTTTGAAGGCGTCGCCCTTCACAACAAGCGTGGCTTTTTTGCCGCCGCTGGCGTCCTCCACCTTGGATGACTTCACGCTGCTTTTTGCAAAACTCTCGATCTTTGCTGACGCTCCTGACATAGCCTGTTCCGCGCTGAGCGCCTGCTTGAATTTACTGCCCATCATTTCCATATACGCAAAACCGTCTTTGTAATACATGGTCAAATTGTTCTTCTGTCCTAATGAGTCCATCGCCGCCTGCATGTGCACTTGAATCTTGCCGCCACTGCCTACCACCGATATGGGCCCTTCCATCGAGATGTTCATGTCACCGTCATTGAGGGCTTCTCTGGTCATCTTCATATCCAGAGTGAAGTCCATGCTGACCGATTCGGCACCGTTGATCTTGTTTGCGGCTTCCTCATAAATCTTGTAAGCCCCTCCATCACTGCCGCCGCAAGCCGTAAAGGCAAGCACCATCGCAAATAAAAGGATTACAGCCAATACCTTTTTCATTTCCTCTCCTTCCCTTGTGAGATGCCTTCCCGGCGGAATGCCGCTGTAAATAATGCCAATGCTCACTTGACTGGTCCCGAACGCCGAACCGCCGTCCGATACACGGGCCCGCCGCAGTATAGCCCCACAAAACATACTGCCGATGAAAATACCGTTTATTTTCATCGGCAGTATATCACGCGCAAACCCTGTTTGCCCATGAAGGGTTAATCGAAAATTATCTATACTTAACCCATGGTCGATTGCCATAGTAAATGCGCCCCTGCGGAGAGCGAAGGGTTGTGTTAAGTCAGGCAAGCGCCTGTGTGCCATTTAATTGTGCAACCGGGGCTTCATCGCGGGGGGGGGTATCCCTGCCATACTCCCCCATGGGGGAGCCGGCCGCATTTAGTCGTACAAGCCTTCGTTTTGGTGCAAAATATAAAAAGCGCCCTGCGCCCGTGCCATGCGCATAAAG